>DITJ01000028.1:0-18363 GCA_002422795.1 Alphaproteobacteria bacterium UBA6187 | reverse complement strand
GGGAGAGGGTTAGGGTGAGGGGGTTAACTTAATAACTTTTACAAACCCTCTCAATTGCAGCCAGCGCCTCATTCACATGCGCCTCATTAATAATAAGCGGAGGCAATAGACGTATCACATTTTCAGCCGCAGTTGGCACAAGTAAGCCTTCATCTTCAAGTTTAAGGCCGAATTCTTTGTTATTTGGCACAAGCTTTAAGCCCTGTATAAGCCCAAGGCCACGTGCATCTACTATAACAGCAGGATATTTTGTAGCCAAAGCTTCTAGGCCTTGCTTTAATATTTCTCCCATTTTAGTTACATGCGCCAGGAATTCAGGTTTTAGTAACTCTGAAACAACCACATGTCCAACCGCCATAGCAAGAGCATTACCGCCATAAGTTGAGCCATGCGTGCCGAAGGTCATGCCTACAGCCGCTTTTTCAGTAGCAAGGCAAGCGCCAAGCGGGAAGCCGCCGCCAATACCTTTTGCAGAGGTCACGATATCCGGCATCACGTCATATAATTCATGTGCAAATAATTTGCCTGATCTTCCCATTCCGCATTGTATTTCATCGAAGCATAGCAATAAGCCATGCTCATCAGCAAGCTGCCTTAATTGTTTTAAGAATTTTGCGTCCGCTGGCCTGATACCGCCATCACCCTGGATAGGCTCAATAAGTATTGCGGCAGTCTCAGAAGTGATAGCAGCTTTCACAGCCTCGATATCGCCAAATTCCACATTATCAAATCCTTCAACTGGCGGGCCAAAACCTTCCTGCATATAAGGATCGCGCTTGCTTGCCCATATGGCCGCTAGTGTGCGTCCGTGGAAAGCACCTGTAAATGTTATTACGCGGTATTTATCAGGGTTACCGGTAGCATCATGGTATTTGCGCATCATTTTAATAGCGCATTCAATGCTTTCTGCACCTGAATTGCAGAAAAATACCGTATCGGCAAAACTATTTTTTGTGAGTAAATCCGCAAATTCCTGCATGCCGGGAATCTGGTATAAGTTAGAAGTATGCCAAAGTTTATGCGATTGTTTTGTAAGGGCATCAACTAATATAGGTGGGCAATGGCCAAGGCAGTTTACGGCAACGCCTGAAACAAAATCAAGATAGCGGTTTCCCTCGGTTGTATATAAATACACACCCTCACCGCGCTCAATATGTAATTTGCTCCTGTTATAAACAGGTAGTACTGATGTTATCACCCCGCGTATCTCCCAAAGCTAAAGGGTTATACCATATCTATATCTTCGATGAACAATCTAGATATGGTACTAAAATTTGTGCGGAGTATTGTACAAAATATGCTGCTATGTCAATAGAAAATCAATTTACTGTTATGACGCAATGCAGCAAAACGCTTACTTAAATAAATCGGCATGGGCTCCAAGCCTGAGAAGGTGAAGCTTTCCTGGGGTGTAATCATATATAAGCAAAAAATCAGGTTCAATATGGCATTCCCAATAACCATTCATATTGCCAGTTAATTTATGTGGTCTACAGCGTGGTGGCAAAGGCTCCCCATTAGAAAGTAATTCCAGTATATTCCACAATTTTTCAAATTTCTTACCGCGTTTTTTTGCTAGTTTGAAGTCTTTCTCAAACTGCCTGCTGCGTTCTATATCCAGCATAATAACTACTAAGATTCTAGGTCTTTGCGTAAATCTGCAACTGTTTTATATGTTTTAGTTCCATTTCCAAGCATCATGTCTTGCATAGCTTTTGTAGTGGTTTTGTTGGGAACTTTTACATCAAAAGGCAAGCCATTATGCAAGGCAATTTGACTGAAATAAAGGTTAATAGCCTCAGATGTGGTCATGCCAAGCTTTTCTAGTATGGCTTCCACCTTATGTTTTAACAAAGGTTTTATACGTGCATGGATGCTGGAGGTTTTAATTGTGGTCATAAAGTTACCTTCTAAATTACTTACAAGTAATGTAGCACGATAGCTCCACAATGTCAATATTTTAAGGTTGTTTGCAAGGCATGGTTAATTCTTTATCCTATAACCCCTTGCTAATAAATTATGCACCAAAACCCATAATGCTATATTCATAATTATGATAAAAACTACACCTATCATTAAATTGCCATCGTGATAGCCAGTTAAGCCATAGCGGAAGCCATCTATCATATAAAAGAACGGGTTATAATGGCTGGCGGCGTGCCAGAAACCAGGCAAATTAGCCACCGAATAAAAAGTGCCGGAAAGGAATGAAAGAGGGGTAATAACATAGCTGGTGATAGCGGCTGATTGATCGAATGTTTCGGCAAATATTCCGGTAAACATGCCCAGCAGCGACATAAGCATTGAAGATGCAATTATAAAAAATATCACAGACGCCCAACTATGCACTGAAATAGGAATGAAAAGGCTGATTCCAATACTGACCATAATACCAACCATAATGCCGCGTGTAACCCCGCCCATAACCATTCCAAAAGTTATTTCCGCAGCGGAAAGTGGCGCCATAAGATAGTCTATCAATGTGCCGAGCACTTTTCCCATTATAAAGGATGAAGAAGTGTTGGCAAAAGCCTGCTGCATAACCGACATCATAATAAGGCCAGCAGCCATAAACTTTCCGAAAGGAATGTTACCCACATCCTGAACATGGTTACCCACTGCCAGATGGAACACCGCAAGAAATAATAAAGCCGTAACCATCGGGGCGATTAGTGTTTGGTTATATACTTTCAAAAAACGGCGTACTTCTTTTAAATATAGGGTTTGCAGGCCGATAAAGTTTATTTGATTCATGATTGCCACTAGTTACTGGTTGCTGGTTGCTGGTTTTAGCATTATTACTAAGAGCTGGCAACTAGTAACCCCTGGCAAATATGTCGTTAAAAATAATTAAGCAGCTTATAAACGGTGAATACCAGGCAGAAGGGCAAAAAATTCATGTGCCTGTTAAATCCGTGCGCATCGATACTGGTCTTGCCAATAAGGCTAAAGATTTATTATTTGAGTGCGGGCTGATCGGCAAGGCACTTATAGTAAGCGATGAAAACACACATGCGGTTCTTGCCTCTAAGATAGCGGCTTCGCTAGCTATTCCAAATGATAATTCGGNNTAATTCGTTAATATTTAAAAACGGTGTGAAGCCGGATATCACAAAAATAAAAATTATCAAAAGGGCAGCTAAAGATTGTGATTATATTATCGCCGTTGGCAGTGGCACTATCAATGATTTATGTAAATATGCCAGCTTCCTGCTAGATAAGCCTTATGTAGTATTCGGCACAGCGCCATCTATGAATGGCTATGGATCTGCCAATGCTTCTATAATTATGCATGGTCACAAGAAAACCCTGAAAGCGCATTTGCCGCAAGGTATTTTCCTTGATCTTGATATACTTGCAAAAGCACCTGCAAGATTAATCAGAAGCGGCCTGGGGGATTCCCTCTGCCGTCCCACTGCGCAGGCCGATTGGCTGCTTTCACATTTACTTCTTGATACATTTTATACCGATATCCCTTTTCAATTATTAAAAGAAGTGGAGGCGGATTTATTTGCGCATAGCGCTGCGCTTGTAAATGGGGACATAGAAACTATACGACTGCTTGCAGAGACGTTAATGCTTTCCGGGTTCGGGATGTATATAGCGGGGGGAAGTTACCCGGCAAGCCAGGGTGAGCACATGATAGCCCATACAATGGAAATGATGTTTGAAAGCACCCTGCCCCACTCCTATCATGGTGAACAAATCGGCATCACAACACTTACTATGGCGAGATTACAGGAAGAAAAATTCCAGGAATCAGGAATCAGTTGCCAGAATTATATTTTTCCAGAAAACAGCCACCTGAAACCTAGTACCTTAAAAGAATGCCGGGAAGAATATAAAACAAAACAATTCACCGTAGAAAAACTGGATTCAATAAACGAAAAATTACAAAATAACTGGGGGGATATAAAGCAAAAAATCTCTCAGGTAATACTGCCACATGATGCGCTTCATAAAACGCTAAAAGATGCGGGCTGCCCACTATTGCCAAAGGATATCGGCTGGCAGGATGAGCAATATAATAATGCACTGGAATTTACTAAGTTCAGCCGGGGCAGGTTTACTTTTTTGGATTTGTAAGAATTATGCAGTAATTTAACTCAATAACATCCTCTAGTAACAACACTCATAATTTAAGGCCTCTGCATAATGAGGNNAAATACCGTTATGCAGAGGTCTTAATTTCAAGGTTACCTCCGCCCATCCGACATATATAAAAAGTTTATAGAAACTAAATTTTGCTATTGTAAAATCTACATCTGGTATTATTTTAGTTGGATAGCTACGATGGCTTGAATTAGCCTTGCGCAAATGGAGTGAATTTTCTTTTTATTTCAAGCTAAATAAATATGAAACTTGTTATACAACCAATTATAAACGGAAGGTTAAAATGGCTACCACTCATAAACTAAGGGCTAAGTTGTTTTTTAATAAAAAGACTTACCGCGATATTGAAATAAAAAGTAGTGCCACACTATATAACCTTGCATCTGCGATTATTGATTCATTCGGATTTGATTTTGACCATGCTTTTGGTTTTTACAGTAAGTGTTCCGCAGGCTCTTACTATGATTCAGATGAAAGATACGAGCTTTTTGCTGATATGGGAGAGGTGGAAGCCAACGTAAAAGGCGTAAAGAAAACGGCAATATCAGTAGCATTCCGTACTGAAAAACAAAAAATGCTGTTTTTATTTGATTATGGTGATGACTGGATGTTTGAAATTGAAGTTCTTGGTTTCGGTGAGCAGGAAAAAGGCGCTAAATATCCGCGTGTTATCAAGTCAAAAGGCGATGCTCCCGAGCAATATCCTGATTTTGAAGAAGAAGATGATGAAGAGTTGGGTGATTTATTCCCGCTTGAAGGAAGTATTGCCAAAAAGGCGGAAATACAGAATTATTTTTTTCAGGAAATAAGCAAAATAATGGAAGCCGGCAATTTATCGGAAGAAGAATTGCATAAAAAAATGGAAGAATTAAGTTTAAAGATGGAAGGGAATATTGCCGCCATTGAAGCTATGGAAATTGAAGAAGAAAACACGGCAAATCCTGAAAATAAAAACCAGAAGGAATTGGTGAAATTCTTTGAGGGCAAGCAAAAACCAAATGAAGAATTGCTGGAGTTATGGCTTGAAGAAAAATGGGGTTCGCTTAACCAGAACTTTCCATTATTCAGGAAATATATCAAGCAAAAAAATAAACAATTGGAATCCCTGGTTGCCTTTGGTTTGGATGAAAAGCCAGATAGCGTGGAATTGATAAATGATTTTGCATATATTTATAATTTGTATGAAATGGATGGCCGCCGCCCGGAACTGGAAAAAAGGCTTATTAACGGCTGTGATGCAATTAATGATCCTGATGCATTTAAAGAAGTTCTATCCATTACTGTGCTTGAATTTAGCGAATTAGACCAGAATATACTTGGAACACTAAAAGAGCGCTATAAAGCTAATAAAATGAAGTCCAAGATAATAAAAGACCTGATGAAAGACACGGCTCCCGCAAATTTTGGAAAATTATTGGCGGGATAGCATTTTTCGATTCAAATGCCCTTGCTAAATTGGTTTTCCTTAATGTATCTTACTGCAAATGCACAACGTACCATGGTGGCTGTATGAGCGATGATGTGATAAGGGTAATCCAGGAATCTTTTGCCTATAAATATGCAGTTAAGCATTATTTATGGGAAAGGCAGGAATATTTATGCGCGCTTTGCCACACACGTGTTACATATAAAAAAAGCACCATCGACCACATAATTCCGCGTTCCAAAGGTGGGTTAGATAGAATTCCCAATTATCAGATTGTCCATAAAAATTGCAATGAAGCCAAGGCTGATAGCCTGAATGAAGCCGATATAAAACCAGGCATTAACATAAGCGAGAAAATGGCGCTTAAGTTTGAGATAAAGAAAAAACGCCGTCAGAGGAAAAGAATCCTGCTGGGGATTTTAACAGGCGGCATATATATTATTTTTTATAAAAAGCCACAGCCATTCCAACCTATAGTGCAGCCTCCCAAGCCAGTTGTTACAAATGTTGGAAATCCAACAAACGTAGGTTTAAACCGCCTGGATTTAAGCATATCTTCAGCTTGCTTGTAATTTGTAGGTAAGACCCGCAATGCAAACGGTTGACAAATAACTTCGCGCGCTTTAGCTTGCTTTTGTAATCTTTAATTGCAGGTAGCTAATGAGTATATTCAGAATCAAGCCAATAGCTGATATTATTGAGCATTCAGAGCGCAAAAGGCTCACAAAATCCCTTGGTGCGTTAGACCTTGTATTACTCGGCATCGGCTGTATTATCGGCATGGGAATTTTTGTGCTAACAGGCGTTGGCGCTGCAAAATATGCAGGCCCTGGCATTGTGTTTTCATTTGTATTATCCGGCACGGCCTGCGTTTTTGCCGCCCTTATTTACGCTGAACTTGCTGCAATGGTGCCTGTTGCCGGAAGCGCATATACCTATACTTACGCGGCGCTAGGTGAGGCTGCCGCCTGGATTATTGGCTGGAACCTTATCCTTGAATATGCAGTGGCTGCAGGAGCAGTTGCCTCCGGCTGGTCTGGTTATGTTACCGGAATTTTTGAAGCGGCGGGTCACGCCCTGCCATATGCTTACACCCATGCCCCAAACTGGCTGAATGAGCCGGGTAAAGATGGTGGAATTATGAACCTGCCTGCAATACTAATCACATTATTTGTTACGGTTATGCTTGTTTTTGGTACTAGCAAAAGTGCTAAATTTAATATGGTGCTGGTGATTGTAAAACTCTGCACATTAACATTATTCTTAGCGCTTGCCGCTCCAAATATCGACGTTGCAAACTGGGAACCATTCCTGCCTTATGGCTGGGGCGGTGTTGCAACGGGAGCTGCAATTATTTTCTTTGCGTATATCGGATTTGATGCGGTATCAACTTCTGCGGAAGAATGCAAAAACCCTAACCGGGATTTGCCAATCGGGCTAATCGGCTCGCTTCTTATATGCACAGTTTTATATATACTTGTGGCAGGTGCGCTTACAGGTATAGTTTCCTATAAATTACTTGATAACGGTGAACCGCTTGCTTTTGCGCTCCGTTCCATAGGTTATAATTTTGGTTCTGTGCTGGTTGCAGTTGGCGCGATTGCGGGGCTTACAACGGTGCTACTTGTGCTTATTTACGGTCAAACACGTATTTTCTTTGCAATGGCGCGTGATCAGCTATTGCCGGAAAGATTTGCCAAAATCCATCCACGTTTTGGCACTCCCTATATCATGACAATCGTTACAGGCGTTGTGGTTGCTCTGGTTGCCGGGTTTGCGCCTTTGCATATTATTGCGGAGCTTGCAAATATCGGTACATTATCTGCGTTTGTAATAGTAGCGGTTGGGGTGCTTGTGCTGCGAAAAGCGCAGCCTGATGTCAAACGCCCATTCCGTTGCCCGGCAATCTGGTTTGTGGGGCTTGGCGCGATACTAAGTTGCGGTTATTTGATGATAAGCCTACCTGCAACCACTTGGGAACGCTTTGGAATATGGACGTTCATAGGTATAATTGTATATGCTTTTTATGGTTACAGGAAAAGCCCGTTGCATAAGAATGCTAAGAAAGCTTAATGATGACAAGACGAAACGTTCTTTATAAAAAGAGATGTTAATTTGTTGTGTGATAATTTAATAATCACAATGTGTATGAAAAAAGAAAAATATATTAATGAGCCTTTGCAGCTTGGTAAGAGGGTAAAAGATTTTCTGCCTGCTCCATCGCAATTAATGCCGAAGGAAGACAAAATTCAGGTAACATTATCGTTAAACAATGTAACTGTAGAATTTTTTAAAAATAAAGCAAAAGGAAATAATGCATCTTATCAGTGTGAGATGCAGGATTTCCTCGAACAATACACCAAGCAGCAAACGAATACATAAGGCTAATAAATTGACCGCTACCACCACTCCAGACCTCAGCACAACTTCCTTGCGTAAAGTTATAATTTCCGGCATGCTAGGCAACGGCCTTGAATGGTATGATTATGCACTTTATGCGCAGATGTCATTTATTATAAGCGAATTATTCTTTCCTGGCACTAATGAGACAACCAAGCTTATTGCCACTTTCGGGGTTTTTGCGGTAGGATTCCTGTTCCGCCCGCTCGGTGCGGTGTTATTCGGATATATTGGCGATCGTTATGGCAGGCGCACCTCGCTTGTAATTGCAATACTCATGATGGCGATTCCAACCGGATGTATTGGCCTACTCCCAACCTATGCACAAATAGGCATATGGGCGCCGATTTTGCTAACCATAATCAGGATATTCCAGGGATTATCTTTGGGCGGTGAATTCTCTGGCTGCATAACTTATATTGTTGAGCATTCCCCTCCAAAACACCGCGCCCTTGCTGGCTCTGCTTCTGTTGTAAGCCTTATAATCGGATTTTTGCTTGGCTCGTTTGTGGCGTTGTTATTTGTAAAAATGCTATCTCCTGAAGATTTCAGAAGCTGGGGCTGGCGCGTGCCGTTCCTGCTTGGCGTAGTTATTGGGCTGATTGGTTTATATATCCGCTCAAGCTGTGATGAAAGCCCTGCATATGAAGAAGCAAAGCGTGAGGGGCATTTATCAGATAAGCCGGTGCGTACCGCATTATTTAAGCATCCCGGCACAATTTTCAAGGCATTTGCTCTTTATATAAGCGTAACCATGCCGTTTTATTTAACAAGTGTATATTTGCTTTCTTTCACCCATAAGAAGCTGGGTCTTTCTGTGGATGAGGCCTTGATAATCAACACCTCGGCAATGGTTGCAATGCTTATTACAGTGATAATAAGTGCAAGCATCTCCGACCGCATTGGCCGCAAACCGATATTGGTTTTTGCTGCTATTTTAATGATGTTTGCGATTGTGCCATTATTTTTCCTGATGAGCGTAAAAACTTTTGCAATGGCCTTGCTGGCGGAAATATTACTTGGAATTATTGTGGGAATTTATATCGCCCCAATACCAGCGGTTTTGGTGGAATTATTCCCGACATCGGTGCGATATACCGGCATGGCGCTTGCTTATAATCTTGCAGCAGCTGTATTTGGCGGCACCGCGCCTATGGTGTGCGAATGGCTGATTGGGGCAACCGGAACTTATTTTTCTATCGCCGGGTATGTTATATTGTGTAATATAATTTCACTCACGGCCCTTTATTTTTACAAGGATAAATATAAAGAGCCGCTGTTGTAGCATTAGGTGAAACCCGATGGTAATTGAATTTGAATTTGGCGAGAAGTGGATTTTCCACGCTCAGCAATCCCTTTGAAAACCTTATTCCTGTTGATCCTGCGGTTGTGGCATACGCTTAAACTTTTAGAATCCTCAAGAATTACCCCAAACTACCTATAACATCCTCGGCCAATTTTATCACATCCGGCGTGCCAACATGCAGCCACGTGCCGTTATGCACCACCCCATATATGCGCGGCATAGAGCCATCTTCATTGTTATATTTTTCTTCTTTAAAAAGAAAATCACGGAAAATGGAAAAAGGTTCAGGCTCGCAGCCATGAAAAATTTTCGGCTTGATAATCATAAGGCCTGAATAAATAAATTTACACGCACCGCCATCTTTATTCCGCTTAAGCCTGCCATCTGGCATAAGGTCAAAATCGCCTTTGCCATCATAACCTATTGCGCCTTTAATATCGGCAAGCAGCAGCAATGCATCCATTTTTTCAGGGTTCCAGTTTTCCGCAAGCCTTAAAAGCGCAGGCTTATCCTTATCAATCCAGAAAGTATCGGTGTTGGTAACATAAAATGGCTTTTGCCCAAGCAATGGCAATGCCTGAACAATTCCGCCGCCGGTCTCAAGGATTATTGGGGATTCATGCGAAATTTTAATTTCAATATCTTTTCGCCCTGCAAGATGCTGGCTAATTAAATCAGCAAGATAATGCGTGTTTACAACTGCCTTTTTAATTCCAGCTTCCACAAGCGCATCAAGGGAGTAATCAAGCAAGGTTTTGCCTGCAACTTTCACCAATGACTTTGGAATGTTATTAGTTATAGGGCGCATCCTGGTGCCAAACCCGGCTGCAAATACCATTGCCGTATCTGGAATATTTACATCAGGCAACGCTTTCCTCCCTGCTTGGAATAACAAAGGACTCCGGCTTACGCTTTGCAGCGGGAATAACCTTGCTAAACCACTTCTTTAGAGGAGATAATTCAGGATGTTTAATATCATTGAGCAAATGCCCCCACACACGCGGCATATAGCCCAGATATTTAGGCTTGTTATCACGTATTGCAAGACGTGCAAAAATGCCGATTATCTTACAGTTACGCTGCGCGGCAAGTGTGGCATAAGATAACATGAAGTCTTTTATATCCAACGCCTTACGGTTCCTAAGATATCTTTTTATACATGCATCTACGGTACTTCCTGCCACATCACGGCGCGCATCTTCAAGAAGCGATACCAGATCATAGCACGGATGGCCAATAACTGCATCCTGGAAATCCAGCAGCCCCACCCTTTCAACTCCATTACGCTCCGGCAGCCACATAAGGTTATCTGCATGGTAATCGCGCATAACCGGAACTTTTTCTTCTAAATTGGCTCCGCTTAACAGCTCCTTCCATATTTCGATATATTCTTCCGCAGCCTCTTTAATATTACCGGAAAATCCAACATTAGGAAGATACCAATCCACTAAAAGCCTAGCTTCCTGCATAAGCAACGAATAATCATAATCTATAACTTTTTCTGGATGGGTGGAGCGGTGCAATTGTATTAAAACATCTATTGCTGCGGTATATAAATCTTTTTCATTATACTGGCCTGAAATAGCTGACCTGCCAGCCAAAACATTGGTATAACTATCATTGCCTAAATCTTCCAATAGCAAGAAGCCGTTCTTTTCATCTTCTGCGTGGATTTGTGGGGCGCTGAAACCAGAGCGGCGCAAATATTTATCTATATTTACAAATGGCCTGATATCTTCCTTTTCAGGCGGGGCATCCATCAGCATTAAGGATTTATCATCGGTATATATCCTTTCATAATGACGGAAAGATGCATCGGAAAAAAGCTTCTCCCTTCTTGCACTGCCTAAATCATTTGCACTTAAAAATTCAATTATCAGTTCTTCGCGTTTATCCATTAGATACCTTCTTGATAAATTCCGCCCATTTGCCAGTTCCTTCCAGCATTACTACTCTTTCATCATTCTTGCCACAAAATAAATTTATTGTCAAAATTTCCTTGGGGAGAAAGTCTTTTGCTATATCCGGCCACTCTATTAGGCTAACACCACAATTTAGCGCATCTTCAAGCCCTATTTCAACTAATTCTTCGCTATATTTCAATCGGTAAAGGTCGAAATGCCATATGGTAAAACCAGGAGTATCATAGGTTTGTACTATATTAAAAGTAGGGCTGGCAACATGGGTATTTTTTCCAGCAAGATTATGTATAATAGTGCGGGCAAGCTCGGTTTTTCCTGCGCCCAAATCTCCTTTCAGGGAGATTACATCGCCAGTTTTTAGCTGTGAGGCAAGGCTGGCAGCAAAATTATGGGTATCTTGGAGGGAATTTAAGATAATTTGCATATAACTAGTAATTAGAGCCTAACCGCAACACCATTTTCTTCCATATATTCTTTAACCTGTTTAACAGTAAACTGGCCAAAATGAAATACAGAAGCCGCAAGAAGCGCGGAAGCATGGCCATTTTTAACGCCATCTACAAAATCTTGTAAACTACCAACCCCGCCGGACGCAATCACAGGCACAGAAACTTTATCAGCTATTGCCGATGTGATTTCATTATCAAAGCCTTTGCCGGTGCCATCCCTATCCATTGAAGTGAGGAGAAGTTCGCCTGCGCCATATTCCACCATGCGCTGTGCCCATTCTATAGCATCAATTCCAGTTGCGTTACGGCCTCCATGGGTGAAAATTTCAAAGCGCCCATTGGCACGTTTTGCGTCAATTCCAACCACAATACACTGCGCCCCGAATTTATTTGAGGCATCTTTTACAAATTCAGGGTTATTTACCGCTGTTGTATTAATAGAAACTTTATCTGCGCCTGCCAGCAATAACTTCCTGATATCATCTATAGTGCGTATCCCGCCGCCAACGGTAAGTGGCATAAAACACTGCTCAGCAACTTTTGATACCACATCTAAAATTGTGCCGCGGTTATCTGATGATGCGGTAATATCAAGGAAACATAATTCATCCGCGCCCTGCGCATCATAAATTTTAGCTTGCGCAACAGGATCGCCAGCATCGACCAAATCTACAAAATTCACGCCTTTAACAACGCGGCCATCTTTAACATCAAGGCATGGGATAATTCGGGTTTTAAGCATAAGGTAGTTCGTGGTTTGTGGTTATTAGTTTGTAGTTATTAATTAATATAGTTTTAGTATAATTACCATATTTTACTTAGGTTTCCAATAACTACAAACCACGAACTACGAACGCGCCAATTCAAGCGCCTCTTCAATATTAATCCTGCCATCATAAAGGGCGCGGCCTACTACAACACCGCATATGCCAGTGTTTTCCAGGGCTTTAATTGCCTTAATATCTTCTATCCCGGCAACTCCGCCAGAGGCTATTACTGGAATATTTACAGATTCAGCCAGAATTTTAGTGCCAGATAAATCAACACCGCCAAGCATACCATCGCGCGCCACATCAGTATATAAAATCGCAGCAACCCCGGCATCTTCAAATTGTTTTGCAAGCTCTATAACGCTAACTTCGGATGTTTCCGCCCAGCCTTCCACCGCAATTTTTCCGCCTTTTCCATCCACCCCTACTACTATCTGGTCTGGATATAAACTGCAGGCTTCTTTTACAAGCTCTGGGTTTCTAAGTGCAATTGTGCCGAGTATCACCCTTGAAACACCAGCTAAAAGCCATTGTTCAATTGTTGCTAAATCCCTTATTCCGCCGCCTAGTTGCACGGGTATATTTACCGATTTTATTATTTCCCTTACAGGTTCAATATTAACGGGCTTGCCTGCAAATGCACCATTTAAATCTACTATATGAATCCACTTAAAGCCTTGTTTTTCAAACTTCTGGCCTTGCGCGGCCGGGCTTTCGTTAAATATAGTGGCGCGGTCCATTTCGCCTTTTTCAAGGCGCACGCAGTTGCCATCTTTTAAATCTATCGCAGGGAATATAATCATGCTTTTTCACCAAATAATTTTGCAAATAATTAGACTTGCAATGGTAAAAATGCAAGATTTTTGTTAAAACATTGAAGCTTATGAGTCGTGGAAAGATTATATAAGTGAAATTATTATAGCTTTTCAAGTTGCAATAAAATACCAATCGGTTCTAAGAGTCTGTAGCGAATTAACGAATTCTGTCATTCCAGAATTTAGAAAACATTGGATTTACTACTTGTAAATCCTAGGTTTTATTAATATCTGGAATCCAGTTTCTTATAAATCAGAAATTCTTAATTCGTTAGGTTTATAAAGTACTGGATTCCAGATAGCAAGCTCGGCTAACTCATGAAAACGGCTGAAGAAGCCAGTTTTATGAGAAGCCTCTCTAGCTTCTGGAATGACAAAACCGTTAATTCGCTACAGGTTCTAAAAACTAAGTCCCCATTTATTTACAAGATAGTCCTGGATATCCTGCCTGGAAGTGTTGGAAAGTGATGTATTATAAACCATTATTTCACCTATATCGCCATTAAATTGCGCAGCAGCCATATACCCCCTGCCGATCCAGGCGTCTGCAGTTGTTATGAGGGCTGTTTTTTCAGTATTAGATTTTGTAATTGTTCCATTGTCGATATTAATATAATGGCCTGAAGAACTATCAAACCAGGCAGCAAATAAGCTTGGTATAGGGGAGGTATAAGCAGGTATGGTTTCTGTGAGTCCATTGTTGATTTGATCAAGTCTTACTCTAGTGGATGTAAGATATCCTAGATGCAGGCCGCAATTTGTATCACAAACTGAAAACTTATTACCAATAAAATAATTATTTCCAACATCAGACCTTCTTTGCACCACAGCAAGTATTGAATAATTAGAGTTAGCAATTGCAGAAAGGTTAGTATTCATGTAATTCGTGCTGGCAAACCTTATTGCCGGCTTGCTGTTAAATGCACTTGTGACATAAGTTGGCTTATCTGTGGCGACTGCATTGTTACTATTGCCGCTTTTATCCTTCCAGCAGCCTAAAGTGCCACCATTTGCAGGCACTCCCGCGGTTGTGCAATTGCTATTACTATAAAGGGTTGTGGTATCCTGGGCATCCAGCCAAAGTTTTAATCCTAGAACACCAGCATAAGAATCAATCGACCATTTTTTTGCTAAATAATTTTCTACAAATGTGCGTTTATTATCTGAAAGAATATCATTATACATTAAAATTTCAGTTATATCCCCAGTGAATGGGGCTCCTACTGTAGCGCTTTCTGTATTTCCGCCACCAACTCTTGTGGGTCTGGTGCTGTTAATAGTAAAAGCCGCATTTCCTGTTGCCTGTAAAATGCCATTTGCATATAGGCTCTGCGATTTATCCTGGAATTGATATGTAAGAAGCTTTAACTGGCCCTGCACAATTCCTTCACTAGTGCTTAAACCACTCCATGTCGCACCGCTACCTCCTACATATCCTGACCATAAATCACTACTATCCGCATAAATAAAGTAACCTGTGTTTACTGCGCCTGCAACATTTCTTGATGTAATAGCCGAGTGTTGAATTGCAAGACCAAAAACTCGGTTTAACACTACAAATATGGTGTTTTTCACCGGGTTAAGTGAAGCGCTATAAGATTTTTCCAAATACTGATAACTATTGGTTTGAAAATTTACAGCATTATCATTTCCTGCGCCATAAATCCTATATACTGGTTGTTGCGCGGTGTTGGTTGGAGATTTTAAAGCAGTTGTCTGAGTAAAATTATTGGCACTTGTGCTTTTATCCTTCCAACATCCTACAGAGCCACCATCTACTGGCGTTCCAGGAGTAGTACAATTAGGGTTTGTGAATATCGTACTCGGATCGTTAGCATCAAGCCATAATACAGGGGTATAAGGAGCCTCCGCCACTGGAATTTGCCATTTCTGGCTAAGGTACAGTTGCACATTTTTGCGGTCATCAGAAGAAAGAACAGTGTTGTAAATTATGATTTCACCTATGTTGCCGTCCCACAACTGAATTGTTGAGCTTAATGCGCCAACCTTATATCCATTAGAAAAAGCGCTCATGGTATTTGCCCTTACCGGCATTGCAGTGCCATTTATATACGCATTATCATTAGTGCCATTATTTACTGAAGTTAGTATATAATATGTTCCCGGGCTCATAATTCCAGTTGCGCCATGATCTGCTATTGTGCCCCAGCTAGAGCCATTACCATAGAAGCTACTAAAATAATTAGTTGTAGAACCTACACCTAAATAAAAATTAGCTTCATTATTTATAATCCTTTTGTAGCTAGAACCCGCTCCAGGGGACGCAACTGCAAAAATACTTGCTGTAGTTGATAGTGCTAAGGCGCTATTTTCCAAATAATTGGATGTACCGTTAAATGCCAAAACAGATCTGCGGTTAATAGCATTTACACTGTAAGTTGGTGCATCGCCTGCTATAGCATTATAAGCATTTCCGCTTTTATCCTTCCAGCAACCTACCGCCCCATCTATCTGCACACGTGTTGTTGTACAATCTGTGGTACTAAATAGTGTTGAATAATCAGCGGCATCCAGCCATAATTTTAATCCGTTGCCAGGTGCCTTTATCGGCAAGTCTGAAGGTTTACAGCTTGATTTTTCCGACCATGTTCCAGCAGCAGTACAATCCGCTATAGGGAATCCTTCAAAATTTGGCCATGCGCAATTAGTTCCGATTACATTCTGGGTGTTAGCCTTTGTAACTGGCCAAACAGTTTCATTAATGCCGGAATCTGAGCACTCCTTTTTTGTGCATCCTCCTGTTACCGCCCCCCAGGTGCCATCTGATCCACAACTTCTTGTAGGAGTGCCTGCATAACCAGACAAACATTCACCACTTACGCCAGCTTCACCTGCTGCTGCATATCCCCATGTTGCGTTTCCATCCTGATTTGCATCAGGAGTGCACATAACTGTTGCGCAATGGCTGAAATTAGGTGTCCATTGTCCTTGCGGCGGTGTTGCACCATTGCTTTCACATACCTCAGTAACAACACCGGCGCGTCCCGCAGGGCAAGGCGCATCCTGGATTATTCTTGCCGTACCGACACGCTCACCAGAGCATGTGATAGGCACGCATGTGTCTTTTAATGTTGTCCACGAATCAGTTGCCACGCATATTTGAATATTAGATCCGGTTTCGCCGGGAGGGCACCCTATATCGCGGCAATTTCTACCACCTCCAGGAGGACACTCCGCTACAGCAGGGCTTGGGTCTGCACCAACTGTACATGTTCCTGTATAAACCGGGGCGCAGCTATTGCTGGTTACTTTCCAGTTGCCATCCATTGCACAGGTTTCAGTAGCAGCGCCTGTATAATTAAATCCACATCCCGATGAATAATTTCTTGTAACACCTACATTTGAAGGGCCATCGCATGTTATAAGGGAGCAGCTATTGCTGTCCGTTTCCCAGAAACCGGCGGTGCAGGTTTGGCTTACCATCCCAGTCTGCCCCCAGTTACAGGCTTGCGGCGCCCTGATTGTTCCATCATCAAGGCTACATGCAGAAGCATTTGGTTCACACGCTCCTGAACTAGTTGGATCTTCATTTGTAACCCAAACACCTTCTGCTGAGCATGTTTGAGTAACCCCGGCACCAGTTTGGCCATTCATACAAGGTAATACACGCTTATCACCATATTTTCCATTGCCCTGGCAAACTACCGGCTTGCAATGACTTTCAAGTGCAGGATTCTCAAGGCTGCCACTCCATGTGCCAACATTAGATGCATTTATACGGCAGGTCTCTGTTATCATGCCCACAAAACCCACCGGGCATCTCTTGTTACTATCAGAAACTTCCCGTATAGAACCGGCTTTGCCACATCCATTCGAAATATCATGTATAACATTAACGCTATCATTTGCCTGTGCAGATTGGCGTATTATAAAGCGCAAACGGCAGGATGCAGATTTTTCAGTAAGATTATATGCATTAGAACTAACACAGTCTGTGCTATTTCCTACCGCCCGTACAATACCTGTGTTTGGATTGCCATCATCCATTCTTTCGTCAATGGATTTGGCGTCGTCCGGGGTTAATATGGGTTGGGAGTTAGAGATTGTTGTAAAGCCTGCAAGCTCTATTACCATAGCCTGGCTAGGTAAAGATATGCCTGTAGGATCCAAGACATTGTAACCACCGCCTTTTAAAGTGCTTACAGGAACGCCTGTGCCTGGTGCGTATGTGCTTGTGCCATCATATTTTCCTTTTATCAGGCCTGCAAGTGAAAGTTGCGTCCAAAATTGCAGTGACTCGGTTGAACTGTCTATAGAGCCGTTACCATTACCCGCCACCGCACCATTTAAGGTGGTAACATTCGCTAAATCACCGGGAATAGCTTTGTATTTATCTTCAAATTTTACAACTGCATGGGAGAATTTTTGTATGTCGGAAACTACGCTGCCTAGTCTGGATCTCTGCACCAACGACGCACCGCCAACTGTAACAACCACTATTGCCGCAACCGAAGCTAGCGCAACTGACATTTCTACAAGGCTAAAACCACTCCTGCTCTTTAATTTAAACAACTGTTTCCAATCTTTCATGATCGTGAAATCCATTTTCAAATAAGATGGCTTTGTTGCCAAGATATTTATTAGCTCTATTCTATCACAGTTTTCGATTTTATAACAAATATATTTTATTAACGAGATATTTTATAAAGATTTATCATGATCGCAAAACGTTACATATCGAGCCGCATCCATAAGAAATGATGGGGTTAAGCATAAATTTGATAATTCTAATGATGCTGTGGATTGTGCTTTTTGGCTTAGTTATAAAGGGGGCCGCTATACTTACAAAATCTAGCGGATAGCATCATCCGAGCGAATAATACCCCGCAAATCATGGCCATATTTCAAAGATGGGCGCCCAATATTTTGCGACAACATAACAATAACATCAGCATCAAACGAAAGCAGGAGAAAATAAAAAATGCCTCCAAAATACCCCTGTCAATATTTATCTCTCTCAATTTAGCTGCATTTGCCCGGAATTTCCCTATTAAAGAGCTTGCTTTATCCTCGGTAAAGATATATAAGCACGTCACCTACTAATAGTCTTCATTATTTACATGCCCAATTCTGCATGTTATAAAGGGTTCTATCAGTTTTTATCGCGGGGTGGAGCAGCCCGGTAGCTCGTCAGGCTCATA
>DITJ01000008.1 GCA_002422795.1 Alphaproteobacteria bacterium UBA6187 | reverse complement strand
ATTTTTGTGGGACAGTAGTGCCCACCGGGAGAGGGTTAGGGTGAGGGGTTCTTACTTTTTTAATAATGAAATTATTTTTACCGGACACTAGTGCACGCAGGCGGGGACGCGTGCTACATTCGCAGTTTAGGTGTATAATGGGTAATTATTAAGTGGAATTACTATAGGTGAAACCGAAGGTTCGCCAATTTTGTGAGTCCGATGAAGTCACATACCTCCACCAAAGGTGGAGGTATTATATTGAAACGCCGCAAAAGCTAATCTTTTTGGCAAGATATTACGCAGGTTTCTTTTTAAACTTACGTTTTGCATCCGGGCTGGAATTTGCCCTAGGTTTTCCAGCATATGGTTTTTTGCCGGAATGATGGGTTTTGCGTTTAGTATCGCCATTACCCTTTGGCTCTTCTGGAATGCCATTAAGCAGCGTTACCTGTATATTTTTTTCCACCTTCCTGCTTGGGCCAATAGCTGCAAGGAAACTATCCACGCAATCAGGGGCAAGCTCAACATGGGTTTCATTCTGGTGAATTTTAATAGAACCAATCTGGCGTTTGGTAAGATTTCCTGCGCCGCATAGCATTGGCAGCAACCAGCGCGGCTCAGCAGATGCATCACGCCCTATTGATAAGGATATCCAAACACCTTTTTTGAAATCTTCATGCCTTGTCTGTGGCCCTTCCTGATTCTGCCTGTCTGGACGTTGCCTATCTGGGCGCTGTCTGTCTGGGCGTTGCCTTTCCGAGCCTTGCCTTTCTGAATAAGGTGCAGCATCCAGCAATTCTTCCGGCGCTGGTTTCTGTTTATTTTGCATACGTATTAATGCTGCTGCAACCCGCTCTGCCCCATGGCGCGTTAGAAGCTCAGTTACAAAGGCGCGTTCATCTTCTTTTACCGGTTCACTTAAGGCCGGGTCTGATAGGAAGCGTTCACGGTCACGCTGCAATATATCATCTATTGATGGTGGCTTGCCCCATGTGGCTGTAATTTTAGCACTTTGCAATAATTGTTCTGCACGTCTGCGCCAGTTATGAGGCACAATAAGTACACTAACACCTTTACGCCCAGCACGGCCAGTCCTGCCGCTTCTGTGGAGCATAAGTTCTTTATTTTTAGGCATATCCGAGTGGATTACAAGCTCAAGGTCAGGCAGGTCAATACCACGCGAAGCAACGTCAGTTGCAATACAAACTTGCGCGCGTCCATCACGAAGTGCTTGTAGGGCGTGGCTACGCTCATTCTGGCTTAATTCCCCAGACAAGGCAACAACGGAAAATCCACGGTTTGTAAAGCGGCTTGTCATGTGATTTACAGCAACACGTGTAGCACAGAAAATAATCGCATTTTTAGGATCATGATAGCGCAATATATTAATGATAGAATTTTCACTATCATTTGGCGCAACCAAAATAGCCTTATGTGTGATATCTATATGCTGTTTTTCTTCTTCTTTGGTAGTGATACGTTTTGCATCGCTCTGGTAACGCTTCGCAAGTGTAGCTATAGAGCTTGGCACAGTTGCCGAAAACATCAAGGTACGGCGTGTTTTTGGTGCTGTGTTAAGAATATATTCAAGCTCATCCCTGAAACCCATATCTAGCATTTCATCAGCTTCATCCAGCACAACGGCTTTAAGTTCACTGGTATCAAAATAACCACGTTTAATATGATCACAAAGACGCCCAGGAGTACCAACCACAATATGCGGGCCGTGTTCTAATGCACGTTTCTCAGCTCTGGCATCCATACCGCCAACGCAGGAGATCACTTTAGCGCCACTTATTTCATATAGCCATTCAAGCTCACGCGCTACCTGCAAGGCAAGCTCGCGGGTTGGCGCAATAACCAGGGCCAAAGGTTTTTTTACTTTTCCAAAAGATTCAGCTTCCCCTAGAAGGGTTGGCGCAAGAGCCAGGCCGAAGGCAACTGTTTTTCCAGATCCGGTCTGGGCTGAAACCAGAAGGTCTGCTGAACCAATCTCAGGTGCTAAAACTGCCTTTTGTATAGGTGTGAGAGACGCGTAGCCACGTTTAGTCAATGCTTTGCCAAGTACCGGGATAACGCCTGTGAATTCTGTCATAATTTTTTCTTAACTGCTTTGGGGTTTTAATTGTTACTATTACTTCATGTTATGCCGCTTATAATCTTTATTTATTAAGTGCGACCGTAGATGAGAATTTGCATTATAGAGGTAATGTTACATTTGTCTATTTAAATGGGATATACCCCCATACAAGGCACTGTTAGCAAATTGATAACTGCATTCGAGGACATAAACTTTCCGCTACCAGACTTTATTCCCCTCCCCTCCTCACTTTCCTCTTGCATATAACAACGATAAAATGTAAAATGCATTAAATGATGCAATCATATCAATTTATCAGGTAGGTAAACGTTGAGCAGCTATTTCATTGATTATGGTAAACTTATTGACGACGCAATGCATGTTATTGTTAGGCAGGCCTTGGGTTATATAAGCAACGGCAGCTTGCCGGGCAAGCACCATTTTTTCATATCATTCCTCACATCGTACCCTGGGGTACAGATTTCCAAAGCTTTAAAGGAAAAATATCCTGAGGAAATGACCATTGTGCTACAACATCAATTTGAAGATATTCAAGTTACTGATGATTTTTTCAGCGTTGTCTTAAGTTTTGATAATGTAAAAGAAAAAATCAAAATACCTTTTGATTCACTTATAGCATTCGCAGATCCAAGTGTTAAATTCGGATTGCAATTCTCGCATGTAGAAAACAAAGCTGAAAATAGTGATGATAACAAAACAGGCAAAACCTCTCAGGAAAGTGTAGCATCTGAAGAAAAAGCCTCGGAAAAAGGTAAAAAAACAAAGGGTAAGAACAGTAAAGACATGTCTTCTATTGCGGCTAACAACGTGGTAGATATTGATGCATTTCGTAAAAAATAGGTTATTAAGTGGATAATCATCGGGAAGATCTACTCGGTTCTACCCTCTCTGGCTCAGAATTTGACGCAACCGATGAGCCGGCAAAGATTCCACCTATACCCGAAAGGAAGCAATATATTCCTTATCCGCCTATACCAAAATCAAGCGCTATTATAAGCAATCAGGCAAATTCGAAAGATACTCCGGCAGTGACACCTGCAAGCGCAAGGCCATTACCAAGCGCACCTGCACCTAATGCTTCCATAAGCAGCAATCCAGGCGCACCCACGCCACAGCAACACTCCAAGGTTATAAATACATCCTCTCAGCACCCACGAGAAGCGCTGGCTAAAGCATTGTCACAAAGCAGCGAGGCTAGCAAGCCACTTATAGAAAATATAAAAAATAACCGGGCGACACCTTTAGGCCAGAAACTTATAAATAAAGGAATAATATCAAGAGATCAGCTTGATACAGCGCTTAAAGAACAACGTGCCAGCGGTGGCGCATCAAAAAAGATGCTTGGGTCAATACTTATAGAAATGGGATTCATTACCGAAAGCGCCCTTGGTGATGTGCTTACTGAAGAATCCGGCATTAAAATTTTTGATGTAAAAAAAGCAGTACTTGACCCGAAACTGATACGCCAGGTTCCAAAAGAAGTTTCCATGCGCTATAAAGCTGTTCCGGTAGCTTTTGAAAATGATACCGTAATGATAGCGATTTCCGATATATATAATATCCTGGCTATAGACCAGATACGCCAATATTTCCCGTCCAATTTAAAGATCGCGCCTGTTTATGGTTCCGAGCCTGATATCCTTGAAATTATCGACCAGTATCATGGCTATGAAACCAGTATTGAGGGAATCCTCAAAGAAATAGAAACCGGGATAGCCGAAAAGAAATCCCAACTTAGCGGGGAAGTGGAAGGCTATGTTAACCCTACAGTACGCCTTGTTGATGCCATACTTGTAGATGCCATAAAATGCTCTGCATCAGATATACATTTTGAACCGGAGGGGAATTTCCTGAGGATACGTTACCGCATGGATGGTAAAATGGTGCAGATAAGAAGCTTCCATAAAGAATACTGGCCTGCGGTAGTTGTAAGGATAAAAATCATGGCCGGCATGAACATTGCCGAAACACGCAACCCGCAAGATGGACGTGTTAGCTATTTTGTACTGGGAAGGGATATAGATTTCCGTGTTGCAACACACCCGACCATCTTCGGTGAAAATATTGTAATGCGTATATTGGATAAGCATAAAGCCTTGCTTCCCCTTGATAAATTAGGGTTCAGTCCACACAATGAAAACCTTCTGCTAAAATTACTGCATAAACCTGAAGGTATTATAATTGTAACCGGCCCAACCGGTAGCGGTAAAACCACAACCCTTTATTCAGTGCTTAACTTCATCAATTCCATTGATATAAATATAATGACACTGGAAAACCCGGTGGAATATCAACTACCTATGCTCCGCCAGTCCGACGTAAAAGAAGACAAGGGAATGGATTTCGTAAGCGGTATTAAATCTTTACTTCGCCAGGACCCGGATGTGATATTCGTTGGTGAAATACGTGACGAAGCAACTGCAAACATGGCAATGCGCGCTGCAATGACAGGCCATAAAGTATTTTCCACCCTGCATACAAACGATGCTTTCGGTGCCATACCCCGTCTTGTGGATATTGGTATACCGCCGCATCTATTATCAGGTACATTAATCTGTGTAATATCACAAAGGCTGCTCCGCAAACTTTGTGTAAAATGCAAAATCCAGAAACCTGTAACCGAAGCCGAATCAAAAATACTTGGTATAGAACATAGCACCGATACAATAGTGTATGTGCATCAGGGGTGTCATGAATGCTCAGGAACGGGCTACAAGGGACGTATTGCAACCCATGAAATATTTCCTGTCGATAAAGGGATGGATGAGCTTATATCAACAGGCGCAACAAGGAAATCAATGGTAGCTTATGCTATTGAAAAAGGATTTGTTCCAATTCTGCAAGATGGTATAAATAAAGTATTTGATGGCATAACTGATATTGATGAGATAATAAGGATACTTGATGTAACTGACAGACTTTAGTTACTAGTTACTGGTTGCTAGTTACTAGCAACTAATAACTAGCAACCAGCAACTAATAACCAGTAACAAACATGCCAATATATATCTATACAGCACTAAACCAAAAAGCCAGAAAGATTAATGGCAGCATGACTGCTGCCAATGAAATGGATTTGGAAGATAGACTGAAGGTAATCGGCCTTGACCTTGTAAGCGCCAGAGAAACTAAATCATCAAAGAAGCCAGCCTTTGGCTCAGTTAGTATACAGGATCTTATAATTTTCTGTATCCACATGGAGCAGCTTGAACGCGCAGGCGTGCCTATACTTGAATCAATTGCAGACTTACGCGATACATCTGATAACATATATTTTAAGAATATAATTGCCGAAATTTATGAAAGTGTACGTAATGGCAATATGCTTTCTGCTGCACTTGCAAATCACCCTAAAATATTTAATGATATTTTCGTTGCATTGGTGCAAGCAGGAGAAAAGTCCGGAAATTTAAATGAAATTTTTCAGCATCTTGCTTATCACTTAAAATGGACCAATAATATTCAGCGCAAAGTAAAGAAAGCGGTTTATTACCCGACATTCCTATTATTTCTTATGACTGGAATTATCGCGCTGATGATGCTTTTCGTAATTCCCAAGCTTTCCACATTCCTTAAAGCGCAGAATTTTGAACTGCCTGTTTATACAAAGGCATTAATAGCAACATCTGATTTCTTTATGAATTATTGGTATATTGTTTTTTCTTTGCCTTTTGTAATTATTTTTGGCGTTAAAATATTAATAAAAATATCTGATGATTTTGCTTATAATGTAGATAATTTTAAGCTAAAAATCCCTTATATAAGAAGCACAATAAGGAAAATTGACCTTGCCAGGTTCTGCCACTTCTTTGGTATAATGTATAAAAGCGGCCTTGGCATCCTTGAATGTCTTGATACTGCTAATAATATAGTTTCAAATAAGGTTTTGCGTGAAAGTATCGGCATTGTTAAAAAGAGCGTCTCTGAGGGCAATTCCCTTACAGAATCTTTACGCATATCTAACCAATTTCCCAACCTTGTAATAAGGATGTTCAAAGTTGGTGAAGAAAGTGGTAATCTTGATGTCACACTGGAAAATATAAATTTCTTCTATGACCGGGAAGTGGAAGATGCGGTGAGTAACATGGTTGGCGTTATTCAACCTGCACTTACAATAGTAATGGGAGGTATAATGATGTGGGTTTCAATGGCAATATTTGGACCGCTTTATAATAGCTTCAGTAAAATGAATTTTTAAATTTTAGTTACCGGTTTCCGGTAACTAGTAACTAGTGACTAAACATGCTTACATTACCTTTATTATCAGGCAAAAAATTTATTCTGACCATCGGTGATGATGGAGCGGTACTTACATTCCTGGATAAGAAGAAATTATTAAACAAATTTTTTGCGGCATCCGCAGCCATAAGCGACCGAAGGGAAATAAACGCATTATTACTTAAAAACCCCAACGTTCCAATATATGTACTGCTAGATAGCATAGAGCAAACATATACCAAACAGACCCTCCCGGCAATCAGCATATTTAGCATCGGCAAACTCGTAAAAAGGCGTCTGGAGCGCGATTTTGCAAAAAGTGATATAAAAGGTGCGATTTCTTTAGGAAGGGATACTAAAGGCCGCAAAGATTGGATATACATGTTTATATCCACACCTACCACACAGACTATAATAGATTGGATTGAGTATTTATCATCTCTGGAAAACAACTTCGGCGGCATTCACCTTTTGCCGTTAGAAATGGAAAATATAATAAAGGATATTAATAAAAGGATATTTAAGAAAGATAATCCGCAAGCGAGTTGGCAGTTTCTGGTAACTCACAATAAAACCGGTGGTTTCAGGCAGACAATTCTTTATAATGAAAGAATTATCTTCACCAGGCTTATCAGATCCGGCAAAGACAGTATGCCTGATATCATTGCAGGAAATATTGAGCAGGAAATAATTAATACAATAGATTACTTGCGTAGGCTTGGATTTTCCGAGGAAGATTCCATGGATCTAATAGTTGTAGTTTCAAAGGAGCTAAAACACAGCCTTGCAACTACAAGAATAAGAGGCAAGTCATTATTATTATTCACTCCTTTTGAAATTGCTAACGAACTTGGCTATGAAAGTGTTACCGGAAAAGAAGATAAATTTGCAGATATTCTTCTGGCAACAATTTTTGCCAACAATACGCATATATTAAAACTTCCTAATCCTAGAGCAAAACAGGTAGATAATTTATTATTACTATACAAGTTTTCTTCCGTATCTATTAAAGCGATTATGCCGGTACTTATAATATATATATGTATGCAGTTATTCCAGATTATAACCTTAAGGAAAGAAATTAATGAAGTTGAAGATAAAAAAGCAAAAACCGAAAAAGAATGGAAGGATATAAAAAATATAGGACAGTATGGCGTGGATGATGCAAATAAAATTACAGATGCAATATCCTTACGAAAAAGAATACTTGATGAACGCAGTAGCCCTATAGATTTACTGGTTAAATTAGCAAATTTAAATACTGATTTTACACTAATGCAATCTTTTACATGGAGCAATGACAAGGACTATTCAAACCCTAAAGCGGGAAGGATAACCTCACTTGTAAATGTGGAGTTTTCTACGAAAAGTGGTAGTATCGACGAGATGTTCCAAAATTACGATATGCTCTCTGGCAAACTTAATGAGAATTTCAAGGATTTCCAGCTTGATATATCTAAACTTCCTGATCAAATTACCTTTGAGAATAAGAAAGAGACTATACCAATACAGATAAGAATTTTATCAAAAGAGCAAGTGAATCCGCCTATAGCAACTCCAACAGCACCCGCGCCGCATAGTGCTATTGGAAATATAGATGGAGAAAAACTATGATTCCTGTAATGTTTTCAAAGGAACAGCGTGAATTAATAACTAAGTTAACAGTGTATTTACTTTTACTGTTTGTCACAGTTTCTTTCGCCATTTATATAAATAATACCGTAGAAGATTATAACAAAAAAAGTGCCTGGCTCAAGAATGATATTAATGAGCTTAATCGTAAACTTGATGGGCTTAACAGAAAAACATTAGAATTTTCTGAAGCTATAAAAACATGGGAAAACCTATCAGAAGAAGACAAAACTCTTCGAGGTTTACGTATAAATGATGCAAAGGATTTGCTTGATAAACTTCAGGCGCAATATAAATTGTCAGTTATGAAAATAAGCTTCTCAAAACCGGAGGAAATCTCCGGTGATTATAAAACTGACACCGTAAGCATAGTATCCAGCACAATCAGTATGAACTTTAATGCATTATCGGATGAAATGGTTTATAACTTTCTTGGAGATTTGGTAGGTAAATTTCCTGGTTATATACAGATAAAATCTTTTTCCATAAATAAACCTGCGGCTATAACCAAAGAAATCCTGAAAAAAATATCCCTTGGTGAGGAAGCCTCAATAATACCGGTATCAATAGAATTTTATTGGCATGACCTTAAATATAAAGGCGCAACCCAAGCTCCAACTTCAACAGGCGCAGAAGTGGAGACAAACAAATGATAGTCAGGGTTTTTATAACATTCTTAATATTAATTCTCTCAACGCCATATAATAGCTATGCGGAAAATAAAGATAAGGAATTTAATAACGATGCCGCTGTTAAAACATCTGCAACCAAAACTTCAGCAACAGACGCAAAACCTTTAACCCCGAATACTTCCAATACAACTAAAACATGGAATTATGGTTCTTTAATGCTTGATAGTAAAACATTAGAGTGGGTGAATGAAGCTATAAAATCACATGACCAGAAAATTCCGCTTGAAATACTCCTACCTGCTTTATTTCCATCATCCCTACAGGCTACACCCGAGGAAAATACAACTGATCTTTCAAAGCCTGATAATTCTTCATTAGATATACTTACAGATATCATCAAAAAAACAGAAGCGCCTAAAGACGCGCCCATATTTTATTTAAAATCAATTTTATATTTTTCTTCTAACAACTGGTCAATATGGCTAAATGACAAGAAAATATCTGATAAAAACAGCGATACAAATGTAATTCAAAACATAAGCATAATGAAAACATCGCCTAATGAAGTTATAATGCTATGGAAGAAAACACAAATTGACCTTATTTATCCAAACTGGAGGAGTAATTTTACCCCTATAGATGATAATAAATTTGCGTCCCCCGCAAGAAATATTATTATAGACTCAACGACTGGTGATATATCATTTATATTGCGGCCTAACCAATCATTATTGTCAAAATCACTGGAAATTATAGAGGGAAAATTACCATCCACGCCTTCTTCCAATGTGGCAACGACCCTAGATGATGACGCAAAAACGCAAACAACACAACATACTACGGTAATTAATAAACCTTCTGCTAAAAGTTCAGAAAATTACCTTGAAAGTTTTAAAAATATAGACATATTAAAATCTATCCTGAATCACAACAAAGAGTTGGATAATATTAATATAGACAAACCGAGGTAAGTTTAATGGCTACAACTAATACAATCCCACTTCATATTAAATCTGTTTATAAAAGCTTTAAAGATAAGAAGGTACTTAACGATGTCTCCCTGGATGTAAATGAGGGTGAAATATATGGCCTTATCGGCCTTAATGGGGTTGGTAAAACAACGCTTATTAAAATCATAATTAATTTACTAAGCCAAGATGCAGGAGAAGTTGAGTTCTTCGGTATAAATAGCAAAGTAACTGAGAGCAGAAAAAATATCAATTACCTGCCTGAGAAATTTTATCCTTCACAATTTCTAAAAGGCAAAGAATTCCTTGAGCTGGCACTTTCATATTATGGCAAGCCATTTGATATGAAAAAAGCTGAAGATAAGGCTGCAGCACTGGGGCTTGACCCGGCAGCACTGCAAAACACTATCACCAAATATTCAAAGGGAATGGGACAGAAGCTAGGATTACTTTCTATGTTCCTTTGCGAAACCCCTCTTTTGATTCTAGATGAACCGATGAGTGGACTTGACCCAAGCGCACGCATCCAGTTGAAAGATCTTTTGAATGATTATAAAAAGCAGGGAAAAACTGTATTTTTTACATCACACATACTTTCTGATATTGAAGAAATATGTGATAATATGGCGGTAATTAATAACGGACAGATAATATTTAAAGGCCAGCCAAAAGATTTCTTAAATAAATATAACGGCAAAAACCTGGAAAGGGCCTTCCTTGAATCAATAAGTTCATAAAAAACACCCCTGCATAATGAGTATTTGCATAACAAATCTGATAAAGAGCGAGCTTGCCGCAACCGTAACCCTCAATAACAAGCATCCACTGAAAACTTGCCCTGGCCAACTAGTTCCAGGGCATATGTTTATGGCTCTGTTAACAAACTTTATTAACAGCGCCTAAGCAACGTGACAACAAAATTACCAAAAAGAGTATTCTGCGGGGGTCTTTATTAGTAACAAACCAATACTGAATTAGTAATTAAATATATTATTTTAGTGCGATTACCCTGAGTCTAACATTGCTTTTTATAATCATTTTGTTTATGATGCAGTATAGGTGGGATTCTTTTAATAAAATTACCTTGTTTTATATTTAAATACACATACCAGAACCTAGGAGTTTTACAGGTTTAATGTCCGATATTTTTAGTCATGTAGGCAAATTCGGTAAACTCCGGGCATTTTCAGTGCCTATATTTGTTATGCTTTTTATAATAACAATCCTTATACACCCAGCACTTGCTACAACTTTCAACAACCCGCTTGTTGACGCAGCCGATCTTGGTGATAGGGGCCAAGTTGCGAAGCTCCTTAAAGCCGGAAACCTTCCCGACAGCAAAGGCGATTTTGGCACCACAGCCATTATGCGCGCGGCATTCCGAGGAAATACCGATATTATACAGTTACTTATGGAAAGTGGGGCATATATAAACGCAGCCGATATAGGCGGCGAAACAGCCTTGCACCTGGCTGCAAAAAATGGTCATGCTGATGCTGTGAAAGCACTTTTATATTATGGTGCTTATATTGATATCCCTGATAAAGAAAAATGGACACCGCTAATGCGCGCCACTTTGTCAAAAAACACAGAGGTTGCAAAAATCCTTATTGAGAAAGGCGCTGATGTAAGCACTGTAAATAATTTTAATGAATCCGCGCTGGTTCACGCCTCAATTGCTAATGTGCCGGCCATTGCCGCACTCATAACAGGCAGCAAAAAAGCTAAGGCAATAGGCTCTGAGCAAGAAAACATGGCTATTTCTTATGCAAAACGCAAAAGCCACCCGAAAATGGAAAAACTATTAAATGATTTTGCGGAAGATAATAACAATACTTCATCAATAGCAGAAAAATCTGTGCCGAAAAATAATGACGTTATTCCTGAAGATCCCGATACTATACAGGAAAAGTCAAAAAAGAAATATGACCTTTTAGGCAATAGCAGACCAGAAGTAGTTGCAGTTGAGCCAAAGCAGGAAAAAGAACCAGTTGACGCCGCCCAAACAGATAAGGCTACAGCTAAAACAGAGGAAAAAAAACTGGAAATAGCTGATTCTTTAACAAAGATAGAAGCAAAATCTGCTGAAGTAGAAAAAGCCGCCCCTTCGTCATATAGATTAATAGAATCCAATAAAACACCTTGGAAAACAGAAATAAGTAAGCCTGCTACACTTGAGCCTTCCGCAGAAACTATAACTATAGTAGCGGAAAAACCTGCGTTAAAAAATGAAAATCCATTAACTGCAACGCAGCTTGTAAAAGAAGAAAAGGCCCCTTTAATCGCCTTAACGCCGCCAAAACAACAAGAAAAATCTATAAAATCTGAGCCTGCAAAGAATGGGTTATTATCCCAAGATTTAATAACTGCTATAGATAATGATTCTGCAACGGCAGTTATTACAGAAAATAACATTAATGCCAAAAATGCAGCAACAGAAAACACAGTTAAGAATAATGAAAAGCTGCCTGTTTTAGCAACTCCAGTTACTGTCTATGGCCCACCTATGCCTACAGATACGGAAAAAACCACCCAGGCAACCTTAGATGGGCTAGCTAAAGAAACTGTAAAAACTCCTGAACAAGCTGTAAAAACAGAAAATACGGCTAACAAACCAGTTGAAGAACCCGGCGCTTCAAAAAACACTACAGCAAAATCTGAAAATGTATTTTATGTACAGCTTGGTAACTTTAATAGTGACCATAATGCGGAACTGGCCTGGAACAAAATATCAGCAACCAGTAACGATATACTTGTAAAACTTAAACCTAATATTGTTCACGCTATACTTTCTAGCGCACCTGGCGATTCTGTTTACAGGCTAAGGGCGGGTACACTGGCTACAAAAAGTGATGCTGATGATATTTGCAAGAAGTTACGCGCGCTAAAGATTGACTGCAATGTAGTTGAAATAGCAAATATACCTTTTGATTATTCGAGCAAGGCGATTGCACCTGTAAACGCAGATACAGCAACTGATGCGGCTACATCACCTGTAAAAGCGCCAACACCAATTGCATCCGGCACTCCGGAAGCAGCCCCCCTACCCTCACCTAGCTACCCTAAGTTAGCTGCTACAGAAAAACCGCCATTACCACTAAATACAACTATTACAGATAACGCCATTGCAAGTTCAGAAAAAACACCAGAAGCACCTATAAATGCCAACAACCCAACTATTCTTCCGTGGCATTCCGGCTCTGCGCCAGTGAGAACCCAGTGGTTACTTCCGGCAGGTACAATTATTACGGAACCAGTATCGGAACTTGCACCCATTACTCCGGTTTCCACAAGTGCAGTAATCCCCCCTGCTGCTTCAGCACCATCTGCTACAGTTATGGTGCCGACCCCAATAGTAAAGGAAAATATACCACCACTTGCAGTAGCTGCAACTCCTACAATTCCGCAGAAACAAACTGCCAGCAGTGCAAATAGTGCTGATTCTCTTAATAAAAAGCAATTAGAATCACAAAATTCATCACAATATTTCCGCATGAGCAAGCCTGCTACTGTAAGCCAACCATCACAGCCAACAATCAGTAATCTCCCTTATGTAAGCCAAACTCCACCACCCCAGCCTATAGACCTTACTAATAATGCTGATTTCATAAAGAATAAGGAAAATATCCGCAGTGAAATGCAAGGAATGAAAATGACTAATTTTCCGCCCAAGCAAGCCATAAAAACTCAGGAAAGGCCAAAGAAAGAGTATGATGATTTCTATAAGCAATTGAAAAATGGTGAAAAAGAAGTTCCTGTTTCAGAAGCTATAATGGTTCCTGATGAAACATATTTCCTACATAAAAACCAGTTAAACAATGTGGAAAATACTACTAAAGTTTTCTTGCCACAGGAAAGTGGAACCTGGCTTAATATAACTAACCTTCCTGATGAGTCATTCGCAAATGATTACGGTATGCGAATGTTTAAGTATGATGAAAGCCTTGGTAACGTACAGATTCACGTTATAAAACCAGCTATTGCAAATACTTCCGGCCCTGTTTCAATGCGTGTCGGTCCAGTTATTCCTACACAAGCGGAAGCACTTTGCAATACTGTAAAGGCTGGGGGGTATAGCTGCTCTGTATCTGGCCATACAGGCAATAGTACATCCGCCTCAGTCTCACAAAGTAAATATTCAAGCCCATCTAGTACATTATCAGATGTGTATTGGATAAATCTTGGAACATTCACAAGCACCTCTGAGGCAGAATATTACTGGATGTTTATAAAAGATGACAATGCTGATATATTAAATTCATTGCAGTATAACATGCCAAAAGCTCCTGAGCATGCTGAGTTTGGTAGAGAAGCAGTGCAATTACGCGCCGGGCCATTCACTATGAAGCAACGCGCTTCACAACTTTGTAACATAATGCGCTACAGGAACATTGCTTGTTTGGTTACCGAGTAAAGAAGTGACTCCCATTGCTCGCCGACTCACTACAATAGATTGGTGCGTCCAGATAAATTTAATATAGTATTGAATCATTATTTATGCCACAATACAGAATAGTAAGTATGCAGTAAAATACTTTAATATAGACAATTATGACTAATAAAATAAAAGTCCTTGCAGTTGATGATGATGTATTTAACCTTGATATTTTAACCGAGTTTCTAATTGATGCCGGTTATGATGTTATAGGCGCGGATGATGGCGATACTGCACTGAAGAAACTTGAGGAACATTTAGATGTATCAATAATAATCCTTGATCGCATGATGCCGCGCATGAATGGGTTGGAAGCTTTCAAGATATTAAAGAATGACCAGCGTTTTTGTCATATCCCGGTAATAATGCAAACTGCTGCGGCCTTAAGTGATCAAGCGGTAGAGGCTATAAACGCAGGAGTTGATAAATATATCAGTAAACCCTTTGAATGCTCAGAGTTAATAAGTTTGATAAATGAAGTTCTTAATAATAAATAATATCTTTATTATACAAATGCAAATATGCCCCCCACATAACAAATTGAAATACATAAATAACTTGACTCACAAAGTCAGCACAACATATTAATTCCTGATGATAATTTAAGACATGTGGCTCGCCAGAAATATAGTGAATTTGCTTTTTATTTACGCTAGAAAGCCATCAGCGAAGTTTATAGTAATTTCACTTAATAATTCGCCATCTTACACCCAAAATGCGAATAATGGAGAGTTTTAAAGTAAACTACCCTAGATAAACTACATGGCAATGCGTAAATAAAAATAAAATTTACTATACATATACGAACATGAGGATTTGAGGACGAACGTGACAACGAAATCCCCCTTATGCAGAGGTCTTTAAGATTGAAAGAACTGAAGTGGCTACCATAAACTTTATTACCATGCTCCAAAAAAATACATTTAACGATTTACATTTCCTTGGAAGTAGTTCTATGGTAGTATTATATTTGTTCAATGACTAATTAAAGGAGAATATCTATGTCTTTAGAATCCCATATTGAGTCTTTAAATCAAAAAATAAGCAACATTGAAGATCAGATACATGACTCATATGTGCATCACCTGCCAACGGCTGAACTTAAAAAAGAAAAGTTACATTTACTAGATGAAATTGAACAACTCACACATGGCTATCACAAGCAGAATGCGGCATAGCTAAATCCAGTTCCTAATATAAACAGGCAATCTAAGCATTTTCGATTGCCTGTTTAATTTATAAAAGCATCATCCTGTAAAACCAAGCCTGAGACTTCTGTATTGAGAGATTTTGATCAATATCATCGCCTTAGCTAAAAGTGCTTGTTAATGCTATGCCGTGTGTTTAACAAAAGTAATTCTCTACAAATTTTACAATTCACTACAAACGATAAACGGCATGATACCTATATATATTTTTATCGGCGGCGGTATTGGTTCAGTCCTTCGTTATTTTCTTTCCAGTAATATATCGCGTCATTTTGGCACATATTTTTCATATGGAACATTAGCGGTGAATATAATCGGTTCATTCCTGATGGGTGTATTGATTGAATATCTTACAAAAACCCTGCCGCATAGCCTTGAATTGCGGGCATTCCTTGCTGTTGGAATACTTGGCGGATTTACAACTTTCTCAGCCTTTTCGCTTGATGCCATAATTATGTTTGAGCGCGGTGATAACATGCTTGCGCTTGCTTACGTACTTGCTTCTGTTGTTTTCTCTATTATTGCGGTGTTTGCAGGAATGATGCTTATACAAGCAATTAAATTTAACTAAATACCCCCTATCCAAAACATACTTTAATTGCGGCAGGAAAGAGCAGGACTACTACCGATTATTTTCATGCGGAGTATTAAATGTAAATTATACTTTTCTTACCTCACGATTCTAAGGAAGCCATCGATAAGTAACCGCTATAAGGCAAGCATTACATTCAAGATTTACTATATTTGTGAGTCTATAATTTTCTTAATTCTTTGATATACTTCCTCTGGGTTTTCTATATCAAGCACACTAACACCACTTGCGGAAAAATTTCCAAAGCCTATTGCTGAAAACAGATTTGGGGCACCTGATGAACCAGTGGCAAAAGTTGCAAGGTAAATCGTACCAAGACCATACATCCTCTGGAATATGCCCCTTCTTAAGGTAACTTCCCTTATATCTCTAAATTTTATGGTTTTCTTATTTATTGTAAAAAAGCCTTCTTCAAATTCCAGGCAATCATCATTGAATATATATTCCGTACGTTCATAATTATATTTTTTGGCAATATAAACAATCAGCGGAAAGATAATAAACATAGTCCCGCCGCATATTACAAAAGGAAGTGGTGATTCTTCAGCAAACATACCCACTGCCTTCATCATTCCACCAAAGAATCCGGCAGACCATATAGTAAAAAATAAATGCAGGGGTAATTGGCCAATTAATGTAATTGTGCTGATAAATACAGGCTTAATGGAAAATTTCATAATAACTCCTATTGGAATATATTATGAATGTAACATGTATTTGTTAATCAATTCTTAAAGAATTTAGGAATAGCGCTATAGTAATTTACATTGTTTTTGCTTTTCAATAATGATAGGAAATCGAGTCGATGTGTAGGTGAGCTACATGAGACGATGATCGACGCATCATTATTGAAAATGGGAAATACTATAACTTAGTAGTTCCCCATCATTCCCCGAGTTTTTCCTTCAAAAACTATAGGGGAATCCAGTCTTAAATCTGGATGGCCCTATAGTTTTTGAAGGAAAAACTCGGGCCATTACAAAGCGGGAATTCTTGCCGCAAATTACGGTCTATTAAACATCCAAATTAGAAACCTTCAGCGCATTTTCCTGAATGAAGTCACGGCGCGGCTCTACAACACCACCCATAAGGGTTGAGAATACCTGCTCAGCTGAATCAATATCACCCACTTTAACCTGGAGTAATGTACGGTTTGAAGGGTCTAGTGTAGTTTCCCATAATTGATCTGGGTTCATTTCACCTAGTCCTTTGAAACGCTGCACACTCATGCCTTTGCGGCCAATTTCCATAACCTGGTCAAGCAGCAAGGATGGTGTATTTACCGGGATGCTATCTCCCTTATGTTCCAAAGTCATTTTGCCTTCGAAAATCGGCGCAAGTTCAGCAACAAGAACATTAATATCATAAACTTCCGGGGCAGTTAATGTGCCTTTATCAATAGTCACTTTTTCAGCCACACCGCGCACTTCGCGCACAAGCACAAACTGGCCTTCTTCATCAACAACACCGTTCCAATAGGCTTCAATATCAGCTTCCACGGAATCATTCAGGCGCTGCGCAATTTTTGCAGCTTTTGCGCTATCACCCATGCTGCTTGCAGAAAGGCTGCCAGCAAGCGCAGTTGCTTGTATAACATTAGCAGGCAGGCGGCGGGAAAGGGATTTTATCAGGCGTGTGAACTCTGTGCATTTTTCAATAACATCACGCAAATCTGCTCCGGCACGTTGCACGCCACCAGCAGTTTTAAGGATAGCGCCTTCAATTGCCTCATTCACAAGGTAATCATGCAGGCCTTTATTATCTTTTAAATATATAGCCTTATTGCCCCTTTTAATCCTGTATAGAGGCGGTTGGGCGATATAAAGATAGCCTTTTTCAATAAGCTCGGGCATCTGGCGATAGAAGAATGTCAATATAAGAGTACGGATATGCGCACCATCCACGTCAGCATCCGTCATGATAACAATTTTATGGTAACGGGCTTTTTCAATATTAAAGTCATCACGGCCTATGCCTGTGCCAAGCGCGGTTATAAGCGTACCGATTTCCTGTGAAGATAACATTTTATCGAAACGCGCGCGTTCAACATTCAGGATTTTACCACGCAGCGGCAATATCGCCTGGTTTTTCCTGTTCCTGCCTTGCTTTGCAGAACCACCTGCTGAATCTCCCTCTACTATGAATATCTCGCTTAAGGCCGGGTCTTTTTCCTGACAATCCGCCAATTTTCCAGGCAAGTTGGAAATATCCAACACGTTTTTCCTGCGCGTTAAATCACGTGCTTTTCGTGCCGCTTCACGGGCAATCGCCGCCTCAACGGATTTACCGATAATGTTCTTTGCCTCAGCCGGGTTTTTCTCAAACCAGGCAGCCAGCCTATCACTCACAACACCTTCTACTACAGGGCGCACTTCAGAACTTACCAACTTATCCTTAGTTTGTGAGGAGAATTTCGGATCAGGAACTTTTATAGAAAGAATGCAAGTTAGACCTTCGCGCATATCATCGCCGGAAAGTTCTATTTTTTCTTTCTTAAGTAATCCGCTTGAAGCGGCATAATTATTAATAGTACGTGTAAGTGCCGCGCGGAATGCTGCAAGGTGAGTGCCACCCTCTCTTTGGCGGATATTATTGGTGAAGCACATCATGTTTTCATGGTAGGAATCGTTCCATTCCATAGCAATATCAACACCGATTCCGTCGGCAGATTCACCCTGAATATTAATTACCGGGTGTATCGCGGTTTTACTTCTATCTAAATATTTTACGAATTCGCATGTGCCGCCTTCATAGAAGAATTCTGTTTCCACAGGCTCCTCCGCACGTAAATCCCGCAGGAATATACGCACACCGGAATTAAGGAACGCCAGTTCCCTGATGCGGTGTTCAAGAGTAGAAAAAACGAAGTCAATATTTGAAAAGGTAGTTCTTGAAGGGAAGAAGGTAACCATAGTACCTTTTTTACCGTTCGCATCGCCAATTACTTTAAGTGGAGCAACGGTATCACCGCGCTGGAAGCGCACGAAATGTTCCTTGCCTTCGCGCCAAATTCTTAAATCCAACCAATCAGAAAGCGCATTTACAACCGATACACCCACACCGTGCAAACCACCGGAAATTTTATATGAATTTGAATCGAATTTACCACCAGCATGAAGCTGGGTCATGATTACTTCGGCAGCAGAAACCCCCTCCCCTTTATGGATATCAACCGGGATACCGCGCCCGTTATCGGTTACAGAGCATGAACCATCTGGGTTCAGTATAACTTCAACCTTATCGCAGTGACCAGCCAAGGCTTCATCAATGGCATTATCCATTACTTCATAAACCATGTGGTGCAGGCCTGAGCCATCATCAGTATCACCAATATACATACCTGGGCGCTTTCTTACAGCATCCAAGCCCTTCAGTACTTTAATTGATTCCGCGCCATAACCTTCCTGCTCTTGCTCTGCAGAAGTTTTGTTTACTTTTTCTTCCATTTTTGAATACTTCGCTTATAAATATAGTTAAAAAACCAAAGGAAATAATAGCGGCAACATAGTTTTTTAGCAAGTTATAAAGAAATTTTTGAATAATAAATAAATTCCATAAATATGGTATTTATTCAGCAACTTATAAAAATAACTGAAAATAAATCAATAATAATGCACTTCTGTAAAAAAACTTTAATATAGAAGTGTTATACTGTATTCATGGGAAATATTAAATTCTTGGGTAAATAATGGCTAACGAGCATTCAACTGAGTTAAAAACACATCGCAATAGTTTGTATAGCCAGTGGATTGCGCTGCCCCTTACTGATGAAAAATACAAAGTATTAAAATCCCAGATAGATGATATTGACAGCAAGATATACGCACAAGATGTTGTATCAGGCTTACTTTCAAACAAACGAATTGAAAATGATTTAGCCAACCCAGGCAAAGAATACGATCCTAACCTAGCTGTTTATGTAGATAAAGGCACGATAGCCGATAACAAAGCCGCCCTTAAACGTTTAAGCGGCTATCCGGCAAGGAAACCTGGTGAAGAAATCACCGACCCGCAAGAGCTTGCAGATATAGCATGGCGGAACAAGGAATTAAAAAGCCCTATAGATGGTGCACAGTGGCTTAGTAACGTTCAGGTTGAAGCCGCCACAGGTGAAAAAGTTTCCATTGGCACTGATGGCCTTAATAAACTTTTAGATTCAAAAAAGAATGATCTTCCTACATCATTCGCACATATAATCACCGGCCCTAATGACGACAACCACTTTGTTTCCTTCGATATACGGGAAGGCAAAAGTGGCAAAACTGAAATCACCTTTGTTGATTCTAATGGTGAATTAATGCCGCCTAGCGAACGCGCTGCAATTTTAAAGAAATTCCCAGGCGCGGAAATTAAATACTTAAATAAAGACGGTGAAAAAATCTCTGAAAAAGAAGCCGCACAAGACCCGGATGGAAAATTATTAAGAGTGCAGTATGACGGCCATAATTGCGGCCTATACACATCCAATTTTGTAAACATGCTGAATGTTACAAATGGCGATCCAGCTTTAATAAAGGCTGGTGTTGAGCAGATTAAGGAAATTTCAGCTAATCCTTCTGCCCATAGAAAGGTTCTTTCTCAGGAATTAGGTGCTATTGCTAATGATAATAGACAAGAACAAGGAATGCATACTACCAAATTAGATAACATGCTTGAAAAAATCATGAGCAGGGCTTCCGGACAAGAAAGGCAATTACAAAAATCTGCAAGTGTTAGCAGCATTACTGCGCCACCGGCAAGGCTGGCTGAAAAATCAGCATCTGTTGATTATGCAAAGCATCAGCCCGATGGCTTTTCAATGAATTCATCATTAGACACAGACTTAGCCGATCACAAACGCTCAGCTAGTGCTATAAAAGATTTGGCTGCAAAAAGAACCGTTTCTTAACCACCGTTAGCAAATTATAATTTTGTATAACATTTTAATTGTGATAATCGCGATAAAGCTGGGGAAAGCGGCGTCATGCTTGTCGCATCTGGATCTAGACGCGCATAAGGATTTCAGGACGGACGCGACGACGAAGTCAACTATCAACGCTGATTAATATAATACTGTTATTAACATATTATTAACTTTTCTCATTTATATTAAATAATGAGGATATTACTGATGAACCCAAAGAAAAACAAAAATACGCCCCCGGTTCCCTCGCGTAAAGGTATAAATGGTTTTACACTGGTTGAGCTTTCTATTGTTATTGTGATTGTTGGGTTGCTTGTTGCTGGGGTTGTTGCTGGGCGTGGTGTTGTACATACAGCAAAGTTGCAGAAAGTTATTAGTGATATAGATAAGATAAAACTAGCTATAAATAATTTCAACCTTCAATATAACGCATTTCCTGGGGATTTGGCAAACGCGTCAGCATACTGGAGCGGCGAACTAAACGGAGATGGGGATCGTATAATTACTGGTTCTGGTGAAGCTGTGCTGCTCTGGCGCCATCTGGAACTTGCTAAATTATACCCAGGAACATATACTGGTGTATGGGGTTCAGGAATACAGCCTGGTATCAATGCTGCAGCAGCTCCTTTTCCGAGGTCTTGGTATAATATCTGGAGACATGTTACACTTTATGACCGTCCTAATAGACACTCAATAAACCTTAACTCTGGCACGGGCACCTGGAATGGTGTTGTATCAACAACAGATGCAGTTAATATTGACAGAAAGGTTGATGATGGTTTAGCCTCAAAAGGTATGATTTATACTGCAAAAGGAAATAACTACAACATAGTAAACAACGTTTGCACACTAGGAGTAAACAACTTTAGTAGCAACCCACCTATCAACTACAATACTGGCGATACCACACCAGCCGCATGTTGGATGCTTTTCTTTCTTGAAAAATAGAACAGGGATGTTTAAAAGGCTAAGCAACAGTCGCCTGATATTGTAGCAAGAAACAGGCACGAACCGCACATACGGAATTGAAACCTCATAACACATACGATAGATTTACTACCGTAGCTAACCGACAAGAATGGTGCGCAACACCCTCCTTCAAGGCAACTTGGTATAAGTATCCCCCCATAAATTCAGGATAATAATTTAAGAAGTTAGCCCGGTACAAACCTTTATTTATTTACAGGCGCTTTACTGAAGGAATCATGGATGGAAACAGGATATTCCTTGCGTAAGAAATTTATATACTGCCCGATAATATCTTCCCGCATTTCATTTTCCAGGTCTGATTGCAGGTTTATATAGGCATTCTTATCATTATCAGCTGTGGTTTCCTGAACCTTTATAAGCTTTGCAATAACAAAAGATCCTTCCTGGTTTCTATATGCTCCTGTAACTTCACCTTCTTTTTTCAAGGTAAACAGCTCATTTGCAAGCATTACAGGCTCACCACTTGCACCATCTTGCACAGAGTCCTCACCCGGTTTTTTTATGATCTGGGCGGATTTTATTTTAAGGTTCATTTTCCCAGCCAGGCTTTTCATGTCTTCACCGGATTTTAATTTCCCGGCTATTTCAGTCGCTTTATCTTTAAGAAGTTTTATTTTGTCCTGGTCTTTGCGTAATTTTATGGCAATGCCTTTCACTTCATCTAACGCCTTAACCCTTTTTGGGGTAACGGAATCAACACGCATTATTGCATAGCCGGAATTATCGGAAAGAAGTGTAAGGCTGGATGCAACGCCGGTATCCAAATTAAACACGATAGGTAATAATGTTTTGGAATCCGGAAAACCAGCAACTTTATTTCCGCTTGCGTCATTTCCATCAATAGTAATTGCCGGAACTTTATGGGCTGTAAGGTCAAATTTCTGAGCAACTTCTTCCATTGTTTTACCTGCAGCAAATTCATCCTCTATTTCATCGCCAAACTTAGCAAATTCGCTGGAGGTTTTTTTCTCAATTAAGTCTTTTTCTATATCTTTCTTAACTTCTTCAAAGGTTTTTGTTTTTTCAGCCTCTATAGATTTCACAACAAAAATATGCCACCCCAGGGCACTTTGCACAGGCGCGCTTATTTCACCCTGCTTAAGTGCAAATATAACGCCTTTCACCTCGGAAGGGGAAGTAGATACCGTTACATTACCCAACGAAATTTTGCTTTTAGAAAAGCGCTTAACATCGCCTTTGCTGATTTTCTCATAAGCAGCTTTTGCATCTTCCTCTTTTAAAAATAAATACTGGTCAACATTCCTGGTTTCTTCAATTTTATACTGTGAAATGGAGTTGTTATATTCTTCTTTAAGCTCATCTTCACTCGGCTTTATACCATTTTGGATTTTTGCAAGATTGAAGGTGATGTAGGTTATTTCACGCTGCTCAGGAGTAGAAAAACTTTCCTGGTTATCCTGATAAAATTGTATCAAATCTGCTTCAGAAGGTTCAGGCAGGTCTTTTATCAAATCAGATGGGATAGTTATAAGGTCAGCTACACGCTTTTCATTCCTTGTTTTAAAAATCTCACGTGCCATATTTTCAGGGACGACAGCAGATACAGCAAGTGTTTCAAGTAATAAATTAACAGATGAATCCCGCTTTATTGCTTTTATAAATGTTTCTTCTGTAAAGCCACTTGCTTGCAGCACCGCTTTAAAACGGTCTTTATCAAAAGCACCTTCTTCATTAAAGAAAACGTCATTCCTGTATATATTCTGGGCGATTATCTTTTTTCCGGTAACAAGCTTGAGATCTTCGGCGCGCGCTATAGTAACTTTATTCCTTATTAACTGGTTTAAAGCATAATGCTTGATGCCAAGTTTTTCAGTTTCTTCCTCTGTTAATGTTTTACCCACTATCTCCTGGTATCTTGCAACTTCATTAAGCACCAGGTTCTCAAGCTCAGCATTGGTTACAGCAAATTTCCCAACGGTAGCTACATGGCCATTCCTCATATCACTACGGAATATATCCCCCACTCCCCACATTACAAACGACAGGCCAAGCAGGACAAACAACCCCTTTACAATTATATGTTGCGAACCTTTGCGCATTTTAGCAAGCATGGGAGCCTCTATTTTATTAGTTTAGGTTTCAGGTATCAGGTATCAGGTGTCAGTAGAAAGTTACCCTCCCCTGACACCTGACAAGAACATACTGCCCGTTTTCTCACAAGACAACAATAGAGTTTAGAAAATAGGTATGATTTAGTAAAATATTTGCGCTTAAGCCGGTTTCAGGTTATAGAATTTGTGCTACTTAAGTTTAGAAGATAGTTTAATTGTAACAATTTGGTAAAAAGATATTTTATTCTTATAATTTAAGCTCTATACCCTAAATCATATACACTAAAAATGAGGTTAAAGGAAATGACTGCAAAAATTGCTAAAATCATTATCGCTAATTGGAAAATGAATGGATTGCTGGTAGAGAGCATGCAAACCATTAAGCAGATTCGTAGCAGCATTCTGGCAAATCCAGTTTCCTGTGATGTAGTGATTTGCCCGCCATTTACATTACTGCGTGATATGGCTGAAAAAGTTCCAGGCACCGGCATAAAACTAGGCGGCCAGAATTGCCACCATGAACTAGATGGTGCATATACAGGCGAAATAAGCGCAAAAATGCTCCGCGATATGACCTGCGATTATGTAATACTAGGCCATTCGGAGCGCCGTATGCATAGCAATGAAGGCAGTGAAATGGTAAAGAAAAAAGCCAAACATGCTATAAACTCACAGCTTAAAGCTATAATATGCATTGGCGAAACGATGTATGAGCGTGATAACGACCTAGCCAGAATTGTTATACGTGAACAAATACTACATTCAATTCCTGAAAATGCTAATGATAGCAATATTATACTTGCTTACGAGCCTGTATGGGCAATTGGCAGCGGTCAAACCCCTACTGATGAACAAATAGAGCAAATGCATGCTTATATAAGGCAGGTTATAAAAGATGAATTAAAGCAGTTTGAAAAAGGTGTTAGAATTGTATATGGCGGTTCTACAACTCCAAATAATTCGCAGTCCCTCCTCTTAATTAACGGTGTTGATGGTCTTTTAGTTGGAAAAGCAAGCCTTGATGCTAAACAATTCTGGAAAATGATTGAATCTGCTAATTAAGAGTGTATAAGAAGCAATGAATTTAAGATTTAAGATTCAAGATTTATTTTGAATCGTTTATTCTAAATTTAAATCTTAATTCCTAAATCCTAAATCTTAAATTTCAAGGTAGCCATGCTTACAGTATTATTAGTACTACAAATCATTGTAACAGTATCAATGATAGTTATTATCCTTATACAAAGAAGCGCCAGCGATGGTATGGCAGGCCTTGCAGGTGGGGGCAATTCCGTTATGTCCGGCCGGGCTTCTGCGAACCTGCTTACCCGCATAACCGCAATCCTTGCTACAATATTCATAGTGAACAGCCTTACTATGGCGGCAATTTCTTCGCGCGCTTCCAATAGTGAAAAATCAATAATTGATGAAATACAGATTGACCAGAAAGCCCCGAAAGTTCCGTTGGCTGATGAAAATGTTAAAAAAGATGTAGCACCGAATGCGCCAACTGATGAAAGCGCACCTGCTGTTCCGCTGGCGGAGTAATCTAAGATTTATGATTTATGATTGGAAAAATCTAAAATCCAAAATCTTAAATATATCATTAACTACAACACCTAGTTTATTAAAAACATTTAGATACTATTTAGAAAATTATTATGGCACGTTTTATATTCATAACCGGTGGTGTTGTTTCTTCTTTAGGCAAGGGGCTTGCCTCTGCTAGCCTTGGGGCATTACTACAAGCCAGGGGTTACAAGGTTCGCCTGCGTAAACTTGACCCATATCTGAACGTAGACCCAGGCACAATGAGCCCTACCCAGCATGGGGAAGTATTCGTAACTGATGATGGCGCGGAAACCGATCTTGACCTTGGCCATTATGAGCGCTTTACCGATGTAACTTCAAGGCGCGGGGATAACGTAACCACCGGACAGATATATTCCACATTGCTTGCAAAAGAGCGTCGTGGTGATTATTTGGGCGGAACTGTGCAGGTTATCCCGCATGTAACTGACCTTATAAAACAGTTTGTGCTTAAAGATACTGACGATGTGGATTTCCTGCTTTGCGAAATTGGCGGAACAGTTGGCGATATCGAAGCATTGCCGTTTTTTGAATCCATCCGCCAGATAGGTTATGAACTTGGCCGTGATCAGGCAATTTATATCCATCTTACCCTTGTGCCGTACCTTGGCGCAGCAAAAGAACTTAAAACTAAGCCTACCCAACATTCAGTGCGCGAGCTTCGTTCAATTGGCATACAGCCGGATATTTTACTATGCCGCGCTGAACGTGACTTGCCCGAATCAGAAAGGAAGAAAATCGCGTTATTTAGTAATATTCCTGAAGAATGCGTTATCTCCGGCCCTGATGTTAGAAGTGTTTACCAGGTGCCGATTAAATATCATCAAGAAGGCATGGATACCCAGGTTCTAAAGCGTTTTGGCCTGCCTTATGATAGCGAGCTAAATCTTTCTAAATGGGAAAAACTGGTTCAACAGGATATCACTGTAAAAGGTGAAATAAATATTGCCATTGTTGGTAAATATACCGGCCTTAAGGATGCTTATAAATCACTTATCGAAGCGCTTGACCATGCAGGCCGCGCTAATGATATTAAAGTAAAAATCAACTGGATTAACTCCCGTAATTTCCTTCGGGAAGATTCGGCTGAAAAACTTAGCAATATGCACGGAATCCTTGTGCCAGGCGGTTTTGGTGAAGATGGTGTTAAGGGCAAAATTGCTGCGGTAACTTTCGCGCGTGAAAATGATGTACCATTTTTCGGGATATGTTACGGAATGCAGATTGCTGTAATTGAAGCTGCACGTAACCTTGCCGGTATTCCTGATGCTAAATCCAGCGAATTTTCCGGTGAAGGTACTAATGTTGTTGGTATCATGTCTGAATGGACAAAGGGCGACGCGAAAGAATACCGCAATAAATCAGGGAATCTTGGCGGCACCATGCGCCTTGGCGCTTATGATTGCGATATTAAAGCAGGCACGCTTGCCCATAAAATCTATGGAAGTGCGCAAATAAGCGAACGCCACCGCCACCGTTATGAGGTAAATGTAAATTATAAAGAGCAGCTTGAAAAAGCTGGCCTGGTTTTCTCTGGAATGTCCCCTGATGGCGCACTTCCTGAGATAATCGAAAACCCAAAACACCCCTGGTTTGTAGGGGTGCAGTTCCACCCTGAATTCAAATCACGCCCATTTGATGCCCACCCGGTGTTTAAGGAATTTGTGGCTGCGGCACTTAAGCATAGTCAGAAGTAGTTGGTGTAGAAGTTTGCATTGATAAGAAATACTTGTTATAATATTATTGTCTAAAAATATTTTATAGTAGTATTTATGAATATTTCCATACCTCCTGAATTTGAAAGCTTTATTGCATCAAAGATTTCCAGTGGTGCTTTTCACTCTTCAGATGAGATAATTACTGAAGGATTGCGCTTGCTTGCTGCCAGGGATGATATAGCTGCAAGGAATGTTTTTTTGAATATGGATATACAAAAAGGCCTTGATTCTTTAGCCGAAGGTAAAAAAATCAACGGGCAGGATACATATCAGATGCTACAGCACAGATTGCAAAACAAGGCGGATGAAACTGGAAAATAAATATAGCAGTTTTATACTTTCGCCTGAAGCATTTAATGATCTTGAGCATATACAAGATTATATAGCGTTAGATAATCCCGATATTGCAAGCAGAATAATAACAGAAATATTTGATGTGTTTGATATGCTGGAGAATAAATCCACGTATTGGGCATAAAAGAAGTGATTTAACGGATAAACCAGTACTTTTCTGGAGTATTTATAGATATATGATTGTTTATAGTATAAAAGATACCTCCATTGAGATAGTAAGGGTTTTAAGCTCGTATCGTGATTTAGTTAAAATACTGCAATAAATACGGAAAGTAAAATGACAGCACAAAAACATATAAAAATCCGCAACGTAACCCTCGGCAACGACCTGCCGCTTGTTCTTATAGCTGGTCCATGCCAGATGGAATCGCGTGAACATGCGTTTGAAATGGCGGAAGCGCTTGTAAATATCACTAAAAAATTAGGTATGGGGTTTATTTATAAATCATCATTCGATAAAGCTAACCGCACCAGCTTGAAAGCTACGCGCGGCCTTGGAATTAAAAAAGCTTTGCCGATATTCGCAGAAATACGCGAAAAATTCAACTGCCCTACCCTAACAGATATCCACAATGAAGAGCAATGCGCACAAGTTTCTGAATTTGCTGATGTACTGCAAATTCCGGCATTTCTATGCCGCCAGACTGATTTGCTAATCGCGGCTGCAAAAACCGGTAATGTAATCAATGTAAAAAAAGGCCAGTTTTTAGCGCCATGGGATATGAAAAATGTGGTGGCTAAAATTGCAGAATCCGGCAATGATAACATCTTGCTAACTGACCGCGGCACTTGCTTTGGCTATAATACTTTAATTTCTGATATGCGTGGCTTGCCTATTATGGCACAGACCGGCTATCCGGTAATTATGGATGCAACGCACTCAATCCAGCAGCCAGGCGGGCAAGGTGGTGCTTCAGGTGGGCAAAGGGAATTTGTGCCAGTAATATCACGCGCGGCAGTTGCCGTTGGCGTTGCCGGGGTATTCATGGAAACCCACCAGGATCCTGATAATGCACCGAGCGATGGCCCTTGCATGGTAATATTACGTGAGCTTGAGGGGATTTTGACCCAACTCAAGGCAATTGATGCGGTAGTGAAGTAGGGGAGCAAGGGGATAATGGATAAGGGCGAGGGGATAAGTGAAGAACCCTTTGCCCATAGCCCTTACCCATTTGCCCTTTAAAAAAGCTTGCCATTTTTCACATGTACAGCTATCATGTACATACAAAACAATTGCGAGGTTTTATGGAATTTATAAGTTATACTGCTTTAAGGCAAAATTTAAGCTCTATTATGGATGTAATAGAAGATGATCGTGTTGTTTATAAAATCAGCAGGAAGGATCACAAAAATTTAATAATGATGACCGAGGAAGACTATAATTCCATGGAAGAGACGTTGCATTTATTATCTTCATCTGCAAACGTGGCACATTTAGAGCAGTCCATGAAAGAAGCTGAGAATGGTGAATTTGGAGAGGTGAAATGGACTGATGAAGATTAATTGGACTAAATCAGCCATTAAAGATCTGGAGCACTGGCAAAAAACCGATAGAGATATAGAAAAACGCATTAAAACCCTTATTAAAGATATTGAAAATAATCTCTTTACAGGAATAGGCAAACCTGAGCCACTTCGTGGTAATTATTCAGGTAAATGGTCACGCAGGATAACAGGTGAGCATAGGTTAATTTACGAAGTAAAAAATCAAGAGATAATTATTTTCTCTTGCAGATATCATTATTATAAGAATTAAGATTAAGGAAAAACAATGACCAAAATAAAAAACATCCATGCCCGTGAAATCGTTGATAGCCGTGGCAACCCTACCGTTGAAGTTGATGTAACTTTAAGCGGCGGTGCATTTGGCCGCGCGGCGGTGCCATCTGGTGCGTCCACTGGCTCACTGGAAGCATGTGAGCTTCGTGATGGTGATAATAAACGTTATAACGGCAAAGGTGTGCGCAATGCCGTTGCTGGCGTGAATGGCGAAATATTTGATAATATCAAAGGCATGGATGCCTCATCTTTTGCAGAAATTGATAATGCCCTAATTGCCCTTGATGGCACAAATAATAAAAAACGCCTTGGCGCAAATGCAATACTTGGTGTTTCACTTGCTGTTGCCAAAGCTGGCGCTGCAAATGAAAATGTACCGTTATTTGAGTATCTTGGTGGCAGCAAAGCTATAACAATGCCTGTACCGATGATGAATATAATAAATGGCGGCGCGCATGCTGATAACCCGATTGATATCCAGGAATTCATGATTATGCCGGTTTCAGCATCTTCAATTTCTGATGCGATTCGAATGGGCGCGGAAATATTCCACACACTTAAAAAAACCCTGAAAGATGCAGGTCATAATACTAATGTTGGTGATGAAGGCGGCTTTGCGCCAAACCTTAAATCTGCTGATGAAGCCCTTTCTTTCATAATGAAATCCATTGAAAAAGCAGGCTATAGGCCTGGTGAAGATATTGTAATAGCGCTCGATTCTGCATCAACTGAATTTTATAAAAATGGCATATATGATTTAGAAGGCGAAGGCAAAAAACTTGGCTCGGAAGAGCTTATAAAATATTACGAAAAACTGATTGCAGGCTACCCGATTAAATCAATTGAAGACGCAATGGCAGAAGATGACCATGCTGGATGGGCGGCTATCACACGCGCTTTGGGTAAAAAAATTCAGTTGGTTGGCGATGATTTGTTTGTAACTAACCCGGCAATTTTAGCGCAAGGTATCAAGGATAATCTTGCCAATGCAATATTGGTTAAAGTAAACCAGATTGGCACTTTAACTGAAACATTGCAAGCTGTGGAAATGGCGCAGGCTGCCGGATATAACGCGGTTCTTTCGCACCGCTCAGGGGAGACTGAAGATACAACAATCTCCCATATCGCAGTTGCAACAAATTGCGGTCAGATAAAAACCGGCTCACTCAGCCGTTCAGACCGCCTTGCTAAATATAATGAACTACTTCGTATTGAAGAATATCTTGGAAATAAAGCAGTTTATCCTGGTAAGAATATTTTTGTACATTAATTAAGTTCTATAATTTTTTCTTCTGTTAATGATAATCAGGAAAACGTCCCCTCCCTCAAGGGAGGGGGATCCAGACTTTCTTTGAACTTTCAAACCGCGTCTGCTCCCAGCTTACATTATAGCAATTAAGGGAACTATATACTTAACTAGCCAGCTTATCCCCAAAGAAGCCAACCGGATAATAAACCAATTATTATACCGTATATTACAGCACCGCCGTAAGCTATTATCAATTCAGGCCTGCTGTTATTTTCTTCCATAACTCCCCCTTGTATATGTTGATAGTGGGGAGTTGATAAAACCTGTGAATTAGACGAGGTTCGCCCTAGTCTTTAGCCAAAGCCTATTGCATACACTAGAACCTCCCCACCGTAAGGATGGAGAGTATGTTGACGGATACTAGCCGCTAATTCACAAAGGGTTATCACGCCCCGAATAGTTCTCACTACTCAAGGGCATGTTATATGCGTGATGGGGAAAGGTCAATAAAATATACAGGCTGCAATAAGCAAGAAAGCTATTTATATGTTACATTATCTATGTTATATTTATTATCCGCTTGACTTATTATTCATAAATCAGCATAAGTGATGGCTCTAATAATATTTTAGGGTGATGGGTTTTAGGTTCTATGTGTTGGATTTTATCAGCACCTAGCACCCAGGGCCTACACCAGGCTTAAAAGGAGGTAATTGTTTTGGTAAGCGTATCAGTACATGCAAATAATATGGAGCAAGCTCTACGTGCATTAAAGAAAAAAATGCAGCGTGAAGGTGTTTTCAGAGAAATGAAACTGCGTCGTCACTATGAGAAAGGCTGTGACAAACGTAAGCGTAAGGAATCTGAAGGCGACCGCAGGCGTCGTAAACTTATTCGTAAGCGTAACCAGGAAGGCGGTTAGTCTTTTCTCGTGAGATTTATATTAAAAGGCTGCTTTGTAAAAAGCAGCCTTTTTTTATCCCAAAATGGAGAAACCGGAAAATTGGGTTGGCTTTCAATAAGCTGAAAGTCAAAGTACTAATAATTATCATTATAGAGCAGCAGCACAAAACAGCTTGGGCAAACACACAGAAGCTTTTGAAAATAAAGCCACAGAAACGCATATTGTAAATCCTACGGATAGTCCTGCAACAGATGCTACGGAAGCAGCGCAAGCCACCTTTGCATCAAGAGTTCGATCAAAATCAATGGATGTGACGAATGACAACTCACTGCAATCACGGCTCCTTAGAAGCAATAGCGATAGTAATATTGGGATGTGTGTTTAAAAATAACAATATATCCCCACTATTTCTTACATCCACTCTTGATTTTACTTAAAAATAGTTTTAAAAACCAAGTCGTAATCATTTTAGTATGAAAAGTTATGACTGAAAAATACAAAGATAAAAGGCCATTATCCCCGCATATTGGCATATATAAACCGCAGATAACCTCAGTTCTTTCAATAACCCACCGTATTACAGGCTTTGGCCTTTACATAGGCGCACTGCTGCTAGCATGGTGGATAATCGCCAATGTTTATGGTTGTGGAAATTGCATAAATTCCTTTATAGCATCCGATATAGGCGTGGCTTTCCTGGTTTTATGGAGCATGGCTTTATATTACCATCTGCTTAACGGCATCAGGCATCTATTTTGGGATATGGGTAAAGGCTTTGAAATTAAAACCGTTAATAGAAGCGGTATAGCAGTACTTGCTGGCACATTAATACTTACATTGGTGAGTTGGGGTTTTGCTATACTTTATTAAATAAATGGTCATTATATTTTTAAGGCAAGTATTCGTAAGTTCGTCATTCCCCGAGTTTTTTTCTTCAAAAAACTATAGGGAAATCCAGTTTTAAGATGGATGGCCCTATAGTTTGCAAGTGCAAACTCGGGCAATGACGAAACCGGAAACTGGCCTTCTTTTAATTAGGCAGTATTAATAATATACTTAGGAACTAATATGCATTTACGCTCTAACTTAAGCAAAGCAAGGGGACTAGGTTCAGCCAAGGAAGGCGCGCATCACTGGTGGATGCAGCGCGTTACCGCAATTGCACTGATACCTCTGGTAATATGGTTTGTAATTTCCGTTATCAAAGCAACTTCAAATCATGGTGTGAGTGGTGTTATTTACCTGTTATCATCACCGGTTAATGCAATTGCCATGATATTATTCCTTGGTACTTCAATATATCATGGAACATTAGGTATTAAAGTTATCATAGAAGATTATGTGCATTGTCCGTGCGGCAGCAAATTCCTTGATATTGCAACTAAGTTTATTGCGGCTATTTCAATTGTTGCCGTTACACTTGCTATATCACTTGCGCATATAACAAGTTACAAAAGCCCTGGAAAATATCAGTCTGGTTTTTGGCATGGCAAAAAAGGCAGTTGCCACAAGGAAATTCATGGTGCTGCGGATGATTCCGCTGCAACTGGAATACCATCTGATGCGGAAATGCTTGAAACTGAAGAAGCGCCAATTATAGAAATTGAAACACCTAAAGAGTAGGTTATAGGTTATAGGGACTAGGTGATAGGGATTCTTCCAGCACCTAACACCCATCACCCAACACCTAAATAAGGAACAAAAAATGGCAAAAAAAGAAGCCTATAAAATTATTGATCATGAATATGATGTTGTGGTAGTCGGTGCTGGCGGGGCTGGCCTTCGTGCCACTTTGGGTATGGCTGCTGCTGGCCTTTCCACTGCTTGTATCAGTAAAGTTTTCCCAACGCGTAGTCACACAGTTGCCGCGCAAGGTGGTATCTCTGCCGCCCTTGGCAATATGGGTGAGGATGACTGGCGCTGGCATATGTATGATACAGTAAAAGGCTCAGATTGGTTAGGCGACCAGGATGCTATTGAATATATGTGCAAAAATGCACCTGAAGCAATTTTGGAATTGGAGCGTTTTGGCGTACCTTTCTCACGCACTGCGGAAGGCAAAATATACCAAAGGCCATTTGGCGGAATGACTACCCAGTATGGAGAAGGCAAAGCCGCGCAGCGCACTTGCGCTGCTGCTGACCGTACCGGTCACGCAATACTACACACACTGTATACCCAGGCATTAAAGCACCAGGCGAAATTCTTTATTGAATATTTTGCCCTGGATTTAATTATGGATGATGAAGGCGTGTGCCGCGGAGTTATGGCATGGAACCTGGAAGATGGCACATTGCACCGTTTCCGCGCCCATGAGGTTGTGCTGGCAACTGGCGGCTATGGAAGGGCATATTTCTCATGTACATCAGCTCATACCTGCACTGGCGATGGTAACGCTATGGTGCTTCGTGCTGGCTTACCATTACAGGATATGGAATTCGTACAGTTCCACCCAACTGGAATCTATGGTTCGGGCTGCCTTATAACTGAAGGTGTGCGCGGTGAAGGTGGTTATTTAGTGAATTCGGAAGGTGAAAGGTTTATGGAGCGTTATGCACCATCAGCGAAAGACCTGGCCTCGCGTGACGTTGTAAGCCGCGCTATGACTATTGAAATCCGTGAAAAACGCGGCGTTGGCCCGAAAAAAGATCATATTTATTTACATCTTGATCATCTTGATCCGGAAGTTATCCATAAGCGCCTGCCTGGAATTGCTGAAAGTGCGCGTATTTTTGCAGGTGTGGATGTTACCAAGCAGCCTATTCCAGTGCTCCCTACGGTGCATTATAATATGGGTGGAATTCCAACCAATTATCATGGTGAAGTTGTAACAATAAAAGGTAAAAACCCTGACCATGTAGTGCCAGGATTAATGGCAATTGGTGAAGCTGCATGTGTTTCCGTTCATGGTGCAAACCGTCTTGGTTCAAACTCATTGCTTGACCTGGTAGTGTTTGGTCGCGCCGCAGCAATCCGCGCCAGTGAGATAGTAAAACCTGGGCAATCACATAAATTATTACCTGATAATATTTGCGATGCAATAATTGCAAGGTTTGATAAAATCAGGCATTCTAAAGGCTCTAAGTCTGTTGCCGAAGTACGGGCAGATATGCAGGCTGTAATGCAAAACCACGCAGCGGTATTCCGCACCGAAGATACGCTTGCTGAAGGCGTGGATGAAATTGAGCGCGCTTATTCTACATTTAAGGATATCGGCATTAAGGATCGCGGCCTTATCTGGAATAGCGACCTTGTTGAAGCCTTAGAGCTTGATAATTTACGCACCCAGGCGGTTGTTACAATGGAAGCGGCTCACACACGTAAAGAAAGCCGTGGCGCTCATGCCCGTGAAGATTACCCGGATAGGGATGACAAAAACTGGCATAAGCATTCAGTAACCTGGATTGATGAAAACGGTAAGGTTAAAATAGGTTACAGACCGGTTCATATGAACACACTCAGCAATGAAGTGCAGACAGTTCCGCTTAAGAAGAGGGTTTATTAACATGGTAGAATTCGCATTGCCAAGAAATTCAAAATTTAATAAAAACGGCAAAGATGGTCGTATTTATAAGGCGCCCGCTGGTGCAAAGAAAGTACGCAAAGTTAAAGTGTACCGCTGGAACCCGGAAGATCTAAATGAAAAGGGCGAACCAAAGAATCCACGCCTGGATACTTATGAAATAGATATGGATAATTGCGGCCCTATGGTGCTAGACGCGCTTATCAAAATCAAGAATGAGGTTGATAGCAGTCTTACATTCCGCCGTTCATGCCGCGAAGGTATCTGCGGTTCATGCGCTATGAATATTGATGGCACTAACACGCTTGCGTGTATTAAGGATTGCGGTGATATAAAAGGCGATATAAATGTTTATCCGTTACCGCATATGCCTGTGGTAAAAGATTTAGTGCCTGACCTTAACAATTTCTATGCGCAATATGAATCTGTGCAGCCTTGGCTTAAAACTGATTCTGCCGCCCCTGCAAGTTCAGAACGCCTACAATCCCCGGAAGACAGGGATAAACTGGATGGGCTTTATGAATGTATTTTATGTGCATGTTGCTCTGCAAGCTGCCCAAGCTATTGGTGGAATTCCGATAAATATCTTGGCCCTGCGGTACTACTCCAAGCCTATCGCTGGATTATAGATAGCCGTGATGAAGCAACTGGCTCACGTCTTGATGAATTGGAAGATCCATTCAAATTATACCGCTGCCACACAATCATGAACTGTGCGAATACCTGCCCGAAAGGCTTAAATCCAGGGAAGGCAATTGCGGAAATCAAGAAATTGATTGTTGAACGAAAGGGTTAGATTATATAGCGTTTCCGCTTTTCATTTCCACCAGGAATTCGAGGCGGAACAAATTTTAAAGACCCTGCATAGTGAGGGTTTCTAACAGCTTCGTTGCATGTGCATGAGGCACAGTAATCAGCAGTTTGAGACAGAATGAGTATAGTATAAGAATTTTATAGGCTAAGAAACAGGTAAAAGGAACTTAAATACAGTTCCTTTTGTTTCTCCGTTTTCAGCCCAGATAGAACCACCATGACCTTTTATAATCTCGCGGCATATAGCAAGCCCAAGACCTGTGCCACCTGCCCCGGTTTTTGTTTTACTGCTTTGTATAAATTTATCAAATACTTTTTCCAGCTCATCAGTGGGAATACCAACACCTTCATCCTCAATACTGCATAACATCGCTGATTTATCCGCAGAAGCGGAAACCTTTATTATGATATTGTCATTTTCTGAAGAGAATTTAATTGCATTTGAAAGTAGGTTTACCATTACCTGCATAATCCGGTTTTTATCAAATACAGCATTAGTGTCTTCCGCATAATAAGTTGTGGTAATTACCAGATGCTTCTTTTGCACTAGGGAATCTAGCTCCATTAATGTGCAATCAACCACATTTTTAAAGTTATCCTTTATTAAATTAAATTCATATCGGCCAGCTTCAAGTTTAGATAGGTCAAGCAGGTTATTTAGAAGGTTTGTCAACCGCTCACCTGATACATTTATATTACTAAGGTATTTTACTATTTTCTCATTATCGTTATTTTGTATATTCTTTAACCCTAATGCTGAATAGCTGAGTATTGCGTGCATTGGTGTACGTAGTTCATGCGACATATTAGATAGAAACTCTGATTTAGCACGGTTTGCCTGCTCAGCTTCCGATTGGGCAATTTCCGCCTTCTTTAATGCAGCTGCCAGATTTGCTGTTTTTGTTTCAACAAGTTTTTCTAAATGCTCCTTATGTGATTTTAAATCATTTTCTGCAATTTTGCGCTCATTAATATTTGTTATGAACCCCGTCATGCGGATAGGTTCGCCATTATCATTCCAACTTGCAATACCCCTGGATTGGCACCAGATATAATTCCCATCCTTATGCTTTAGGCGATGTTCAACGCTATATTTAGCCTTGGTTTTGAAATGGTTGTCAATTTTATGTTTTACCTTTTCCAAATCATCAGGATGTATCATATCAAAGTATGAATTTATTACTTCTGGTAATTCAAATGGGTTATGCCCACTTACTTCCATAAATCTTGGCGAGTAATACACTTCTTCTGCTTTTATATCCCAGTCCCATAAGCCGTCACTGGTGCTTGTGGTAGCAAGTATCAGGCGTTCATTGCTAAGTTCCAGTTCAAGTTCCATTTTTCTTTTTTCGGTAATATCCTCTACCATGCATAAATATTGCGCTCCTTCCTTATCATCAATATCAATCAATGATAGATGTATATATGCCCACACTATTTCACCATCCGGGCGCACATATCTTTTAGACATCTTAAAACCGGAGATTTTATGGGCATTCATAAGTGCCATATTATCCATATCCGCTCTTAAGTCCTCAGGCGGGGTAATACTCATCCAACTGAGGTTTTTCATCTCCTCCCTGGTGCGCCCGATAATCTGTTCATATTTTGCATTTGATTTATATATAATCCCGGTTACAGGATCCATAAGGGCAAGACCAAGCGGAGCTTTATCAAACATCAGGCTGAAACGCTGGTTACTTTTTATAAGCATCTCTTCTTTCATAACATTCTGTCTCCGTGCCTGCCTTATATAAATATCAGCAATTGCTGTAACAAGAATTAATAAGAAAAGGCAGATTCTTACTATCAGCGGTACATCAACCATACTAAAGAATATTACAAACAATATTACTAAAATAGCCAGTGTAAAAACTGCATAAATTAATTCAGTATTCTTACCATTTTTCTTAAATATGCTTCGTAACATTTTTATCCTTTAAGGAAATTGTTTAACCAAAAGCATGATATTAATTATAACATTAAACTATTAATAAACTCTTAAAGCCAAGTTATAGACATGGGTATCCGTGAATCCCCTCTCCCAGTGGGAGAGGGTTAGGTGAGGGTTTCTTACTTTTTAACAGGGAAATTATTTTTACCGGACAGTAGTGCGCGCAGACGCGGACACGTGCCCTATTCACAATTTAGGTGTATGATGGGCAATTATTAAGTGAAGTTACTATAGTATTATGCTTTGCCAACAACAGAAGTTTGGGCAAACTCTCTTCGTAAGGCCTCCCTTATTTGCCACGATTGACTTTCATCCACTGTAGAATTTTTTATAAATTCACATCTTTTTATAACTTGCGTAGTTATATCTTCAATATCCACTTTGCTACCAGGAAGAACTTCAGGTAATATTTCTTTTATATTTTCTTCACTAATTCTTCCATCACTTTGGAGTAGGTCTGTGTTTAATAGGGCATGCTCTAATCTAGTGTCAATACCAACCTTTGGAAGAACACAGCCTTTATCACTCCGATTAATACCTGTTGCGCTTTTTAACGCTTCTGCCAAAAGGTGTACATGATAAGTATTTTTTTCCTGGCTCATAAATAATCCATATATAAATTATTAAAATATTAATAATTTATATAACAGATATATATAAAATTAATATTACAAAAATAAATTATTTTAAATTTAATTAATAAATTATATGTTTATTTGAACTGGGAAATACTGATATTAATGCTCACCTACTAAATATATACTTGAGTCGGCACTTAAGTCCTTGATGCATGTTCTATATAGAGGTTCTTTTCTTTGAAGGTATAAACTTAAAAGTCAAAAATAATAGAATCAAAGAAAATAGTTTTCTTGATTCTTAATACCAATGCTTTAGATTATTAGTATAAGGAGATGCAGATTGATTAACCTTTCCATTTTATTCATAATTTTATTCTCTACCTGGCTATTGCTTTCCGGTATTTTCACTGCATCCTACATCACCATTGGCTTTTTAAGCTGCCTTGGAATTGTTATTTTATACCGGTTTATCTATAAGGATAAAATCCATGGGGCGCTGCGCTGTATCTTAGGCATAATTTTATATTGCATCTGGTTATTTAAGGAAATTGCCGTATCAAGTTTTAAAATAAGCCTGAAAATGTGGCAGCTCGACCCGGAAATATCACCACAAACAGACTGGATTCCCAGTAATTTAAAAGATGATATTGCCATAGCTATCTTTGCAAATTCAATTACCCTTACCCCCGGCACAGTTACAATAGGCACAAAAGAAGGGATGCTGCATGTGCACGCCCTTACAGAAGATGATATGCAGGAATTAAAAAATAGCAGGCTACTATCCCGCGTTAGCAGAATAACAAAATCAGGAATACAATAATGCTTACAGCCGTAATGATAGCAGTATTAATCAGCATGGGCATGGTGCTTTTGCGGGCGCTGCTTGGTTCATCAGTGTTTGATAGGATACTGGCATTAAACAGCTTCAGTACACATGCCGTTGTGTTTATCGTGCTTTTAGGTTTTTTTAAAAATACTGCATTATTTATTGATATAGCAATAATTTACGGCTTGATAAGCTTTGTAACCACAATTGCGTTTTTAATGTATTTTAAATATAAACCGGAGGAGTAGGAGAGGGAATAAGGGATTAGGGATTAGGGAAAAATACCTTACTCCCTTATTCCCTTACCCCTTATCCATGAATTTATGGAACAAATAACCACTATATTATCCTGGGGCATGATTATTGCCGGTGCATATTTTATGATTAGCGGCTCACTGGGAATACTCCGTATGCCGGATTTCTTCACGCGCCTGCACCCTGCGGGAGTAACTGATTCCTTCGGCGCACCGCTGGTATTGCTTGGTGTTGCCGTGAGTTTTGGTCCTACACTTATTGCAGGAAAAATAGTTTTGCTGGTGATATTGCTTTTAATCACTAACCCAACTGCAACACACGTACTTTCCCAAACCGCAATTATCGGTAAACTGAAACCGTTTTTGAAGGAAAAGAAATAATGGGATTCTTAAGCGATATTAATTTCATAGCAAATATAGCAATATTATTTTTCCTGCTGGTTACTGCCATATCGGTAATTATGTCACGTAACTTAATTACTGCTGTAATCCTGCTTAGTATATTCAGTATGCTTATGTCTGCCCAATATTTAGTGCTTGGCGCGCCGGATGTTGCCATTACCGAAGCCGCCGTTGGCGCAGGAATAAGCACAATATTATTACTCCTTGCACTTTTCATGGCATCTGAAAAAGAAAAGAAAACCACCAACAAAAAATTATTGCCCTTTATACTAGTAGCTACTGTTACAGCAATGCTGATATATGCCAGCGGCCATTTACCGCATTTTGGTTCAAGCAATAGCCCTGCGCAAACGCATGTTGCTGCATATTACATAGCAAACAGCGAGACCGACACCGGAATGAAAAATGCAGTAACATCTATCCTGGCAAGTTACAGGGGTTATGATACGTTTGGTGAAATATTGGTTATATTTACGGCAGGTATTGCGGTGCTGATGCTGCTTGGTAGGAAGAGGGTTATGGGTAATAGGTGATGGGTGACAGGGGCAAGAATAGCTCATCAACCCTATCACCTGATACCTATCACCCATCACCCAAAGGAAAAGAAATGAACGACCACACGGTTTTAAAAGTTATAGTAAGGCTGCTACTGCCATTCATACTTATGTATGCATTTTATGTGCAGTTCCACGGTGAGGCAAGCCCGGGCGGCGGCTTTCAGGCTGGTATTATTTTTGCGTCAGGATTTATAGTATACAGCCTTGTATATGACATTGAATTATTGAAGAGAATCATGCCATTAATGGCTGTAAGAGTTATAAGTGCGCTTGGCATATTGCTTTATGCCGGAACCGGTATAGTTTCAATTGCCAAAGGCGGCAACTTTCTTGATTATTCATTTCTCCGCCTTGATAACTTACAAGGGCAGGAGTTGGGTATAATGCTTATAGAGATTGGCGTAGGAATGACAGTATTTTCAGTTATCATGCTAATATTTTACTCATTTGGTGAGAGGCCGGGAAATGATGCTTGAAGGATATAATTACTGGGTAAGCATAATGCTTATGATGATTGGTTTCTTTGGGGTTATATCCAGCGGGAACCTTGTAAAGAAGATAATGTGCCTATCTATATTCCAAGTGGCTGTGTTGCTGTTTTATATTTCCATAGGTTATGTAAAAAATTCCGCTGTGCCTATATTGCAGGAAGGCGTTTCCGTTTATAGCAATCCGCTACCGCATGTGCTTATGCTAACCGCGATTGTAGTTGGGGTGGCAATTATGGCTGTAGGGCTTGCCATTGCTGTGCGTATAAAGGAAGAATACGGAACCATTGAAGAAGATGAAATAACCAAACTTGATTTAGAAAAAAATAAGCAGGAAAGAAAGAAGAAGTGATGCTGGGGTTCCCTCTCCCTTGAGGGAGAGGGCGGATTTCTCCAATTTTTTCTTCAGAAATTGGTAAGAAATCCGGGTGAGGGGGTTATGTCTAAACAATATAAATTCCCCCTCACCCTACCCCCTTGCACTAGAAAAAACAGTACCTATGTACTGTTTTTCCGGTCTGCAAGCCTCAAGGGAGAGGGAACTACACAACTCCTTATTACTAGTGGTTTAAATACCAAGGAAAAAACAGGAACAAAATGCTAACTGAAAACCTACCAGCCATACAAGTGTTAATTCCTTTAGTTGCCGCACCTATATGCGCATTGCTGCCTGGCAGGAAATCCGCATGGGCTTTTGCATTAATTGCAACATTGGCAACATTTATCTGCTCAATGGAAATTATCCGGCAGGTTTATGTAAATGGAACAATGTTATATGCGATGGGTGGCTGGGCTGCGCCATTTGGTATTGAATATAGTATCGATATCTTAAGTGCCATGTTCCTGGTGCTTATATCCGGCATAGGCTCGTTTTGTATTATTTACTCACTATATTCAGCAGGGAAAGAAATAGAAGATAGTAAGCAGCCGTTTTTTTATACGTTATATTTATTATGCCTTGCCGGGCTTCTTGGTATTGTATCTACCAACGATATATTCAACATATATGTTTTCCTTGAGATTTCCTCGCTTGCGGCCTATGCGCTGGTAGCCATGGGTAAGGACAGGCGCGCACTTATTGCTTCATTTGAATATCTTATTTTAGGCACAGTTGGCGCAACCTTCATACTTATAGCAATCGGCCTGGTTTATGCCATGACCGGAACTTTAAATATAACAGATATTTCGCTAAGGATTCAGCCTGTTATATCAGCAATGCCTGTAAAAATGGCGATAGCTTTTTTCACAGTTGGCCTTGCCCTTAAAATAGCTATGTTCCCGATGCATTTATGGCTTACTAATGCTTATACCAATGCGCCTTCTTTTGTTTCATCTTTCCTTTGCGCCACTTCCGCCAAGGTTGGTATTTATATATTTATCAGGTTAATATTCAGCATTCTTGGTGTTGATTTTTCCTTTGAGGTTCTGCCTATCGGTAAAATACTGATTATCCTGGGTGCACTTGGAATGCTAATTGGCGCTGTTGTGGCTGTAATGCAGGATAATTTAAAGCGTATGCTGGCATATTCCTCGGTATCGCAGATAGGTTTTATAATCCTTGGAATCGGGCTTGCCAATGAACAAGGCTTATCTGCATCATTAATAAGTATAATTTCCCATGCAATTGCAAAATCTGCAATGTTTATGGCGGCTGGCGCAATTTTATATAGTGTTAAAGGTATAAGGCTTAGCCATTTAAAAGGTATCGGCAGGCGTATGCCTGTTACTATGGGCGTTTTTATAATCAGCGGCCTTAGCCTAGTTGGTGTGCCTGGCACTGCGGGATTTATAGGCAAGTGGTATTTATTGCAGGCTACTATTACAGCCGGAATGTGGCCTGTATTTGCCATTATCCTGATAACCTCCCTGATTACATTTATGTATATATGGCGCGTGGTTGAAATTGCATTTTTCAATTATATAGATTCCAGCAAAGGCTCTGTGAATGAAGCCCCTGTTATGATGCTAGTACCAATGGTGCTGCTTGCCGCTCTTTCAATTGTTATAGGAATATGGCCGGTTTATATTAATGGGTATGTTGATATGGTGGCTACGGTTTTGTTTGGGGGGTAGTTATAAGGAAAGAACGTCATCGCGATGAATCGAGCGCAGCGAGCATGAAGTGGCGATCCAGTGTGAACATTAAAGAAAGATGGATTGCCACCTCGCACTCACAAGCGTTCGGCTCCTCGCAATGACGTTGCAACATAAGCGCAACTTATAAAAATAAAAGCCGTGATAACATCCAGGATTATTACAATTAAACAGAAGAAATAATGATAAACATAACTGACATACAACTACTCCAATACTCCCTTGCAACACCGCTTATAGCGGCATTACTTGCAGCTATCATCCCTTACAGGAACATAAGGGATGGGCTGGTGTTTTTAACATCCGCAGCCCTGCCCTTTTTTATATATAAAATTTACCAGTTATTTTTATCAGGTACTGTACCGCTGGAATGGAAACTATTTGAGATAATCCCCGGCATCGCCCTTCATTTCAAGCTAGAAGCCTTAGGAGTTATTTTTGCTATAATATTAGCATTATTATGGCCGATAAGCCTTCTATATTCAATTGGTTATATGCGAAGCAATAATGAAGGCAACCTCAACCGTTTCTTCGCGTTTTTCTGCCTTTCAATTTTTGCGTCTGTTGGTATAGCTTTTTCCGGCAATTTGCTTACATTATTCTTATTTTATGAACTACTCACCCTTACCACATATCCGCTGGTAACGCATAACCGCAGCGATAAAACCAGGAAAGCTGGCAGGGTTTATCTGGGTATATTGATGGGTACTTCTTTATTATTCTTCTTACCTGCCATTATACTCACATATAGCGCGGTAGGAACGCTTGATTTTACCGTAGGCGGCATATTGGGAGATAAAATTTCCCCCACCATGACAATAATATTACTCGCGCTTTTTATGCTTGGCATAGCAAAGGCAGCCTTAATACCGCTTCACAGATGGTTGCCGCGCGCAATGGTCGCCCCTGCACCTGTAAGCGCGTTACTACACGCTGTTGCGGTGGTGAAGGCGGGTGTGTTTACTATTATAAAAGTTATCGTATATATTTTCGGGATTGATAACCTGGAAAAATTATCACCGCAGCTTGGGCAATATAGCGACTGGCTTTTATATTTAGCAGCATTTGGCGTTATTTTTGCATCGATTGTGGCATTATCTAAGGATGGTTTAAAACAGATACTGGCATATTCCACAATCAGCCAGCTTGCCTATGTTACAATGTCCCTGGCAATATTCTCACCCAAGGCAGTGATTGCCGCCGTATTCCAAATTGCCGCACATGCATTTGCCAAAGCAATTATGTTCTTTTCAGTTGGCGCGGTTTCTACTGTAACTGGTAAGAAAAAAGTAAGTGAAATTTATGGCGTGGGGCGAAGAATGCCAGTTACCATGGCATGTTTTGCAATTGCTGCACTTGCTTTGATTGGCCTGCCGCCAACTGCCGGGTTTATTGCCAAATGGTATATGCTGGATGCAGCGATAGGATCTGAGCAATATATTATACTGGCTGTAATTATCGTCAGTACCATGCTGAATGCCGGATATTTCCTGCCTATTATATATAAGGCATTTTTTGGGGAAGAAAAACCTGCCGAAGGAACAGCCATAAGCAGTAACTATTCGGAAGCACCGCTCCTTATGCTGGTTGCTATGTGCATTTCTACATTAGCGGTTCTGCTATTATTTGCATGGCCTGAAAGGATTCTTGCTTTAGCGGAGATGGTAGGGAAATAGTATATCATATAGCAAATTAACTTTACATCCGAACACTTCTTTAAAGTGTAGGATGCTTAAGAATTCTTCATCGTAAAATTTCCTGGCATAATTGTTGATAGAAAACTCCACTCTAAAACCAACTTATTTTCTGGAGGTATTACCGAGTTTTGTCTATATTTTCCTTTCTACTTCCAACTTTTTCAGCATGAGACTGAGGATGAATTGAAATTGCTACGGCAACTGGCACTGCTTGTACAGGAGTCCCACCATGAGCATTAACGTCAGAATCAGGTATTGGAGTTGCAAAAACAGTAGGAATATGTGATTGTGGCTGTAGTCGCTGGGACCATTCATTACTCCCGGTCGCAAATATTGGATAAGGAGCATCACTATGGGATGGTGCCGCACTGGGTTCTATTTCCGCACGTGAACCCCCGGCTTTTAGAGTTGGTGCTGATGGCGCATAAAGTTTACGCTCATACTCCTCTACTTGCGCTGGACTTGGTGCTGATGGCGCATTATCATGAAATAGATCAGCACGTGAAGGAGATGAGGCCGCAAATGCTTCCTGTTTGCCACTGCTATGTGAATCAGAACTGAAAATAGCCGCTGCTCTTTTCGCTGCTTGAGGATAACTACCAATACCAGAAGCTGCTGCTCTTTGCGCTGCTGCTCTCACTATACCGAAAATAGGAGAATTCTGAAGAGCTCCTTCTCCAATTGCTGTCGTGTGCTTGTGGTTAAAAACTAATGGGCCGCTTCGCTGCTTATTAAACACACCAAATTCATTCTGTTTTATATAATTGCCTATACCTTCAATTAACAATTTATCTGTCTTAAATGCAACGAGATTTTCTTTTATTTTAGGAAAAGAAGAATAAGAATAAATCGCTCCAGACACAACACCTAATAAATTTTCATCTATATCATACTCCTCGGCAACTGAAATTTTTTGCTTAGGATTTCTGTCTACATGATCTTTCTCTGCACGATCTTTGGCTGCACGGCTTATAATTTCATCAGCTAACTCAGTGCATAGACGGATTTTAAGCGCATCAGCTTGCCGACGCTCGTCTTCTAAATCTTGATATCTTTTTGCACTTTCGGTAACTTCTTTGGCATTCTTAGCAGCCGTACATTCTTTCTCAATATCACTAAAAATATCTTTTACACTAGCAACATTTCTTGCACTATCAGTTACACTTATGTTTGGACTTGTTTCATAAAATTTTAATCCATTCGTACTAGCATATTCTTTCATTTGTTCATAAGATACTATCCTAGTATCAACTGTATCTCGAAGATTACCTATATTTCCAATTAAATATATTGGAGATTCTGTTTGTTTTAGTTGTTTTGCTAATGCCATTGCCGTACTAATACTTTCGGAATTGTACGCTTAATGGTTGATAGAATAAAAATACCGCAGGGGCTTCCATAATATCTTATGAGTAAGTATAATCAAAAGTGAAATAATATTACAACATATAATGAAAATAAAAGGAATAAATTATGAGTGAAAAATGGCAATCGAATGTTACTGATTTTAGTAATATAGATAAAGAAAAAGCTTTATTTCTATTTAATCAGGGTGAAAAGGAATTGCAGGCAACTATAAATCTTTCTAACTTTATTCAAGATAAATCACTAAAAATACTAGCATCATTAATTACGTTGTTAACCTTAGTTAGTAGTGGATTGATTGGTGTGTTTTACTCTAGTAGTATAGAGATTAAACCTATTGTTTTTACCACATTGTTAATTTTCTCTCTTTTTTTAATAGTAGCAATATATAAATGTAAAAGAATACTTTCTCTTAGAAAATATCAATTTTTAGGGAATCAGCCTAAAAATTTATGGTTAAAAGATTGGATTAATCAGAAAATAGAAATTCTAATTATGACTGAAAGTGAATCTTATCAATCAGGAATAACTAACAATCGCATATGCAATGAAGAGAGGGCAAAACTTATGATGGATGTTATTAATATAGCTTTTTATGCTCCCATCATAAGTTTTGGATTTTGGTTGTTATTAACTATCTTTTTTCAAATAACCAACTTCAATTGCGTTAGTCATTAATTGAGCATGAGGATTTCTTATAATCGGCTCTACCAATCGAGTTGGCTGAGCAACCATTTCTGGTTGTGGCGCAGGTGTTACAATAGTTGGTTGTTGGTCATTAGAATTACTGTCAGTCATTTTAGTTCTCTTTTGTTAAATTAAGAGCAACTACCTTGACTGAAAGGAAGAAATTTGTTATAAAATAACTCTATTGATTACTCAATCCGCAGGTAGTTGCTCAAACATTTGCGGGTTATATGAAAACCGGAGCGACTAACTCCGGTTTTTTCATATTCAGAAGTTCATTTATATCATGGTCTTAACATGTTAGCAATTGTATTTCCAAATAGAACCGAACTATCCAGATTCCTTGAATTATAACGGTAGCAGAATTCATCTAGGTATTTATCAAGGTGTTTAGCTGATACTCTATGGTATTGACCTACAATCCCACGCTTAACAATAGCCCAGAACGATTCTATTGTATTAGTATGGATTAAACCGTTTACATACTCTATAGAATGATTAATCCTAGCATGTGGAAGTAAAGAAGCGGCTTTATTATAGCCTTTGTATTCGTCAGTAATAAGCACGGATTCGCTAGGGTTGATGTATTTACGGATAAGTTCGTTCAAGTCTTTTGATTTGAGTGTATCTTTGGTAGCTTTTTCAGTTTTTACCTTTCCGCCACGCTCAACCATACCAACTACAGGGATTTTCTTAGTACCACGCCCACGCTGGGAAGGTGTATTATCGTCATCATCTTTTTTATTGCCCTTACGAGGTTTACCACCTACATAAGTTTCATCCATTTCAACTATACCATTAAGCAATTCGCCATTATCAACCATAGATTTACGAATGCGGTGCATCATGCTCCATACGGTAGGGCGGCGAACCTCAATATCACGCGCCGCTTGGCAAGCTGATAAGCCTTTCTTAGCATTAAGCATAAGAGCAATAAGTAAAAACCATTTTTGTAAAGGAACTTTCGTATCGTGAAATATAGTGCCAACGGTAACACTGAAAGATTTGCGGCAACCATTGCAATGATGGCGCATTTCTTTAACCAAAGGATTTGTGTTTGTAGAGTCGCAATAAGGGCAAATAGGATCACCTTTCCAGCGCGCTAATTCCAAATGCTTAATACAAGATTCTTGAGTTGGAAATTGCTTAAATATCTGTATAATGTTCATTAGTTTAACCCTTATATTGCGTCTGATAAATACAATATAACGTGGTTAGGCTCTTTTGTCAACCATTAAGCGTACAATTCCGAATACTTTCATTATTTGTGCAATCATATACAACCATGTGAACATCAGCGTTTCTAAAATCGAATGGATCAGTAGGCGCACTATCAACATCCAAACTACTCCCATAGTCAAGCACATTTAAAGTTGCCCTCCTAGAGCGTGGGGCGTGTTCCCTTGGTCCGTCGAAAAATGGATCAGCAACTAGAGGAGATGACTCCTTATATGTATTAATAATCTCTGATATTCCAGCGGTAGGTTCTCCATAAACATGTACCCGTCCCATAACTTTATCCCTGCTTAATTTAACTAATTTGCCCCTATATACTAAAAATCGACAGCACTAAGTAAGGGACCAGCCCCCAATAGTAATATTAACACACCAAATGGCAAGGGTTGTCAAGTTGCCATGCTTAATAAATTCACATATCACCAGTAAAACTGGTGGTATGGTAGTGGATCGCTCAAAGCGGTTCGGGCTTTAAGAGTGCAATATTAAGAACATATTGGCAAATACTATCAAGACAGTATTATTTTAACATTTTTCTATCTTAGTATGCCTGCATTGCCCGAACAACTGGGTTATACGTTTGATTTCATCAAAATGATGCTCATCTTTTCTCATGATTGGCTCTGGGATTGAATATTTTGAGGGTCCAACTATAGAGCGTGTGCACGTTAACTCCTAGTTCTCTGGCAGTTTGCGCAATTGGATTTTTAGAATCAGTAGCTAATTTTACCGCCGATTCTTTAAATTCTGATGGGTATGGCTTCTCTTTCTTATTGGTGCTTTGTTTCTCTGAAATTGGGCCCCTCCTTTCATATTACTATGTTGTAATCTGTCCGGTTTAGTGTAGCCACTTAAGCACTGTCATCCCCACGCCATTTAGTAGAAGGCTGGTCTTTCAGCTTATCGGTTCCCGGCTTAACTTCCGTATCTTTACGGCTTAAACGGATTTCTTTCGTACTATCACTTTGATTGGAATAATAGCGCTTTTGCGCCGTTAGGATTCTATCTTTCTCTGACTTAGGAAATTTTTCCTTCATAGCAACTCCATATAAAATATAGAGAATATTCGTTTTATAATAAGGTTTCTATATGTAATCCGGGCAGAACTTAGAATTTATACCGCGTCCTTATCAATCGATCCGCTAGGAGTTTCGGCTGCGGTGCGCAGAGCGTATTAAACATACGTTAGCACACTGCGACCGCAGCACCGGGTGATTAGATAAGGAGGCGGTATTAGTATATAAGAATTTCCTATATCACATTACCTTGCAAATGTAGAAAGTACATTTTTGGTAATTTCGCTTACATCTGCATCGCTAGAAGTTCTAGGTGCATTTGAAATGCTAATGGATGGCTTATCAAGGAATGCAACCTGTACAGATTTATCCTCTATACGCCAGTTATTATACACAATCTTAATATAATCTTTATTAATCTCAGGATTGCCGTTGTGGTATAGGCCTACAGCATCCCTCCAGTTACGCGCCTGTGTATACTTATCCCTTAGGAACTTTGCGGCATACCCTATATTATATTTGGGCTCGAATGCCTGCTCAAGGTTCCTGAATGCTTCCGGGTGATACATTAAATTTATCTGCATACAGCCAACATCAATGCTTTTCACGCCCTTGGCACGAAAATCATTTACAGCGCGGATGGCTTCGCGTTTATTAGCGAAATAATAGCCCTTTCCTGCTGCGTTAATAGTCCAAGGCCATGAAAGCGGCCTGCCTGCACTTTTAACATACCTTCCCGATTCTGTTACCGAAACTGCCCTTAGTAAGTTACTTGGCATATGGAATAGATCTTCATACATTGAAAAATAACGGCTGCATTTACTAGATTCAGCAAGTTGCGCATCATACGCATAAGAGTTACTGATAGAAAGTGCGAATAGGGTAATGAATAGAGTCGATGTTCTTGAAATAAATCTTGAAATCATGCTAATCCTACTTTACGGGTTTACTTTTCAACTTATTAATTATCCGCTCCGAAGTTTAATTAATATAACATATACTAATTAATTATGCTAATCTTATCACAATATTTTTTATAAGTATACTATATTTTGTATACACAACCACAAGGTGGCCCTATAGAATGATTTTACCCTACTACCAGCCCGATAATAATATAATAAAAATTCACCTGAAGATTATCCCAAATTCTTCTAAAAACGATATATGCGGGTTAATAAATGATGGCCGCCAGCAAATGCTAAAATTAAAAGTTACTACCTTGCCAAATGAAGGAAAGGCTAATAAAGCCGTGATAAAATTACTTGCCAAGCATTGGGATATTTCCACTTCAGATATTGAAATAATTTCAGGGCAAACTTCCCAGAAGAAACGGATTGCAGTAACTAATACCGCTCAATTATTAAGCAAACTGGAAATATATTATAACCTAAGTTCTGAATAGGTTGTCATTATAAAAAGCCCCCCGCCTTTAGCGAGGGACTGGCAGGGCTTGACCTCCGCGGTGGTATTTGTGATGAATATTTGATTTGGAAAGGTATTTATAGTGTTTTCGCTTTTCAATAATGATAGGAAATCGAGTCGATGTGTAGGTGAGCTACATGAGACGATAATCGACGCATCATTATTGAAAATGGGAAATACTATACACACCCTCACCCTACCCTCTTGCACTAGAAAGAACAGTACATAGGTACTGTTCTCTCTAGTGCAAGTATGAGGGGCACGCATTGCCTGATGAGGAAAATATTTTTACCAGAAACCAATGTTCCTTCACTGGGAAACGTGCCACATACCAAAGTCTCGCTAATTATGAAAGACAGATGCACGACAACCTTTGTTAAAGATATGGAATTGGTATGAAGATATGTATCATATTCCTATCCGCCAAAAAACGTAGCGGCCGGAACAAATGAATGGCTCAGGTTGTTGGCCACTGCTTCGTGCGTAACCCTGCCACGGTATAAGTTTAGACCGTTACGGAAATGTATATCATCCCTAAATGCCGTGCGGTAGCCTTTATTGGCGAGTGCCAGTATGTATGGCAGGGTAGAGTTTTCAAGGGCTTTCGAGGAAGTTCTGGCAACTGCGCTTGGAATATTTGTAACGCAATAATGCACTATACCATGCTCTATATAAGTAGGTTCGGCATGGGTTGTTGGCCTGCTGGTCTCTACGCAGCCGCCCTGGTCTATCGCCACATCAACAATTACCGAGCCGCGCAGCATGGATTTTACCAAATCTTCTGTTATAACTTTCGGTGCGGCGGCTCCTGGAATAAGTACCGCACCTATAACAAGATCGGCCTTGCTTACATATTCTTCAATAGCATCAACGGTTGCATATATATTATGTGTAGTAAAACCAAATTTATCATCAAGCTGACGGATACGTTTTAATGACTTATCAAGAATAGTAACATTAGCGCCCATTCCTGCCGCTATCATAGCTGCATTAGCACCCACAACCCCACCGCCTATTATAACCACATTACCCGCCACGACACCGGGCGCGCCGCCAAGTAGCACCCCCCTGCCACCAGATGCTTTCTCTAAACAATGCGCTCCAGCCTGTACAGCCATACGCCCCGCAACCTCGCTCATAGGGGCAAGAAGCGGCAATGAACCATCTTCTGCAGTTACAGTTTCATAAGCAATCGCTATACAATTTGCATCTATAAGAAGCTGTGCCATTTTAGGCTCTGCAGCAAGATGCAGGTAACTGAAAATTATCTGCCCTTCTTTTATCATTGCACATTCTGCAATTTGCGGCTCTTTCACTTTTACAATCATTTCAGCGCGGTCATAAACTTCTGCGGCGCTATTTACTATCAATGCTCCTGCCGCATGGTACTGAATATCATCAAAACCTATCCCATGCCCTGCATCTTTCTGGATAATAACCTGATGACCGTGATGCACCAATTCCCTTACGCCTTGCGGGGAAATGCTAACGCGGTATTCATGGTTTTTTATTTCTTTCGGGATGCCGATTAGCATTTTATACCTATTAATTAGTTATGCAGGATATTTTATATTATAGCATTTTCAATTTTTAGGCAATGATGCATCAATAATAGTATCATGCAGTTTTCCCTCACATCGCCCCGATTTCATATGATTATTGAAAAGCAGAACGTACTACTTTGGTAACGCAATCTGAACTGCATAATAAAAAAAGGGCGCTGGCATAACCAGCACCCTTTCTTGTAAATCCAACAAAAAATCTTAACGCTTTGAGAACTGGAAGCTCTTTCTCGCTTTCTTGCGGCCTGGCTTTTTACGCTCAACAGCACGGCTGTCACGAGTTAAGAAACCAGCAGCGCGTAATGCACCGTGGTAAGTTACCGGGTTGAAGCCATCAAGAGCCCTAGCGATGCCATGCCTGATTGCTCCAGCCTGACCTGAAAGTCCACCACCTTTTACAGTGCAGAATACATCAAACTGGCCTTCTGAGTTAGTAACTTCAAAAACCTGGTTTATAATCATACGTAAAACCGGGCGGCCAAAATATGCTTTTGCATCTTTGCCATTTATATTTAAAGCGCCTTTTCCTGGTTTAATCCAAACACGTGCAGATGAATTTTTCCTTCTGCCAGTTCCATAAGAACGACCAAGTGAATCAATTTGTGGTGTTTTTTCTACGGCTTCTGTTGTCATTAGTTTGCATCCTTCTTATTTTTCCTGTTTGCTTCACCGAAATTAAGCACTTCTGGCTTCTGGCCTTCATGCGGATGACTAGGGCCACCATAAACATGCAATTTACCAAGTATATCAGCTGCAAGTGCGCCGCGTTTACGGTTTATCATACGCTCAACAGCTTTTTCAATAACACGGCCTGGGAATTTGCTATCCAGACGTTTACCGAATGTACGCTCTTTAATACCGCCAGAAAAGCCTGTATGCCAGAAGAAAACGCCATTTTCACGCTTTTTTCCAGTAAGGTGTATTTTCTCAGCATTTATAACGATAATATTATCGCCGCAATCTACATGCGGAGTATATAAAGGCTTATGTTTACCACGTAATATTTTTGATATTTCAACAGCAAGACGACCTAAAACAAGCCCTTCTGCATCTATTATGTACCACTTCCTTTCTATTTCAGAAGATTTTGCACTGTAAGTTTTCATTAAATTCCCCGTAAATTAGTGGCCGGTTGCTACCAGCTAGTGGCTTGAAGTTAACTATAAAATTAACCAAAACCACAAAATCATTGACCACAGGCCACTGACTAGACGCGCATAAATATGCTAAAATCCCATAACATGTCAATGAAAAAATGCAAACAAGTGCTGTTATTTTATAATTACGTGTATTTAAGGCAGGTAATTCTTTACAAATCAGGTGCCGGGTGTTAGGTGATGGGTGCTAGGTTTTAAGTTCTTGGTATATTAAGTGTTGAGGATTAGTTTTATGAATATTGATTCTCTTTAATTGCCACCTGGAACCTGGAACCTAAAACCTAGCAACCATCACCCAACACATACGGAGTAGCCATGCCAGATTTACTCGATGAAATAAAAGACGACCTTTTCAGGGAAAAATATTCATTATTATGGGAAAAATACGGTAATTATATTATCGGTGCGGCACTTGCAGCCATTATATTGACAGGCTTCGGGGTTGCAGGAAATAAATACATGAATTCCCGCTACGAGTCTTATAGCGATGCCCTTTATGAGGCTGATACTGCACAGGACGAAGATGCTATTAAGAAATATGATGGATTAATGGAAAACGGCAATGGCACTTATAAGGCTATTGCGGGCCTTAGGAAAGCTGCACTGCTTTTGAAAGATTCAAAAAACCCTGAAGCGCTGGCTGTTTATAAAAAAGTAATTGAAGAATCCGGTGGGCCAAAGGAATTAAAGGACGTTGCCAAGCTTCTATATATATCGGTAAGCAGCAATCTTGCTGTAGGCAATAAGGAATATAACGATGCAGATGCTAAAAAATATCTAGAGGAAAATAGTAAAGGTAATAATGTTTTTAAATATTCATCAATGGAAATTGAGGCTTTTAAAGAAATTGATAACAATAATTATACAAAAGCAAAAGATATTTTCAGCAAACTTGTGGAAAACCCTGAGGCTCCAGCTAATATAAAAAACCGCGCCAGGGAAATGATTGATGCAATTGCCAATATGAATGATTCAGGAATAGAAAATGCCACTGAAAATAAAAACGGTTAATAACAAGTCGCATTCTTTGAACGAGGGTGTCATACTTCGGCATTATCGGTGCGCACGTAGTAAGACTACGCTTGCGCCCTCTAAGCCTCGCACTCCTACTCGTTCTGTGAATGCAACTTGTTATAAGGAAGAATCTGGAATGTCAGTAAAACAAATTTTCAACCCTTCCGTTATTCCGGTTATCCTTATATCCGTACTTCTTGGTGCTTGCAGCAGCTTGCCTGATTGGTGGGGGGATGCTAAAAAGGATAGCGGCATAAAAGGTACGCGCATTTCTGTTTTAAATCTGGAAAACAGCATAAACCCTGATAGCGCCTTATCTGAACTTAAAATTTCAATTCCACCGCAAACTGAGAATGGAAGCTGGTATAAAAGTGATGGGCATGGTTATACAGCACCTGAAAACCTGCAGCTTTCGAGCATTCTGCCTGATATGAAGAAAATTTCTACAGGCAAAGGCGCAAGCGATGGGCAGCACCTTAATGCATCGCCGATAGTGGCGGATAAAATGGTGTTTACCATAAGTGCTGACAGCAATGTTTCGGCATTCGATGCCTTTAATATCAAAAAACGCCTGTGGAAAACCAAGCTTAAATTCGGGGATAAGAAAGAAAAATTCTCCAGCGCTGCCGGAATTACATATTATGATGGGCGTATTTATGCCACTACCGGATATAATGAAGTAATCGCCCTTGATGCAAAAACAGGGAAGATTATCTGGACTAAAATTATCAATAGTATTGCACGCTCTGCGCCAGATGCAAAAGATAATGTAATCTTTGTAAACACGGTGGATAACAGGCTTTATGCGCTTGATGCCAAAGATGGCGGTATATTATGGACGCATACAGGCGGAACCGAGGAAATAAGCATGTATGGCTCGGCATCACCGGCTGTTTATGAAAATAGTGTTATTGTGCCTTATTCTTCAGGCGAAATGTATACGCTAAAAAGAAGCGACGGCTCCGAAATATGGAGTGATGTGCTTGCGCGGCGTTCAATAAGCTCCGCCAATACACTTTCTGATATTGACGCTTCGCCTGCAATCAGCATGGGTAAGGTATTTGTAGTCAGTAATGATGGAGTACTTGCGGCATCTGATATAAAAACCGGAAAGCGGCTGTGGGAGCAGCAGATTTCCGGTAGGCAAACCCCTTGGGTTTCCGGGGATTTTCTTTATGTTGTCAGCAATAAGAACGAGCTTATATGCCTTCATGCACAAAGCGGCGGCATTAAATGGATAAAACAACTGCAAAGCTATAAAAAAGATAATTCAAAAAACAACCCGATTAAATGGAGTGGTCCTGTACTTGCCGGGGATTATCTATGGCTGGTTAGTTCTAATGCTAAGTTGGTTGCGGTTTCTCCTATGAATGGAGAAATTAAGTATGAACGGAAAGTTCCAAAAGATATATATATTTACCCTGTTGTCGCTTATGGAAACCTTTATCTTTATAGTGATGATGCAGAATTGATACAGCTAAGTGATGGAAAAGAACATCATGTAAAGGCTGAGGTTAAAACTGAGGAGCCTAAAAAGAGTGAAGAAAAAGCAGATGTAATTGAGCCAATTGAATTACATGAAGTTTCCCCGGCATCTTCAGGCGCGGCTAAGATAAAAACAACTTTCCAGAAAATGGCAACCGGAACTTCTAATGCTACCGGTAAAATGGTTAGCGGTGTGAAGTGGTTGTTTGGAAAGAAAGATGCTGATGTGAAGTAGCTTTTTGAAATGGTGCATTTGTCATTCCAGAAGCTAGTGGGGCTAGTCATGAAACAGGCTCATTCACCCATTTTCATGAGTTATCCTAACTTGCTTCTGGAATCCAGCAATTATAAATTAAGTAAATTAAGAAGTTTTGATTTATAAGAAACTGGATTCCAGATATTAATAAAACATTGGNNCCAATGTTTTATTAATATCTGGAATGACAGCATCGCAAACCCTTAGAGCGTACTCTTAATAAATTAAAATAACCCCATAACAAAAATAAATTAAAATGCCCTTTACTATAGCAATCATCGGAAGGCCAAACGTAGGCAAATCAACATTATTTAACAGGCTTACCCGTACAAAAAGTGCAATTGTGCATAACATGCCAGGCGTAACGCGTGACAGGCGTGAGGGTGAGTATCTCATCAAAAATCATAAATGTATTTTGATAGATACACCCGGCCTTGAAGAAGAAGCAGACGAAGAAAAGCTGGAAAACCGTATGATGCTGCAAACCAAAGCTGCGGTTGAAGAAGCTGATGTGTGCCTGATGGTTATTGATGGACGCGCAGGCGTTACCCCTGTGGATGAATTTTTTGCCGGATGGCTGCGCAGGAAAGGCAAGCCGGTAATTACTGTGGTAAATAAATGCGAAGGCGCGCGCGGCGATGGTGGCTATACAGACGCATACGGATTGGGATTTGAACAGGTTGTGCCAATTTCTGCCGAGCATAATGAAGGCATGGGCGACCTTGAAGAAACCCTTACGCCATTCTTTAAGAAATACCGGAAATTAGAAGAAGAAAATTTTACCGAAGAAGTTGAAGTTGATGAGGCGGATAAACCATTGCAGCTTGCCATTATTGGCCGCCCTAACACCGGCAAATCCACCTTGCTTAACCATTTTTTCGGCAGTGAACGGGTTCTAACCGGCCCTGAAGCTGGCCTTACCCGCGATTCAATAGCGGTAGACCTGGAAATTGGCGGGCGCAAAATAAAGCTTATAGATACCGCAGGAATGCGCAAGAAAGCGAATGTTAAAAAGACTGTAGAAAGATTATCAGTTGGCGATTCACTTTATTCCATCCGTTTCTGCCATGTGGCAATATTAATGCTTGATGCGACGCAAGCACTTGAAAAACAGGATTTAACCCTGGCCGATTTAGTAGAACGTGAAGGCCGCGCAATGGTGATAGCCCTGAATAAATGGGATTTGATACAGGATAAAGACGGCGCACTGAAAGAAATTAAAGCCACACTTTCTGAAATAATGCAGCAGATAAAAGATGTTCCGGTTATCACGATTTCTGCTTTGGAAGGCAAAAATGTTGACAGGGTAATTAACGCGGCATTTTCTGCCTATGAAGTATGGAACCAGCGCGTTTCCACTGGTAAACTGAATAACTGGCTAAAAATCGCTGAAAGCCGCCACATTCCTCCTATGGGCAATAACGGCAAGCGCATAAGGCTAAAATATATTACACAAGGTAATATCCGCCCACCAACATTTACATTATTCGTAAATAACCAAAAAGATTTACCTGATAGTTACAAACGCTATCTGGTTAATTCGCTGCGCGATGACCTATGCCTGCCTGGTGTGCCGATAAGGCTTCTGATACGCAGTTCGGCAAATCCTTATGCGGAAAAGGAATAAACAACCTCAGTTTTGGATAGCTATAAAAGATTTCAGGGCTGGTTTATTGGTAGCGGCTTGGTAAGCGACAAGGGCTGAAAGCCAGTTAATCAGTGCATTTGCTGGGGAGCGGTGTCTTGTATGTTCGATGTTCATGCCTATTTTTAGTTTCTCAAAGACGGTTTCAACCAGGAATCTTTTTCGTAAGATAACTTTGTCATAGACTGGCATGAGGTAATTTTTCATATCTTTGCGGATTCCTGTCAGTAACCTTAATCCTTGTTGGTGGAGTTTTGTTAGTGGATTATAATAGAAGATACTGGAAGATGATATTAAGAAAGCCTAGTAAATGCAAGGGCTTTATGGATGTTAGCAGAAGGGGAAGTGGTGCCGCAACCAAGAATCGAACTCGGAACCTACTGATTACAAATCAGTTTGAATGTTGTTTCATCTTATTTCATTCCCCTTCATTATATTTCATTCAATATAGCCAATATTCTAGTAAAATCAAGCCTATGAATGGCGATGAAACATAATAACATATGTTGCAATATTTCACCTTGTTTCATAAGAAACGCTAGCCTATACTGTATGGGCTAGCGGTAGGCTAGCAGATTATATTATGGAGCCGTTATGAAATTCACAGCCAAAGGTATTGAAGCATTAAAGGTAGAAACAAAGCGTTATATAGTTTGGAAAGAAAATGGTGGCGGTCTTGGTATAAGAATTACACCTAATGGCAAAAAGAGCTTTGTCTTTATGTACCGCTTCAAAGGCAAGCCCCGCATGATGACACTGGGTATGCTTCCTAAAACCACCCTAGCCGATGCAGGCGTGTTGCATTCAGCAGCAAAAAAGCTATTGGAAGATGGTATTGACCCCGGCGCAAAAAAGCAGGGCATAAAAAAAGCTGACAAGGAAGCCGATACAATGGCTATGCTGATAGATACCTTTATTGAGTGGGCAAAGAAAAATAAAAGAAGCTGGGCAGAAGATGAGCGGATATTAAAAAAAGATGTGGAGCCAGTGCTGGGCAAGCTAAAAGTAAAGGATGTTAAAAAGAAGGATATACTTGCGCTTATTGATTCAATAGTAGCGCGTAATTCCCTTATCATGGCAAACAGAACGCTGGCATGTATACGTAAAATGCTAAATTTTGCTGTGGAGCGGGATATAATAGAAAGCTCTCCTTGCTATGGTGTAAAGCTGCCAGCGAAGGAAAAGCAGCGTGATAGGGTGCTTACCCAGGCGGAAATTATAAATTTCTGGTATGGTTTAGATAATGAAAATGTGCAAATCACCAAAGAAGTAAAAATAGCATTGCGGCTATTGCTGGTAACAGCCCAGCGTAAAGGTGAAATATTAAATGCTGCATGGTCTGAATTTGACCTTGAAGGCGGCTGGTGGACTATTCCAAAAGAAAAAGCAAAAAATGAACTTTCGCACCGTGTGCCTTTATCAAATATGGCAATCGAGTTATTAAAAGGGTTGCAGCCACTTACAGGCGCATATAAATATCTTTTCCCTTCCCGCGATAATAAAGAAGCGCACCTTACAGAATGGGTGTTAAGCGGTGCTATAAATAAGAATTTTGAACATATAGTTGTAGCTGAAAAATTCACCCCGCATGACCTGCGCCGCACAGCAGCCTCACACATGACAAGTATGGGCATAAGTCGCCTTGTAGTTAGCAAAATCCTAAATCATGCCGAGCGTGGCATTACCGCCGTTTATGACCGCCATAGTTATGATAATGAAAAACGCCATGCGCTTGATTCATGGGGTAACCAGCTAAGCCAAATGCTAAAAAGGTAAAATAATCTAATATTGAGGTATTGAGCTAAAAACTACCAAATTAAATTAATTTTTATCGTAATAGTCAGGAAGGGCTTTTGCCCAGTTTACTGCAATTTTTACAATATTTAGTGAAATTTCTCTAAGGCATTCACTTGTAAAAATTGCGGTCTTCGCTTCTCCGATAGCATTGTCTGTATACTCACCTGTTGCTGGATCAATATATAGTTTTTGTGAGAATTGGGCTAAATTACCATGGCTAAGCCAATTTCTATACTCAACTATCTTAGGTCTTTTGCAACTTATAATTTTTTGTATAATATCTTCACCATCAAAAGACAGCTCTTGAATTGGCAATGAATATTTATAAGCTTTTTTAAGGAGATCTACATTAAGATTCGGCTGTCTCTGGTAGGATGTTTCAAGAATTTCTATTTCTTTTAAATTTACTTCAGCTAAGGAAGCCAGCCATGAATCAAGATTTTGATTTACTGGCGCACTGTTAATCCATTCTTTAAGTTTATCGTTTTCTATAGCTACTAAAAGAGTTCGCAGTGATGCTTCTATTCCAGTTAAAAGGGTTATAGCTGCTGAAATAAAATTCCCATGAATTAAAGATTCAATTCCCTCTATAAATAACCAATGAACAGTTCCTTTGTTAATACCAAAAGCACGAATAAACATACGCTTATGTTCCCCATAAATGTTTTCTTCTTCAAAAGAAAACGGTATATGAGGTTCATACGCTACGCGTTTTATACTTTCCAAAAATTTTTTGCTATTTTCCATTAATATACCATAACAAAGGAGAATAAATAACATTTATGGAATGGTAATAATGTTTACATTATACCCACAAATACACTATAAAACTATTTTCATATTTATATACTACTATCCTTCTTTCCAACCAGTCCTTGCGCGCTATTAATATCTAATTCTAATTTAGGTTTAGCACTTTTTACTCGCCGTGCGACCTGCTTAATATGCTCCGCAGCCGGAATATTTTCTGGTAATACTCCGCCTATTCTTTCTATTGCGGCTCTCACTTCTTTGCCTACTTCCTCATGCGTTTTAATTGCTGAGAATTGGCTCTTAATCCGCTGGCGTTGCAGCTTATCTCTGGTTTGAGTCATTCTGAATTGATTCGCCGCAAGCTCCATAGTATCCATTCTATCCATTAACTGTTCTTTTTCAGGAATACCTTTGCGATTCTTAATAGCATCTCCACCTAACCCACCGTAAAGCCCTTTATAACCAGCATCATGGAAAACCCCAAACATTGCATTCTGCACACCAGCGTTTTTAGCAGCGCTGGAGAGCGCCTTAAATTCTTCAGAGGTCTGTTTTCTAAGCTCCAAACGTTCTATATCATAAGCAAGAAGTTCGGAAAGTTCTTGTTTTCTCGCCTGTATGGCAAAATATTGCTGAGCTGCGGCAATTTCAGTTTTGCGTGGGTCGCCATTTTGAGCAATCAAATAGCAAGCAAACCGTGATAAATGGTAATCTTGCACTTCATGTGTTGCACCTTTACCTGCCTTTATCACCTTGCGCACCTCCGCAAAGTGATATTCTGGGGCATTTCCAGATTCTTGGCATGATATTATAGCTTTCTTTATCGCATTCTCGAAGCTGCGCCATTGCGAGTAGCCAAGCAAGGGTTGCAATTCCCTGGCTGTCCAGTATTCAGCACTGTGTTCATTTAATGTTTTTAAGTCTTCAAAGGATGTACTGCCTATACCTTTCAGAGTGTTTTGTATCATAAATTCTCCATGTAATATTAGAATAATATTCTTTGCCTTTCTTTTATGCAATCGCATTGTTTATCAATTTATTTCACAAAGTTGCTTTCACCTTAAAAATTATACCTTCATAACCACGCAAGGACTGCGGCTAGACTTATCTCTGGCAGTAGGTACTCTATACTTGTTGCCAGTTATTTCTATTTTATAGATAAGCTCTTAATATCTAGTTGTTACCCAAAAATATAGAATTTAATACGATGAACTTGCAAAGCAACTTTTGCCATGCTATAGATTGCTTTGGAATTTTTTTAATATCAGTATCGGAAAAACCGGGCTGCATTCGCTTAAAGGCGAGTCAGCTCGGTTTTTTTTTGTTTAAAATTTGGAGTGAGAAAATGGAAGAACAAACAATTACATTTGGAAATCATATTGATAGATACCTTAGCGACAGAGAGATTTGTCAAGCTTTGGGCAAGAGCCGACCTACCCTTTGGAGGTGGAGGCGCGAAGGCAAATTCCCGTTGCCACATAGGCTGGGTGAAAATAGCAATGGAACACTTTTGAGTGTTTTTAAAAAATGGCAGGAAGAAAAAGCTATCCAAGCAGGAGGGCTATAATTATGCCCATTAAAAACAAACAGCCCCTCTTTGCGGGTGGGGCTGTTGCAGTTTCTATTAATGATAATTATATAAATATAGTAATACATCAGTTAAATCAAACTGAAACAGGGCTGATTTTTAACTCCTTAAGTTTAAGGGGGCGCAATGTTTAATGAATTTTTTGTAGAATATAATATTCCTGCGCCACAAAAACCTATCACTAGTAATGGATTCACCCGCTGGGGAAAAAATAACAGATATTCTGCAATCAGGTTAGGTAATGATGGTATTTATTTTGAAGATTTTGCCAGTGATATTAAAGAATCCTGGTTTCCTAAAAATAATGCTACTCTTTCGCCTAAAGAGATTAAGCAGCGCAAGCTGGCTATATCTGAAGCCAGGAAGAAAGCTGAAGCTATAAGAAAAGAACAGCAAGAAAAAACTGCTATAACAGCTTTCAGCTTATGGAATAGACTGCTTGAAACTGGCACTTCTCCATATTTAGAGAGTAAACAAGTGCAGCCTTTTGGAGTGCGCTATGGCAAGCAATCCGTTGTTATGCCTATGCATGATATTGAAGGCAAATTATGGAGCCTTCAGGTTATTTATCATAATGGTAATAAACGGTTTCTAGCAGGTGGCCGGAAAAAAGGTTACTTTCATATTATAGGCAATTTGCAAAATGCTGATATGGCATATTGCGCGGAAGGATATGCAACTGCTGCAAGTATCCATATGGCAACCGGGAAGCCTGTAATTGTTTGCTTTGATGCTGGCAACCTTGAGCCTGCTATTGCTGCTATAAAGTTAAAATACCCCGACATTACCCCTATTATTGCTGCTGATAATGATGCATGGGGAGAGGTAAATACCGGTAAAATCAAAGCGGAGGAAGCGGCGGCAAAACATGGCTGCATGGTAGTATTGCCATTCTTTCCTGAATATGCTACGCGCGCGCGTACTTGTACCGAAATTACTAAACCCACGGATTTTAATGATTTGCATGTACTTGTTGGATTAGAAGAAGTTAAGCGGCAACTGCTTAATGAAGTAACACCTTCAAAACCGAAATTGCCGCGCGGATTTATTCTTAATGATACCGGGCTTTATTATAATACTGGAAAAGAGGATAACCCGCTTGAATGGATATGCTCACATATTGAGGTTGTGAGTTATACACGGGATAGCAGTAATGAAAACTGGGGGAGGCTTATAAGGTTTAAAGACCTGGATAACCACCTGCATGAATGTTCTATACCAATGGAACTATTAAGCGGTGATTGCACCGAATTATATAGCCTGCTTTTATCTTTGGGGCTTCGTATTACTACAAAACGTGCAGCCAGGAACAAGCTTACAGATTATTTGCAAAGCATAAAACTTGATAAAAGAGCAACTTGTACTTCACGTATAGGCTGGTATGAGAACCACTTTATTTTGCCTGATGGCACAATACCCGCTACTGATGAAATATACCTGCAAAGTGATAATAATAATTTCCTTGGTTTTCGCAACTCAGGAACATTGCAGGAGTGGCAGGAACATGTTGCTATGCCATGCCAGGGTAACAGCCGTTTAATATTTTCCTTATCATGCGCTTTTGCCGCGCCGTTACTACCATTATTACATGCAGAAAGTGGCGGGTTTAATTTAAAGGGTGCAAGCTCTATAGGTAAATCTACAGCCCTTGCGGTTGCCGCTTCAGTATGGGGTAATACAAAATATATCCAGCAATGGCGGGCAACAGGTAATTCTATAGAAGCTGTTGCAGAATCTCATAACCATGCCCTACTATGCCTTGATGAATTAGGTCAGGTTGACGGCAAGGAAGCCGGGGAAATAGCCTATATGCTTGCTAATGGCTCCGGCAAGAACCGCCTGAAGGCAAAAGGTGGCTTACGCAAAAAATATGAATGGAATTTATTATTCTTAAGCACTGGTGAAATATCTATTTCTGATAAAATCAATGAAGCCGGAAAAAAGGTGCAAGCTGGAATGATGGCACGTATGGCAGATATTCCAGCAGATAGCAGCAAAGGCCATAGGTTATTTGATACTATCCATAATTTTAAGGATGGCAATGCACTTGCCCATCATCTTAAAGATAATTCAGGTAAATATTACGGCACTGCAATTCGTGCTTTCCTGCCGCATTTGCCAGCAATAAAAGATAAATTTCCAGTAGTATTAAAGCAAATACAGCAGGATTTTTTTAGCGTATATATTCCCCAGGATGCAGACGGGCAAGTGCAAAGGGTGGCGCAGCGTTTTGTATTGGTAGCCACAGCAGGTGAATTGGCCATTAAGCTTGGTATATTGCCATACACTAACAATGAAGCATTTGCAGCCGTTGGCATATGTTTTCAGGCGTGGCTTGAAGCCCGGGGCAGTAGCGGCTCTTATGAAGCAGAAGAATCGATAAGGCAGGTGCAGGCATTTTTTGAAGCCCATCATTCTAGCCGCTTTGCTTTGATAGGTGAGGAATACGGCACCAATACAGAAGAAAAAATAATCAACCAGGCGGGATATAAGAAACGAGTTTTAGAAGGCGGGTTTGAATTTTATGTAAATACAGAAACCTTCAATAAAGAAATCTGCAAAGGCTTTGATTCCCAAATGGTTAAGAAATTATTGGCAGAGCGTAACTTATTGCACCGTGATTCCTATGGGAAATATACAAAACCAGTACGCATACCCAATCTTAATGGCAGTAAAAGGATGATACATTTTGCACCAGCTATATTAACGGAGGCCGTGCAATGAAAGATTATTTTGCAGATATTATACCAGAGGGTGTTGCGGGTGTTACAAGGTGTAACATAATATCAAACCCTAGTAATACCAAGGCTTACAGAGTTGTCAGCAGTGTAACACCTGATAGTAATGTAAGGGGTGATGAGTGTAATACACCAGCAAACAATATCCAAACTGTGTTACACCCTATAACACCTATACCAGATAATAGTGTTACGACAGAAGCAAGGAAAGCAGCCATTGAAACACCTGTTACACCCGGAACACCTGATAATTATTATACTACCTTTTTTATGAGAAGTGCTACCAACTCAGAATGCAATGCTTGTATTTCAAAATTAGACGCAGAAGCAATTGCCTACAAATATACATTATCTGAGTGGATATATAACAACCCACCAGTTGGATATGAAATCACCCATTGTGCTTATTGCTGTGCTGAAATTGATTTTAGTGCCGGAGGTTATCAGGCATGGGGTGGGGTTTATTGCTGCTACCATAGCCATGATAACGAATGCCTGAAGCCATACCTGCAATCACGAATAAAAGAGGCAAAAGGCCAATTACATAAAATAGGAGTCATAACCGATGCCTGAAAATACAGGTGAAATACAGGTGCGTAATAATAACGGCACTTTTCATAAAGGAAATAGCGGCAATCCAGGAGGCAAGCCAAAAGGCGCACGAAATAAAACTACCCTGGCTATACAAGAGCTACTTGATGGAGAGGCGGAGGCCATTACCAGAAAAGTTATTGAGCTTGCCAAGGAGGGGGATAGTGCAGCAATCCGGCTGGTTATGGAGCGAATACTGCCCGCTCGGAAAGATAGCCCCGTAACCCTTACAATTCCTGAAATTAATAAGCTTGATGATATAGTTGCGGTGGTTGGCAGTATTATCAATGCCGTTGCCAGTGGCGAAATAACACCGAGCGAAGGCCAGGCAATCACTACAATGATTGAACACTTGCGGCACAATATAGAAACATTGCAATTGCAACAAAAACTTGAACACCTGGAATCACTGATAAAATCCAGAAATTAAAAAAGGAAATGAATTATGACAGCTAAAGTAAAAGCCCTTATGAGTAAAAAATTAATCGGGCGCGAGGTAGCAGCAATTATCTTAACTGATGCCATACAGTACAGTTTATGCCTACCACGAATTTATACGGATTCCGAAGTGCAAAACGCTTATAATAGCCTTGATGGCAGACCAGAAGAACACCCTGAATTTAATAAATGGAAACAAATTGAGGATTTTATCCCCCAGCTTAGTCATATGGCTGATTTAAGCATACTTAATGCCGGATATGATCTTAATTTGATATTATCAAAAATAAGCTTATGCCAATTGCGCTGGCTTGCTGATGGCTGTGAAAATGAATGGAAAAATTTGATTGATACAAAAAGCATGCAGCTTAGTAAGTATGGCTGTATGCCCCATGTTGCCAATATATTCAATCCCTTATACTTTAATAACGGCAATGATAAAGATGCAAAATTTATAAGCAACCTATATAAATCAGCAATCCGGCATATAAAATATTACATAGCCTGCACCGCAATATGTGAAATAATAAATGACATTATAAAGATAGACATGAAGCATATAATAACAAGTAATTATTATATGTTAAGAACCTCTATTGGCTTCTTTAATAATGCTATTCAGAACCAGTTACTTTCAATAAATCTTGTTAAAGACTGCCCCGGTATAAAACCGTTATTACCTAATATTCCTGCCATAGATGAAATTGATCTTGAGGATTACATACCTTCCAAGCAGATGATGGAAAAAGCTAAGGCTCGCCTTGAAGGTGCTACTAAAGATATTTTTCTGGATACTTGTAAAAATATAGTGGAAGAATTCTATTTTGAGTTTAATTAACCATTTCTCGCGGATCAAAATTAATTTCTAATTCTTTCCAGCCACCTTTGATATCATATTTATTTGCTGGCAATCCTAGAAGTGGGCTACTTTTATTTACGGCAAGCAAAGCGCTATCCGCTAATTTATGAAATTCTTTATCTTCATTATATCGCGCTTGATTAACAATTTCACTTTTACTAACCGTGCCGTCTGGCTGTAATTTTACACTAATTGTAACCACAGAATTTTGTCTATCACTTGATCCAAATGGAATTTTCCAATTCTTCATAAATTGCTGGCGTATTGAGTCTTTCTCGTTAATAGATAAAGGAGAATCGTGAATTTGACCGTCCACTTGCTTTAGCTTTTCTTTATTGGCGGGCTTCTTAGTAACATCCTTTATAATATTATTGCTCATATGTTGCATGGATGCGAACTGCTGGGCTATAAAAAGTTGGTTAGGAGTCATTTTATTAGCAACTATATTACGTGCCTCAATAATTTTTGGATTGCCACCTACTGCTGCTAAATTTAGCCAGAGATAAGCTTCTGAATAGTTTTGTGGCACGCCATCGCCTTCATAATATAATAACCCCACCTGATACTGTGCATCGATATCGTTCTGTGTAGCGGCTTTCATAAACCATTTAAAGGCCTTGGAGTGATCTTCTGGTATGCCATTACCTTCATAATACATATATCCAAGCATAAGTTGGGCACCCGAACTATTTTGTGCCGCAGCCTTAGAAAGCCACTCATAAGCTTTTTCACTATCCTTTGGCATACCTCTTATGCCTGAATAATACATGGCACCAAGAGCGGTTTGTGCGGCTACCTCCCCTTTCTTTGCCAATATAATAACTTTATCTATATCTATATCAATATCATTCTTTTCTCGCTTGAGAGGGGTACTTTCAAGCGCGTGTGCGTTATTAGTAACTAAAAATAGTACTGTAATTAGAATTCTTAATAGGTACTTCATGCTGCTATAGCCGTATTATTATTGTGTTCAAAGTGATAATTACTCATTAATCCGCATTTATACTACGGAAATAATATAATTAAAGCAATAAATACTGATTATGAATAGGTGGCAATTTTCCAGATAAAAAAGGAGAATTGCCCCCATGAAACAAACAGATATACGTAAAGAATTTGGGTTAAGGGTTCAGTTTTTCCGAAAGGAATGTGGGCTAACACAAGCAGAGCTTGCTGAAAAAATAGACCGTACAGAAGATACGGTTTCTAATATTGAGCGTGGCATTAGCAGCACACGAATAGAAACAGCCGCCAGGATTGCAGAAGTGTTAAAAATATCATTACCTGATTTATTTGATTTACCTCTACCAACCAGAAGAAATAGAGAAAAATCAGACCTGATTAAAGAATTGGTAGCTATATCACTTGATCAGGATTTACCCTTGTTGAAGGCATTCCTTGAGCACATAAAGAATTTATCTGAGATTCATTCTTAAATGGGGTGGTTGCCCACCTAGCTTGACGCCATTAGGTATAATTTGAAATAGTGGCGATATAACAATTCTTGAAAAAAAGCACTGAGAATCTTAAAACGCTAGCCTAAACGCTAGCCCAGATAAAATGAGAGAGTATAAAGTGCAGTTAAGCTATTGAAAAATATGGTGCCGCAACCAAGAATCGAACTCGGAACCTACTGATTACAAATCAGTTGCTCTACCAATTGAGCTATTGCGGCATATAGAAGAAATAACAGGCACTCCTATAGCGTGGTTAGTTGCTTCTTTCAACAAGAAAATGCAGATATTTTATAAAGAGTATATTAATATACAATTTCATTACGCAAACGTGACTTCCAGTGCATGTAAAAGCTTCAGTTTCGGCTGTGTGCTTAACTGAAGATTTTGTTGCTTCCATTAGAATCCAAAGAAAAATCCTCGGTAAAAGACCTCTGCATAATGAGGATTTGAGGACGGACGTGACGACGAAATCACCAAAAAATACCGTTATGCAGAGGTCTTAGTAATATTGCCGCAATGTAATGTACTAGGTTCTGTTGAGATTTTGTAATATTGTCATCCCGGGATTTAGAAAACCTTAGGCTCGCACTTAGAGTCTTAGTTTTCTTTTAATACCCGGGATCCATATCCCAGAGCCATTTGTAATTATAAAGGACTCTGGGATATGGATCCCGGATAACTCGCTTTTCTTGCCAAAAATCTAAAGAAGATTTTTGGAGAAAACCGGCTTCCGGGATGACAAAACTCAAAATCTCAACAGAGCCAAAAATCTTGGTTTGCCTCAGCTATATTTTGAGGGTATTATTGCAGCTTAAACTCAAGCATCACATCTTAATAACAACACTTTAATTGCAGTTTGCAATTTTTATTGGATTTTATATCTTGAATAAAAATATAAAACCATTGTTAACTGAACATAGAAAAAACAAAGTAACTTGATAATTTCTTATGAAAAAACGAAACAAGCCTCACAAGCGCACTTCTGAAATTATTGCCGGGGTTATTGCAAATGCAGAAGGTGATGGCAATATAAGCGTGCTTGAAATACTGGAATTGCTTGGTGAGAAATCATTCTGCCTTGCAATTTTAGTGCTTGCATTACCTAATTGCCTTCCTATTCCAAATGTACTTGCTTACTCAGCCTTAACCGGCATACCTATTATAATACTCGCCATACAAATGACAATTGGTAGAAATACGTTATGGCTTCCCAACAGAATTATCAATTATACCTTTTCCCGCAGAAAGTTCACCAATTTCCTGATTACGGTATTGCCTTACATCCGTAAAATTGAGCGTATTTTTTACCCACGAATGTTTTTAATAAGCCTTCATCTTACCGAACGTTTGGTTGGAGTTGCATTTTTATTGCTAGGTATAGTTTTATCACTGCCTATTCCCTTTGGTAATTTACTTCCTGGATTTGCAATAGCGTTTATTGCAATAGGCTTGATGGAACGCGATGGAGCAATGATGACCGCTGGAATATTATTTGGCATCACTTCCTGCTTTTTAATTTTTACTGCATTTAAGGCTTTATTAATAGCTGTTATTGGCAATATTTTCTAATAGGGAAATCACTAAAAATAACATTATGTATAGGCTTTAGCAGGACAAAATATCGGCATAACCTATAGGTAATGACTTGTTATCGGCACCTTCTGGATATGAAGTGGCTACAATAAACCGGAAAGATTACAACATAGTAATCTGAACCCCTGTTGGGCTTAATTTTTAGCGATAATACTCCCAACCACGCAGGTAATAATCCAGCAGGATTGGCCTATCCATTAGGTTTATTTCCACATCTTTTGCAATTGTATCCTTATCGAATGCAAAGAAATTATAGAAATTATTTTTATCAAGATACCTGGTTTCTATATTAATTTTCGGGTTTGTCATGTTTAATTTAGCATCACTTGCCAGCACAAAACCCCATTCACCGAAAGATGGCACATTGGCATGATACGGGTAGATATTACCAAAACCGGCAGCCTGCACAGTTTTAGCGATGCTCCAATAAGCTTTTGGGGCGAAATATGGGCTGGTGGCCTGGGTTACAAAAATCCCTCCATTATTTAAATTATGCTTCACTTTCTGGTAAAACTGCTTGCTATATAGGCGCGCAAGGCCATTATTATTAGGGTCTGGTAAATCTGCAATAATGAAATCAAATTTATCCTGGTTTTTATCCAGATAGCCAAACGCATCCCCGATAACTACTTTCACTTTGTTGGACGCAAGACTATTGCCATTCATTTTAGTTAAATGTGGATTGGTTTTACCAAGGCGCACCATATGCTCATCTAAATCAACCACAATAATTTCTTGTATATCCGGGTATTTCAGCAATTCACGCGCAGCCATGCCATCGCCCGCGCCAAGCAGCAGCACGCGCTTTATCGGCTGGTGGCTGATTGCGATAGGAATATGCACAAGGCTTTCGTGGTAGCGATATTCATCAACTGATGAGAATTGTAAATTTCCATCCAGATATAACCTTACATCATCACGGTCTTTTGTGAGGATAATCCGCTGGTATTTGGATTGATCGCTATATATTATCCTGTCCTCATAAAGGCTTTTATCCCAGTGCTCAAGAAACTGGCTGGATAAGAAAATCATGCCAGCCAGGAATATTGCAAGCAGTGCAGTAAGATTTTTTAATTGAGGAACTTTTCCGCCAATATCCTTGCTAAACACCCATATAATTGCAAAGCCTATTGAAAGGTTAATGAAGCCGAAAATCAATGATGATTGATAAATCCCAAAAACCGGGAGCAAGAAAAAAGGAAAGGATATTGTGGCAATAAGCGCACCGAAATAATCGAAAGATAGTATGTTGGCAATATTAACTTTCAGATTATAATATTGCTCCATTAATCTGGTAAGGAACGGAATTTCAAGGCCGATAAGAAGACCGATGCTTATAGTAAAAAATAAATAAACCGGGATGAATAACGCTTCTGCAAAGGAATAGGCAAAATAAAGTGCCGGAATGCTAATGCCGCCAAGTAGCGCCAAAACAAGCTCTATCTGCACAAAGCGCGTGAGTATGTCACGCTCTATATATTTGGAAATGAATGTACCAACACCCATTGATGCCATATAGATGCCAATGGTGAGGGAGAAAAATTTTACGCTATCGCCAAGGAAATATGAGGCAGTAGTGGCGATTAATAATTCATATATGATTGAGCAAAGGCCGGAAATGAAGGCAGCGAATATGAGTGTAACCGAGTATTTTTTGGTATTATCCATGATGATTGCATTTATATTTAATGTTTCGACCCTCACCCTAACCCTCTCCCAGTGGGAGAGGGAACTTATACGGATACCTTGCCTCAAACCTAGAATGGGAGCACGGCACCAGTGAATCCCCGCTCCCGCTGGGAGAGGGTTAGGGTGAGGGGCAATTATACTTCAGGTGCTGGTTAATCATTACTTACCACTTCCAGGGCCACCGCCAATACGCTTGGTTCCGTTAACACTGCCACTGCGGTTGCTGGGCTGGCTATAAGTGCTTGGGCCGCCAAAATACCAGAATGATGGGCCGCCATGATAACCATTATGCCCCATATATCCATAGCCGTTTGCAGCGGCAGATAATAATGAAATATATATGCAACCCAAGATGGCGGAAATAATCAGGATGATTTTTGTTGTTGCATTCATTTAGTCGCTATCCTTATTCATGCTTTGTGCGATTCTTGATAATGTTTTATTTTGCACTTCATTAATAACTAAACCAATTAGCAAGCATATAATCCCAAAGGCCATGTGCGGAATGCTACTACCGTAATTCTTACTGATTTTTACGTTAATCTTCTCAGGGTTAGAGCTACCTTGTGTTTTAAAATTAAGGTAATATTTTCCAGGTGTAGGAAAGGTAATTTTCATAGTATAACTATTTTCAGCCTCTTCCCATTTTCCTTCATCATAACCGGTTTCATGCCATAATTCCTGCCCGAATGAAAACAGGTAATCTTTCTCAGCATCTAAGACTTCACCTTCTATGAATGCCCATGAATTTACAGGTAAATTAGAATATATAGATATGCTATATACTTCTTTATACTTATTTACGACCAGTGGGCCAAGAGCGGAAATATATTTTTCTTCATCCTCTTGCTCTGCCTGCACTCCATCTTCTGCTACGATTGTAGGGCGCACTGAGTCTTTAAAGATAGTTTTAGATTCCAAGCTGAAAAACCAGGCTGTAATGAGTGCAAAAAGGCCAAAAAACATAAAAACGTTTCTTACCTTATCCATATCAATATCTGCTGATATGGGATTTCTTACTGGTTTATCCTGCTGGAGACGCTCTGATAATTTATATGCCACGCTAAATCAACCTGGTTAGAATTATCGCAAAACTGATGGCGATGGTAGCCTCTAAAAAGCCCGCGCCAATGTTCCTATCTTCCTTAATTTCACGGCCAAGTGATGAGCCGCGCACAACCAGCCTATCCATAACCACACGTATGAAAGGCAAGAAGATAAAGGCAATAATATTAGCAGCACCAAACATGGTTAAATCTGTTTTCCAATCCTGAAAATCACCAGATGTCGCGTTCATTACCACAATGGAAAGTGCTATCAGGTGACCGCCAAAAGCAACACCGCAGGCAATATTTTTCTTTTCTAATTCTTCGTGGATGTCATAAGGAGAAAATTTTTCATAAATAAGCGTGAATATAAATAATGATATCTGCCCCAGCACAAAGAATACCAGGCTGCTGATAACGCCACCGCCCTGCCCTGAAACCGCGCCAGCAGCTATTAGGCCAGTTGCAACATAAACGCCAAATTGTACAGCACCAACGCCAACGTTACGCTCTGCTACCAATTGATGTGTATCGCAAAATTTCCGAAGGATTACTTTATCATTAAACCAGCGCGAGGCATTAAGCAGCGCAAGCCCAAGTAGTGAATAACCGCCAACTGCCAGTAAATCTGCCTGCATTCCTTGCGTTGGGCCAAACAGCGCGCCAACAAATATTGCGGCAGTACCTAAATAATAACCGCTCATAGTGAGGGCAATGGCAAGATTATCTGTTTTTGTAAGTTCATCATTAATTTTATAAGGGGAAAGCAGGTCTTTGAACCATTTCGCCAGGAGGAATAACACGAAATACATTGCAACAAAGGCCGCCGCCCTGGTTACATCATCGATTATCACGTGTTTTACTTCCATATTTCCTCAAATTGTTAGGTTTTTATAGTAATATATTTGTTTTTGTCATCCCGGGATTTAGAAACCTTAGGCTCGCACTTAGAGCCTTAGGTTTTTTTAATACCCGGGATCCATATTCCAGAAATCTTTGTAATTATAAAGGACTCTGGAATATGGATCCCGGACAGCTCGCTTTTCTTGCCAAAAATCTGAAGTAGATTTTTGGAGAAAACCAGCTTCCGGGATGACAGTAGCGCACTGCTGCCTTGCCATAAATTTTAAATGCAATTGCCATGCGCTAGAATAAGGTAACTTACTATTTCGCTACATCTTTATCAAATACTAAACAATAAAAATCATAAATCCATAATTTTTATTAAATCCTCAACTATCCGCCTTTTAATCCCCAAGTGATCGCCTGCATCAATTTTATATTTCTTACCAAGCAGTTCATAATCATTTTGTGTAAGGGATACTGTCAATCTTGGGCGCTTAGGCGGGGAATAGGTGAGACCTAATATTTTACGGATCTGGTCTGATGGGGTTAGCCCCTCGCGCGCTGCAATCTCACGGATATGGCAGGCAGCTTTTTGCTCCAGCTCAAATGCAATTTGAGTTGCCTTAATAGTCTGTTTAATTGCATCCCATTCTTTTTTTGGCATTTTACCTCTAGAAGAAAAGCCAGTATAAAACCAACACCACAAAACCAATAGTAAGCAGCACCGATACATATAGCGGGAATGGCGCTTTCACATACATTCTTCCAAGCCAATATATAAGTTTGTCCATTTAAGCCTCGTTTGTTTTAGCAGGCCACATATCCTCTATTTCATCAATATAATGATAAATAGTGGCGCAAACTTCCGTTTCGCCCGTGCTGTAAATTTCGATTTCTATTGCATAATCTTCGGAAGAATCTTCCAGTATATGCGAGGTGAATTTTTCCTGACGGTTTACATCCTCTGCGGAAAGATAGCGGGCATCGCCTTTCACGAATGCACCTTTTACATTATCATCAACTTCCACGTATGAATCCACTAGCCACTCTTCAAAGCCTTCTGGTTTTGATGCAACTTTCACCTTGGTGCCAGTTCCTTTCTGGGTTATTGCGCCAATATCCCACGGGCCGAATAAATCCTGGATTTGCCCTTTTGCAACTTTCTTGCTAAGTTCCAGATATTCATCGCCATCTTCTTCCTCAACCATCATATATATAAGGTTGCCGCTACTGTCTTTAAGGACAAGTTCCGGGTAGCACAAATCGCCATAAATATAAGTGTTGATTTGCGCAACTTCGAACTGGGTGTTGCTAATATCTGGCTGCTCAAGATAGCCGAATTTTATAATATCACCTGTCCGTAAATCCCTGGGATGGGAAAGCTTACGAACGCTTGCAGTAGCTCCCCCAGACCCGAATAATGCTTTTAAAAATCCCATAGAATTAGCCGTTCTTTTTAGGTTTGTTTTTTGCTTTAATAGCTGCAAGGATTTCCTGGGCTTTATCGTCTGATTGAACGATACCAGCTTGTTTCAGCTTTTCTTCCAAACCTTTGCCACCAAATTCATCCTGCAAAGCTTCACCAGCTTTCAGGCGGTCTTCTAAATCCTGCTGCTTGTGCTTAATACGGTCAAGCGATTCTTTAGCAGTAAGAAGTTTTGAAGAACCTGAAGCATAATTCTGCGTAATTGCAGTAGTAGCTTTCTGCACGTTCTGGGTAGTTTTAACCATCACCAACTGGCGCTGCATATCTGCAAGTGCCTTATTGGTTTGTTTAATTAAACCCTTTAAACGCTCAACATGCGCAGAAAAACTTGCCTGGGCTTTTTTCTGTATATCAAGTTCAGATTGAATGTCAGCAATCTTTTGCGCAACTTCCAAAGCAAGCTCATCATTACCTTTTTCTACCGCGCTTGATACATATTCCTCATGCCTTTTCACATCAGCACTAAGGCTTTCAATTTTGCGGCTGGCCTGCATTTCTTTAGCCATAACTTCTGTTAAATCCTGCTTTGCTTTATCAAGCGCAGTTTCAGCATCTTTTATTTCCTGTTCGAAAATACGTACACCGTTTTTATCAACGATAGCCTCACCCATTTCACGGGCACCACCACGGATTGCAGTAAAGATTTTTTGAAATAAAGCCATTGTCTTATTCTCCATTGGTTAATTATTTTAATTTTCCCCTCTTCCTAAGCATTAATGCCCAGAAAGATTCGGTTTAATTCCCTCTCCCTCAGGGAGAGGGAACAATTCGAAATTATTTTAAATAGCTTTCCATTGCTTCAAGCGCTTCAACAGCATTACTGCTTAGAACTTCAAGTTCATGGATAACATCAAATAGTGTTGAGCTAACAGATAGCGCACCATAGATAACATATTGATCATCAATTTTGGCGAAGGAAGAAAGCGGCATAGTAATGTTAGTCACTAACATATTGCTATTTAATTCAGCAAGCTTGCCTTCCACAATTTCCTTCTCTTTGAATAAATACGCTATACAAAGAATTTGCTCATCTGATACAGAAACGAATATCGGCAATTCTTCCTTATCTTCTACGGTTATACGCAAAACTTCAATTTCACCAGGAATTGGCGTTACATCAAAAGCAAAGCTATTTTCAGCCGTTTTGCCGCGAAGTGCCAAGTCAATTGCCAGTTTCTTAATATCAATCATTTAAGTTCCTCCCTATCTAATTAATTTAATCATAACGCTTATGACATATTATGTCAAGACATATTATGTCATATATTTTTACGTCATTGCGATGAGTCGACCACTTGGGAGTGCGAAGAAGCAATCCATCTTACTTTAGCATGGATTGCAACAAAATGCTCACTTCGTTCGATTCCGCGCAATGACAAATAACCCACTAATTCCAATCACAAACCACAAAATAGCCCACATAATTTCAGGAATCCAGGTTAAATCTGCAAGGGTTGCGCCATCACCATAATGCCTGCCGTCAATAAGATGAAGTGGCGCTTTCACGGCATCTAGCAATACATATATACCAATAAATTTAAGCGCAAGCTTCATTACATATGTTTTCTGTAATTTAATTATACTGATAAAAAGGCAAAATAAAATTGCAAGGATCACCCAGGTGAGTACATCCCTGCCCCATAATAAAGCAGATATTAAAATTAATCCTGATAGGAAAAACGCGATAATTTCAGAGCGATGATGGCTGAACCTATCCGCCATCATATATAGCAGCATTCCCCATACTACAGCGCCTGTATATCCTGCGAATGTAACTATGAACCTTACGCCGCCTTGCGTATAACACAAGCCCGAGCCATTCAAATGCAGGCGGATACTATCAACCGATCCACCAGTTATAAGCGCAGCAATGCCGTGGCTGATTTCATGGAAGAAAGTCATTACCCAGGTAAATGGTATGCTAATTATTGGCAGGTATGAAATAAATATAGCTACCGCTACAAGGCCAATAAAACTTAAGTTTAGGCTTCTTACATTACTCATACTTTCCACGAATAATCCGGTTAATTTTGAAGTTAGCAGGTTTGAAATATTCTTTTAGCGGCTCTACAGAATTTTCAGCATCACACTTGCCGCACATAAAAACATCAAGCGCAGCATACCCAAGCTCAGGCCATGTGTGGATGCTGATATGGGATTCCGCGAGCAGCGCAACACCTGTAACTCCTCCTTCTTTACCAAATTGATGTAGCTTAATATATAGAACAGTAGCTTCACATCTATTAGCAGCATTCATCAATGCCTGCTCGATAAAATCAACATCGCTTAAGCCGGTTGCACCCCAAAAATCCAGGAGCACATGGGTGCCTGGTGGGTACTCTGTATTATTTTCCAACGCTATTATTCCCTAAATGAAAGTAATCACTTGCGACATAATATGTCATATCAATATAAATGGCTAGTCAAAATAATTTATTGATTACTTTAAAGATAATAAATGCAGTTATGCCAATTAATTAAACAACATTCCCAATCACAGCGAAGAAAATCACGAAGCAGGATATAACTCCAAACAGTAGGCCAGCAGCCATAATTACCCCATCACATTCTATTAATCCTATAGCAATAAAGAATATGGCATTAATGCCTTATGTTTGCGTATTCAAAACAAAATCTATACGCTCAATTCTAAATTTACACCGGAAATTATATTAATTCTTATTCATGCAACAAAGCTTTTTCAAGCCAGGGCATGACTTTTTACAATAGATAATATATAATCTATTGGTGAATATAGGGAAGATCATGAATAAACATCAGTTATTAAGCAACTTACAGAAGTATAAGGTTAAAATAATAGCCGCATTGGCCATCATTACCCTGGCGTCCGTTATGTTGCCTAGAACGGGAGGAAACAGCGGTGGCAGTGCATCTTCTGTTTCTTATACTATAACCGCAGGTGATGTTGAAGATGTAGTTACGGCGCAAGGAAAACTTGAGCCGAAGGAATATGTTAATGTGGGAACACAGGTTTCGGGGCAGTTAAAACGGTTATATGTTGATATTGGTGATTTAGTAAAAAAAGATGATGTTCTGGCGGAAATTGACCCACGCATCTATGAAAGCAAAGTGCAGGAAGGGATGGCGGTATTAAAATCGCTTGAAGCGCAGCTTAATGAACAAAAAGCCCAGTATTTACTTGCACAGAAAGTTCTGGAGCGCAATAAGCGGCTTATCGAAAAGAGCGCTATCAGCCAACAGGTTCTGGAAGAAAGCCAGGCTGATGTTGAAATTGCCTCTGCTAAAATAGACTCAATAAAAGCGCGTATGGAAGAAGCGGATTCCACGCTAAATGGCAATAAGACCAATCTGGCCTACACAAAAATATATGCCCCTATTGACGGCACAATTGTAGAGCAATCAGCCAAAGAAGGGCAAACCATTAACGCCAGCCAGACCGCTCCTGTTATCATGCAGGTGGCTAATCTTGATGTAATGACAGTGCGTACGCAAGTATCAGAAGCAGATGTATCAAAAATAAAAGTAGATATGCCGGTATATTTTACTACACTTGGTTCGCAAAGGCGCTGGATGGGTAAGGTGCGGCAGGTATTACCTTCGCCTGAAATTATTAATGATGTTGTATTGTATAATGTTCTGATTGATGTTGAAAACACTGATATGGCACTTATGACCGGCATGAGCGCCCAGGCATTTTTTGTACTGGGAAAGGTTGAAAATGTTCCGGTGATTCCGGTTGAACACCTAAAACAGCGGGCGCAGGATGCTGATAATGAAGCAGGAACCGCCTATAAAGTTAATGTGAAGAATAAATCAGAGCCTGTAATTATCCATGTTGGAATTTCAAACCGTATTACAGCCCACGTTACTTCGGGGCTTAATGTTGGCGATATAATTATACGTACATCAGATAAAGAAAAGCCAAAAGGAGCGCGGACGGGCGGCCAAAGCAGAGGCCCTCAGTTATGAATGCGCATAAGCCATTACTTGAAATCAATAATATCTGCAAACATTACAGCAACGGTGATGCCGCTGTAATCGCCCTGGATGGCGTTTCTTTCAGCGTGCATCAGGGTGAATTCATAGCAATAATGGGTCAATCAGGATCGGGTAAATCAACATTAATGAATATAATTGGCTGTTTGGATAGACCCAGCAGCGGCAGTTATAAGGTTTCAGGCAAGGATACATCAAACCTTTTGCCAGATGAACTTGCGGCGCTCCGCCGCGAGAATTTCGGATTTATTTTTCAGCGTTACAACCTGCTTGCCACATCAACAGCAGCTGAAAATGTTGCTATTCCGGCAGCATATGCAGGAATTGGGGTTGAAGAAAGAAAATCCCGCGCAGCCAGCCTGTTAAAGCGGCTTGGGCTTGAAAAAAGAATGGATCACCGGCCATCTGAGCTTTCCGGCGGTCAGCAGCAACGTGTTGCCATCGCACGCGCATTGGTCAATAACCCCCCGGTGATTTTTGCCGATGAGCCGACAGGCGCGCTTGATAGCAAAAGCGGTGAGGAAGTGATGGCTCTGCTTGGGGAGTTAAACAGCGAAGGCCGCACTATAATAATCATTACCCATGAAGAAAGTGTGGCAATGCACGCCAATCGCTTAATCCGTATACAGGATGGCAGGATAAAAGAAGATACAATTTTAAAGAAACAGGAAATAAATTCCCAGAAGATTTATAAGGCAAAAGATCATAACCATATGTCGCTGGCTACCAGTATGGCAGAGGCGCTAAGCAGTGCAATGCGTTCACTTAATGTAAATTTATTCCGTACCTGCCTTACCTTGCTTGGTATTATAATTGGTGTGGCATCAGTTGTAACAATGCTGGCAGTTGGTGAAGGCAGCCGCCAGAAAGTTCTGGCAAGTATCAGCAATATGGGAACCAACCTGCTTATCATCCGCCCAGGCGCGCCAGGAATGCGTGGTAGCGGCGATATTGCAACCCTGATACTGGAAGATGCCGAAGTTATAAAAACTGTTCCAAATGTTGATAATATAGTTGCGGAGCGCAATGGACGCTTTACAATCCGTTATGGTAATATCGACAACCAGACCGTTATACAGGGCGTGAGTGAAGGCTTTCCGGCAACAAGATCATGGTCTCCTGAATTAGGAGTTTTTTTCACGGCGCAAGATGTACTTAGTTTTGCATCGGTTGTTGTGCTTGGCAAAACTACGGCTAACACTTTATTTGCGGGTGCAAATCCTGTGGGTGAATATATAATGGTAAAAAATACGCCATTCCAGGTTATAGGGGTAATGGAAAGCAAAGGGGCATCCCCCGGCGGTGCGGATCAGGATGATACGGCTTTTATCCCGATAACAACAGGTATGATACGCCTGTTCGGTAAATCATATTTAAGCGGTATTACCGTAAAAGTTGCCGATACCTCTGTAATTGATACTACGCAAGAACAGATAACCGAGTTACTTAAAGCCCGCCATATGACAGAAGATTTTCGTATGCGTAATATGGCCTCAGTTTTAGAAACGGCTACAGAAACACAAAATACCCTTACAATAATGCTGGGCGCAGTTGCGGCTATTTCCCTGCTGGTTGGCGGCATTGGTGTTATGAATATCATGCTGGTGAGTGTAACGGAGCGCACCCGTGAAATTGGTATACGCATTGCAACAGGTGCGCGTATGCGTGATATATTGCTCCAGTTTAATATAGAATCAGCGGTAGTCTGCGCCGTGGGAGGAATGCTTGGTGTATGTTTCGGAATAATAGCGGGTTTAATACTTAAAGCCGCCGGAATGTCTATAGTATTTTCACTATTACCGGCAACATTAGCCTTTGCCTGTGCTTTTGCTACCGGAATTATTTTTGGTTATCTACCAGCAAAAAAAGCAGCAAGTTTAGATCCAGTTATAGCGCTGGCATCGGAGTAAATGAAATGAAAAAATTATTGTTAACATCCACCATCGCCCTCGCCTCTTGCAACCTAACCCCCGAATATCTCCGACCCGCTACAGCAGCGCCTGATAAATGGAGTGATGAAAATACAGTAGGAATAGGGCAAGATCAAATTTCTGCGCCATTTTGGCAGCAAATAGAAGATAAAGAATTGCAATCGCTTATCACAACCTCGCTAAGCCAAAACCTTGATATTGAAAGCGCATTGCAACGCACAGCGCAAGCGCGCGCAGAAGCGAAAATCGCAGGCGCTGATCTTGTGCCATCGGTAGATGCTTCCTTTGGCGCTTCCCGTTCTTTTGATAAATCCGCTGCTGGTAATTACAGCCAATCATCATCTTTAAGTGGTGGAATTGCTGTTAATTATGAACTGGATTTATGGCGCCGCAACCAATCAGCAGCAAACTCCGCAGCTTTCCGCGCTGAGGGCAGCCGCTTTGACCATGATGCTGTAACCATAAGTATCGTATCGGATGTAATCATTAATTACGCCCAGTTAATTACCTTACAAAAACGCATCGAGGTTGCTAAAAAAGCCCTGGAAAACGCGCAGGCAATCCTGAAAATTATCGAAGCAAGATTTGCTGAGGGCAGCAACTCTTCGCTGGAAGTAGCGCAGCAGAAAACTTCCATTTATGGCTTCCGTGCAACCATCACTTCGCTGGAGCGCCAATATTCCGCCAGCCGCAATGCACTTGCTATATTAAATGGGGCATCGCCGCAGCAATTTGTTGTAAAACACGGCAATAATAAATTACCTAAACTGCCATCACCAACTCTTACGCCGCCATCATCATTGCTTGTAAACAGGCCGGATATACGCAGTGCTGAGGCAGAACTTATGGCCAATAATGCTGATATAGGAGCAGCCCGGGCAGCGTTTTACCCTTCGTTAAACCTTGGGGTGGATGCCGGAACTGTTGCCAGCAGTTTAAGCAGTCCAGCAACAACTGCGCTTGGGGTAGGTTCATCAATACTTGCGCCGATATTCTCCGGTGGCAGGCTAACTGGAAATCTGGAAAAGACTGCCGCGCGGCAGAAAGAACTGGTTGCACAATACCAGAAGATTATACTTGTTTCATTCCAGGAAACTGAAAATGCACTTGCCTCGCTTAAAGCTGCACGCCTGCAAAATAAAACATATACCAGCGCTAGAATTGAAGCTAATAGAGCCTATAAAATTGCAAAAGAACGGTTCGATTCCGGCAGTATAGACTTCCTGAACCTGCTTGATTCTCAGCGTACATTGTTGCAGGCAGAAGATAATATGGTGCAGGGAAACTTCGATGAGTTCACCGCTATCATACAATTAAATAAAGCACTTGGATGGATTCCATCTGTTAATGGCGGTGTGTTACGTAACGGAACACCCTACCAACTTGGCCTGTTAATAACGCCCACTTATCTGCTCTCCCTCGCCAATAGCCGAAGTCTTCAGGCCTAATTTATCAGTATGGGACTCACCTGGTTTTTTAGTGAGATTTATATGTGAGGGCAAGCCTGCTCCTTGCAGTTTACTTGCATATACACCTGATGCATTCGTGTCTTTAAGATCGCTGGCATATGAGGATTGGGATGGCTCTTCTCCTTGGTCTAGTCTGGCAGGTGAGAGTTTCGCTCTTGGAGTTTCATAAAAATCATCCCTATTTGACCCCATGCAGTCATCATCAGAATCTCTGTTTTTATCTTGAGAGGTGGCATATCCACCACTTTTAGATTGGCCTTCTACATGATCAGAAATTGATTCCTGTGCAAACATTCTCTTTGCAGACTTGTTAGGTTCTAAAACTACCCGCCCACCAAGAACGCCCCTAACGTGACAACCAGAATTACCAAGTTCTTCCTGCCTTGCATTAAATATCTCACGCGCACATGCTTCATGGAGAGCGCGATTTAATGGCTCGTCTGTGGGAATGGATGTATGCAGTAGTTCATCAAACTTTTTTTCACCTACAACATGTCGCATATAAAACTCGTACCCTAGCAACTCTCCTTGCTCTCCTTCCGTAGCGGGACGTGCACGCAACGCTTTTACAACAAAGGTAGAGTCGCTTTGAGATGGTTTTCCTTGCATAAATACCTTGAAAATTATTAATGGCTTTTATTATAACGATTGTAACTGCTAAAGTTTAATGGAAAGTTTTAAACTTAGAAACTTTCCATTCTTGTTTCTACTACTAATTATAGCAAGTTGTTCATTCCAAAGCATTATTTATAGAAAAACCTGGATAAATCAACATAACTGGATTTATTATTATCGGAATATAATACAAATAACTTTCAAACTCAACAAATTATTAATTTCTTAACTTCTTAACTTATTATTATGTATCAATTAGCTGGCATTTAGTGCATAAGTAATGTCACCTATATCAGTTAATATATATGAGAGAGCGTAAAAGTGAAAGGAATTCCTGAAGCAGATCATGGAGAGGTAATAATTACCGCGCACAGAGGAATGGGAGTGCGCGATAAGAACCGAGCCGAGTTATTGCAGACCAGTGATGACACGCGTGTTATGTTTTATCCAGAAAATTCAATTGAAGCATTTAAAGAAGCTATACGATTAGGAGCTGATGCTCTTGAATGTGATATCAACACCTCTAAAGATGGCGCAGCAATGGTGATTCATGGTGGCACTTTATCAATTTATACCACATCACAGAAAACCATGTTAGAAGAAGAAGCCAAGTATAAATCTAATGATAGAGAAATTGAGGATATACGAAGTAAAAAAGAAGAATTTATAGGCAAATGCAATCAAGTTATTGTGGGGGATCAGGCTAGTGTTCCCGAAGGAACCGATAAAGAGTTTATCCTAAAATACATTAATAGGAAACGTGGTCGTGAAAAGAAAAGTGGTAAAGATCTTGATCTTTCAAAAATCATTCCTGAGACTGTGTTTAAAGATTATATAAAAGATCGAAAAACTCAGCATAATAATTCTATTGGTGAGCTAGCATCTTTAGAAAATAATTCCAAGATTGATGACTTTAGTGCTGCTATCCTCCAAGCGCACTTTTCTCTTGTGGCTCATGAGGATGGGGAAAAGGAGAGGGGCGAGCCAACAATTTCATATAAACTTCAACAAAACCAAGATAGATATCAAATTCCTACATTGACTCAATTACTAGAGCTGGCAAAAGAAGCGAACCTTGAGCGAACAACTCCTTTAAAGCTAAATATTGAATTAAAAGGCGAAAGAAGTGGTATTTCATCATTAAATGCTATTAGAGAGTTTTATAAAAAAGATCCCCTAAATATAGGATTAGTCCCCCCCGAATCACTAGTCTTTCTTGGAACCAGAAATATTGGAGAAATTGCTATCGTCAATGCGTTATTGCATGGTGGCCATGAAAGTAAAGAAGCATTCGAAATTGCTGTAAAAAAAGAGCTAATGGAGCATTATATTAAAAGTAATGCTATATTTCTCTGCGAGGATATTGGTGCATATAATGACCGCGAAGAAATTCCCGGCCTTAGCCTCAGTAGAGAAAATCCAAGTATGTTTCTTAATTTCATTAATTATATTGATGACAAAAGACATATAAAGCCAGATAAAAAATGGTCTGGCATAGAAACAAGAATAGATAAAACCTTAAATCAAGTAAGTCCTGGAGATATTGAAGAATTTCCAGCAATGCTACAAAAAGCAAAAACAAATTTAATGATTAGTACTGCTGAAGCCTACGGCACAGAAGCATTGACGGACACAGGTGATTTTGGACTCAAACCAGAGACAGTTGGAACCTGCAACCGTATACAACAAACAATTTATGAAGCAATAGTAGTAAATAAATATGAAGGTATTGATATTAGCTTTGCTGATATCGATGACCGCCTTGCTGACACTATTTCAAGTTCTTATAATCTTAGACGCCATGCGTCTCATGAATCAAAATTTATTATCGGGCTAACAGCATCAAATTGGAAAGCAACTGAACAAGAAGGATCTAGAATCACCCCAGAAGCTGCAATGTGGCGCGTTCATGATATTGCAGATAGGCTCGGGATACCTGTTTTAATTAAAGTAGATGAGCCGGAGATTTTTGGTAATATCAGTCGTAACATATCTCAATTTAAAGAAACATATCAATGTAAAGGCTTTGAGGTAATACGCGAAGAAATTGCTCCTCTGAGTGAAATAGAACTAGCGGTCGAAGCGGAAAGATACAGCAATATCCAGCATGATACATTGATACCGCTAGAAAGAAAGCGTGCGGAATCATTAAGTCCAGATAGCATAACATTGGGAATTTGTACTGTTAAGCCACCTAGGGGTATGGGAACTCCTATGCCGGATATGGGAACTCCTATGCAAAACATGTTCGGTGCTAAAAAATCTGCGGCAGTTGCTGTTGCATCAAGCGCGAAGCCTAAATACTACAGTGACATTCATGAGGAGGAAAAAGAAGCTGCTTTTTCAAAAGGCATGAATCTTGAAAATGCTGGGTTACTAATTGAAAAAACAGGTTCATACACTTCAGTAGAAGCATCAAAGAAATCAACTGCTATTGACAATTCATCATCATTGCAATCTGGTGCTGAAATGGCAATCGGAACAAATTTCAAGGGAGTTTTGGAGCAGCAGGTTAAAGAAATGGAAAAAAGACATGGTGTTTCTGGGATTTATAATCCGAATAAAGAGACATTAAGATGATAATTGGTATTGCGCGTTATCGCCGTCATGGCTGCGCCTTGAGGTATTCCCATCTATTACTATAACACTGTTATTTAAAGGCATTTCAAGGCCACGAACCCAATTTATAAAACTCTCACTAAAACAATCAGAATCAATAACGCGGAAAAAATGGCGAAATGTATCATCGCTCGGAATCCCATGCAAGAAAGGTAGGTATTCCCTAAAAAAACTCTGCTTCGCGTGGCCAAAATCCTCAACATCACTCCAGCCTTCAGCACCACATATCACCGCACATAATGTTAAAAACAACGGTTCATCAACAGGAGAGGCAAAAAATTCAAGTCTCAGAGATATGCTGGCACGTCTGAATCGTAGAACTAAACGTTATTCTAAATGTCCCATCATGCTTAGGCAGGCTGTGGCTATGTGGAGATATCCAGAAATTACCTCATCTATCTATATATGACAATGCCGTATATCGTGAAAATTTATAGATTTGCAGACTTCTCTTCATTAAATAATTTATTGAAAAACTCATTACATCCTTGCAACAACATTACTCATCTCAACAAACTGCTTCACAACATTTTTAAAGATATTTTTCTGTTTTTCATCCACGAGCTGCCCATTTTCACCAAAAGCCTTATCTGCAAACGGGATGCTAAGCTGGCTTGGGGTGACTATAACACCAATATTCCCAAGCATCATACGCAGTGGCACAAGGCCGCGCAAGCCCCCGCCCCCCCCTGGAGATGTCGCACATAACCCGGCAACTTTGCCTTTGAAGGCCACGAGGTCGGCTTCATCTTTTTCATGTTTGCGAGAAATCCAATCAAGGGAATTTTTGAGAAGTGGCGAAATAGAACTGTTATACTCAGGTGAGGCAATAAAAAATCCGGCATGCTCAATAAAAAGTTGTTTTAATTTCTTGGCATTTTCAGGAAGGCCGGTTTCTGCCTCTAAATCACCATCATATATTGGCATGGGGAAATCTTTTAAATCAATATGGGTTACATCAGCCCCAAGTTCCCTGGCTATTACCACAGCCTCTTTTACAAGCTTCTTGTTATAAGAATCTTTTCTTGCACTGCCTGCCAGAAAAAGTAATTTTACCATCACAATCCTCCCATATATTTTTAAACTTATTTAACCCAAGTTTTGGACAGGACCTTGCAATAAGCAACTGAAATAGCTAAGCTAACTGTGCAATCTTTAACACATAAAGCAGGTAGCTTAGCCATGAAATATGATATATTATTTTTGTTTTATTTTATAGATGAATTTTGCAAGATATATGAGAAATGGGAATCGGCCGCGTTAATAGGAAATACAGTAACAAGATGCCTTACCTTAAATTATGACATACTGCTTAATAATTCCATAGAACGTGTGTAGCGTTTTCTTTTTATTCTTGATGCCGGTAGTGTCACAATTGCCTTAGTGCCGATATTCACCTTGCTTTCCAGCCGGAAACTTCCACCATGCAGTTCTGTGAGTATTTTGCATAAAGGAAGCCCAAGGCCTGTTCCTTCATTGTTTTTATCCTTGTGCAGCTGTTCAAATGCTTGCATGGCTTTTTTAATATCTTCCGGGGCAATTCCTATGCCTGTATCACTTACTGTAATCACAAAATCTTTATTTGTATCAAAATGCGTGGATATGATTACTTTTCCGCCCGATTTGGTAAGTTTTATACCATTAGCTATCAGGTTGTAGACTATTTGTTTAAGCTTTTGTGGGTCGGCATATAAAACAGGTGTTTCAAGCGATATGGTATTAATAATCTCAACACCTTTCTTTTTGGCTTTTTGCTCAATTAATAATATTGCATGCCTGGTTATGCTTAGTAAATCAGTATCTTCTTCGTTAAGATGTAGCTTCCCGGCTTCTCCTTTGGAAAATTCAAGTACGTCATTTATCAAATCCAGAAGATGGTTGCCGCACATATTAATATCATTAAGCCTTTCTACCTGCATCTGGTTTACAGTGCCAAAATAACCAGATGATAACATTTCTGAAAATCCTATAACTGCATTGAGTGGTGTTCTTAACTCATGGCTCATTTTGGCAAGGAAATCTGATTTTGCCTGATGGGCAAATAATACCTTCTTTTCTGAGATTCTTGCCTGGATGGCTTTTTTAGCGATTGTAATTGAAAATGCTATTATCATTACAGCAAATGCCGCAAATACTATTATAAGCCCAAAATAATAATTCCTGGCCTCATGCCAGTTAGCAAAAATATCATTTTCCTTGGCTATCATTGCAACTGTAATAGGTAAGCCTGATATTTTCTGGAATGCAAACATATTTATTGAATCGTTTATTCTGCGGTCAGCAACAACTATTTCACCGTCATCGGCTTTTTTGAAGCTTGCCTCGCTCATCATAGCCTTAATAAGCGGTAATTTTGTTGCATTTTCTGCAACGTTTTCTGCTAGGAAATCATCATCATTAAGCAGTATATAAATTTCAGTTTCATTACCTGTGTCAATTGAATTTAAAAGATTGGATAAGTAGTTATTATCCATAACAGCAAAAACTAACCCGCTAAATTCACCATTAATATTTTCAATCCTTCTGCTAATAAGGATGCGGTTATTTAATGATTGCTCCGGTTTTTTCATGATACTTATAAGCAGCTCCTCTTTTGGGTTCTGTTTATGATATGTAAAATGTTCTATTGAGGGGAACAATTTATCAATTTTAAGGTCAAAATTATTTTCACTTTTACGGTATGCCATTTTTATAACCGCATTTTCATCAGTAAATAGCATTGCATCAATATGCGGAGCATCATTAGTCCATGCGGCAAGGTTCTTGCCTATATCATCATTCAGGTTACCGCCAAATAAAAGGTTTAGATACTGCCTTTCGCTTGCGCGGCGCAAGGTCTGGTCTATTGCAAGGAAACTGAGTTCAGTGCTGCCCGATACAACGCGCACAAGGCGGCGCAGGTTTTTATTATAAAATTCAATGCTTTTGATATACCCATCTTTACTATGTATGAATATAATAGAAGAAAATATAGCTATAGCGGTGAGGCATATAACTATACTTATATTTACAAAAGCTATTTTAATTTTATACATCGTTACTTTTATCAGGGAAGCTGTAGATTAGTTGCAGTTTTAGCAAACTATTGCAATTATTGATACAGCAAAAGTCAAGTAGCAAGCATTATTTTACTATTTGTTGTTATTATTTTAGAATTATATGCAATATATTGATAATTTAATAAAAATTTATAATTCTATTTGTAAGAAGTCATTATGCTTACTATTAAATTTTATGTTGTATACTCATTCTGATTCAAACTGCCGATTAGAATCAGAATGAGTATATATCCATAAAGTTAGAAGTGGGAAGCCCCCCCTAAATTTTTTACAAAGTGGTAATAAATCTATATAGCTGAGATTTTAAACTTAAACCAAGTAGGTATAAGATGAAAGATCTTGGATTTCTGGATTATTTTGACAATTTAAAAGACCCACGCCATGAGAGTTACAAGACGTATCCTGTTGATGAACTGTTGTTTTTAACATTATGTGCGGTGATATGTGGTGCTGAGGGTTGGAGTGATGTTGAGGATTTTGGCC
>DITJ01000106.1 GCA_002422795.1 Alphaproteobacteria bacterium UBA6187 | reverse complement strand
GGGAGAGGGTTAGGGTGAGGGGGTTTTAGAAGTGAAAATGAAAAATGTATAATGAAAAATTTTTTATTTTACTGTTTCATTATAATCCCCCCTCACCCGGATTTCTTACCAATTTTTAAAGTAAAAATTGGAGAAATCCGTCCTCTCCCTCAAGGGAGAGGGAACGGCTCCTTAATACAAGGAATACTAAAATGTTAAAACTATTAACCATATTAATCTTGCTAGCCGCAAGTGCGGCTTTTGCGAAATCGCCTCCTCCTGGCACAGGTTTCCAGGACGTAAAAACTAACGTGCTGATAATGCTCGATACATCCGGCAGTATGGATGGAACAGTGCCAACCGGGGTAATAGAATATCCTTATGGTGTTGCATTTGATTCAAGCGGCAATATCTACATAGCGAGCAAGGATGATTCTAATGTTATAAAATATACATCTTCGGGTACATATGTCACTGATTGGGGCAGTTATGGAACGGGAAGCGGTAAATTCAAATATATTTATGCAATTGCGGTGGCTACTATATCAGGCACCGATTATGTGTTCGTAGCCGACCAGAATAATGGTCGTGTACAAAAATTCACTACCGATGGAACCTATGTATCACAATTTGATACAGGTTCCAGCATGAAAGGTATGGCAATGACAGCGGATGCCAGCTCTATTTATGTAATAAACAGCAGTGGTAAGGTACAAAAATATAATTCATCTGGCACTGCGCAAGGATCAGCCTGGTCAAATTCCGGCGGCACTATGATTGCGCTGGATACTTCCGGCAATGTTTATGTAACTGAAAATGGAAATGAAAGAATCAGGAAATATAATTCATCCGGCACTTTGCAGATGACAATTTCAACTTCATATAAACCCATGGGTGTTGCTGTAGGGCTAGATGGCAGCATATATGTAAGTAATTATTCCGGCAATAAAATCTATAAATATAATACCTCAGGTTCGCAAGTAGCAACTTATGGCAGTAACGGCACTTCACTTGGTAAATGGAAGAATCCTGCCGGTATTGCGCGGGATGCATCCGGTAATATCTGGGTAGCCGATTATAATAATGATAGGATACAGGGGCTTTCCAGCAATCTGCTATTTACCCCTCCAGCGGAGCAGAGCAAGATGGACCAGGCGAAAATAGTAATAAAGAATATAGTTTCTAATACTGACCTTACCGATGGCGCAAATTTCGGTCTTATGACATGGAATTCAAGCGCAACTATGAGGGTGAATGTATCCAGCAGTGGTGCTGCGTCAATTTATTCACTGGCAGATAGCTTAAGTGCGGGTGGCTACACGGTTTTAGATGCGGCTATGACCCTGGCGAAAAGCTATTTAACAGGCGTAAATACCCCGTTTGTACCTGGTGCGTGGTGCCAGAACACGGTTTTGGTAGTGATAAGCGATGGTGAATGGACCGATAACACTGCCTCCACTACTGCCAAATGGTTATATGATACATACCAGGTAAAAACCTTTGCAATTGGCTTTAATTCCGAGGCTTCGGAAACAGGACTAAATAATTATATTGCCCTATCGCAAATTGCCGGAACTTACCCGGATTCTCCGGTATTTGCGACCGATTGGCAAGGCGTATATGATGCGGTTTCGCATTTCGTGTTGCAGATAATAAGCTCAAACCTCACCTTCAGCGCCCCGACGGTAATGCCTGGCGTTACGAATAATGACCATATATTGCAGGCAACTTTCAAGCAGAAAGTAACCCATCAATGGAAGGGGTCATTTAGTAAATATGAAATTAATTCAGATGGTTCAGTTGGTTCTCTGTTATGGGAGGCAGGGTCGTTACTTGCTGTAAAACCAGAGGAAAGCCGCAATATCTGGACTGTAGGAACAGGCCTTACTACCAGCCTGAATAACTTCACAACAGATAATATAGATGGCTTGCGCTCACCTATGAATGAAAATTTAGGTACGGCTATGAATGACGCCAACCTTACGAATCTTATAAGCTTCGTGCGTGGTGCGGATTCATACAATGAATATTCAAATGGTGTTGATGATGAGGGCTCCACAATAATAACCGGGGAAAGGTGGAAATTGGCGGATATTTACCATACACGCGCTGTTGCAGTTGGCCCGCCATCGGCTATAACTTCTGATACGGCAGCAACCAATACAGAAAGCTATTACAGGGCAACGAATGGTTATGCCGCTTTCCAAAGCGGCTCTACTTGCGGTGGGGTATGCAGTGCGCGCAGTGAAACAATTTATGTAGGTGCTAATGATGGTATGCTCCACGCGTTTGATTCTGCCACAGGGCAGGAAAAATGGGCATTTATACCGCCAAGCCTGCTGCCTAATTTTAAAGATATGATTTCTTCAACCGCAGGGCAAAGCGTAAGTATATATGGTGTAGACGGCACAGCCATTGTGAAAGATATCTATTATGGTGGTGCGTGGCGTACCGTGCTTATATCGGGCCTCCGCCAGGGTGGGAAATCTTATTTTGCGCTGGATATAACTAACCCGGATAGCCCGCAGCATTTATTCACCATTAACTATAACTCCACCACCAGCAGGATAAATTACTGGGCGGCCGATGGTACGCGCACGAATTATACATCGGCAACTGCGCCTGCTGCCTATAATTTCTTTACACTTGGAGAAAGCTGGTCTACCCCTAATATATTGCTTTTACCAGTTGGTACAAGCGGTGCCATGAAATGGACTGCCGTATTTGGCGGTGGATATAACGGTGCTACCAACACATCATATGGTGCGCAATTATTTGTTATAGATCTTGAAAATAACGGTCAGATTATCAGGAATATTGCCATTGGCGATACAATATCCACAAACGGCATAGCAAGCTCGGTTCCGCCAACCGTTACAGCAATAACAGGTGATTCCGCCGCAGCATTCACGGCAACTGGCGCTATTATTTATTTAAGCGATTTGGAAGGTAAATTATGGAAAGTTAACTTAACCACTAATGGTACTCTTTACGATACAACTAAATTATTCAATACCGAATCTACCAGCACCAATGCCAGGTTATCATTCCAGCAAACTGCCGCTGCACTTGATACATCGGGAACATTAATCCAATATTATGGTACTGGCGATATGCAAAACCTGGGTACTGTAGATAGTAACATTGCTAACCGCGCCTATGGTGTAAAAGATACCAACTTCCCTAATTATACAAGCATCTCCACTATGGCGACAGCTTCAAACCTTGCCAATGTAAGCGGTGGTATATGCCCTACCAGCTCACAGCAAGGTTGGTATTTCAACCTTAATTCTAATGAGAAAATAACAGCCAAGGCAACGGTAAAAAACAATATCGTGTTATTCCCTAGATATACAGCTAACAACACAGATATATGTTCGGCAGGAATAGGATCTATCAGTGAGCATAATTTTACCTGCGGCACAACACTGCGCACTACCAGCCTTGGCTCTGGGGTTCCAACTGAGGCTGTGTTATATAAAAATAAAATCTATATCGGCATCAGTACCGACCAGGCGGCCAGCGGTCTTGGTGAAGGCTTTACAAAACAGGGTAATTTAATTGTTGGAACCCCGGTAACTGCTGCTACCGGAAAGGTTAAAGTGGAATCGTGGTGGGAGGATTTTTAGGGTGCTGTCATCCCGGAAGCTCGATTATTACAAAGGATTCTGGATATAGATCCCCCTCACCCCTTGTACTAGAAAAAACAGTACCTATGTACTGTTTTTTCGGTCTACAAGCCTCTCCCTCAGAGAGAGGGAACTTTCTTACCACATTTGCTTGATAAGATATGGGCGCACATTTGTAAATTAACTTTATCTTATTACGAAAATACGCAAAGGAAGTCCCCTCTCCCTGAGGGAGAGGGTTAGGGTGAGGGGGGGGGTAACCAATTGGAAACAAACTCTCTTAACCCCTCTGATGCAACAAATCCCCAACAAATTCCATTAAAGAATTCTGGCGGCGGCGTTTAAGCCTTTCCGCTTTTAGTATGTATAATATATTCTGTAAGGAATAATCGATTGAATCATTTATCACCACATAATCATATTCATCCCAATGGCTTATTTCATCGCGGACGCGTTCCATGCGTTTTTCAATTACATCATGGCTATCTTGCGCACGTGCTTTTAGCCTGCGTGCAAGTTCATCCATAGCAGGAGGAAGTATAAATATACTTACAATATCATCGCGCGCTTTGGCAGTAAGGCGGCGTGTTCCTTGCCAATCTATATCGAATAATACATCCCTCCCAGCAACAAGCTCTTCTTCTACCCGTTTGCGCGGAGTGCCATAAAAATTCCCGAATACTTCGGCAAATTCATAGAAATATTTTTCATCGGCCTTTTTTTCAAATTCCTTTTCGCTTACGAAAAAATAATCCACACCATCAACTTCACCTGGTCTTGGGGGGCGTGTGGTATAAGAAATTGACATGGTTATGTTAGGGTCGTTTTGCAGCAAAAGACGTGAAAGAGTTGTTTTTCCGGCCCCAGATGGTGAGGAAAGGATAAACATAATGCCGCGTCTTTTCATGTTGGCGTGGGGCATAGGTTAGTTCGTAGTTCGTAGTTGATAGTTGCAATGGAAAACAGTAAGACTATAACCTACAAACATCAAAACTACCAACTATAAACTACGAACTACGAACTAATTTATGACAAAACCCAAAAACATCCTCATAACAGGCGCAAATAGCGGCCTTGGTAAAGCTTTAGCGCTGGCTTATGCAAACAGTGGAATAAATTTATACCTAAGCGGAAGGAACCACAAGCGGCTGGTGGAAGTCAAAAAAATGTGTGAGCATAAAGGCGCTATTGTTTCAGAGCGTGCGCTGGATGTATCTGATGCCAGGAAAATAGAAGAATGGATTGATTCCATATATTTAGGTGGTGGCAAGATTGATATGGTAATTGCTAATGCCGGAATTTCTGCCGGAACTGAAGGCGGCGCAGAAAGTGCTGGGCAGGTGCGTAAAATATTTTCTACCAATATTGATGGCGTGATAAATACTATTCACCCGGTTATTGAATATATGAAGCAGGAGAAAAAAGGGCAAGTGGTAATTATCAGCTCTCTTGCCGGATACCGCGGCTTGCCAAGTTCACCTGCATATTCAGCAAGTAAAGCGGCAGTACGCGTGTATGGCGAGGGCTTACGCGGCGCACTGGCAAAAGATGGTATAAAGGTTACCGTAGTAACGCCGGGTTATATTAAAACCCCGATGACTGATGTAAATAAATTCCCTATGCCGTTTATCATGACCGCAGGAAAAGCTGCTCGCCTTATAGCAAGGAGATTGCAAAGCAATCCTTCAAGGATAGCGTTCCCATTCAGGTTATATTTTGTAGTGTGGTTGCTTAGCGTATTGCCGCCTTGCTCTACGGATTGGCTGCTGGCAAAAATGCCGGGGAAGAAGGGGTTGGATTAATAAATTATTATGCTTACCCAAAGATAAAATTATAGTAAATTTTATTTTTATTTACGCATTGTTATGCAGTTTATCTAAAGGAGTTTTACTTTCAAACTCCTTGCTATTCGTTATGCGACACGCGTTCCTGCGAAGGCGCACTACTGTCCGGGGAAAATAATTCCCCTGTTCAAAAGTAAGAAACCATCACCCCTTGTACTAGAAAAAACAGTACATAGGTACTGTTTTTTCGGTCTACAAGCCTCTCCCAGTGGGAGAGGGGATTCACGGGTGCCGCGCTCCCACTCTAGATTTGAGGCAAGGTATCCGTATAGTTCCCTCTCCCACTGGGAGAGGGTTAGGGTGAGGGGCGCTTCCTTTTCAATTTTAAGTTATATTTAATCAAAACTCCACCAAACATACTGCATGCCTTAACTTCACGAGGTCAATAAATTTTTTACCGGACAGTAGTGTGCGAAGGCGGGGGTCCAGCTCTTTGTACAATATAAACAATTGTACAGCGGTTCTGAGGGTGGTCATTCCTAGAACTCACTCAAAAAATCCTCATTATGCAGAGGTCTTTACAACCCGACCAGGTTATCCGCAAAAGACTTTGCGTTAAATGGCTTCAGATCGCTGGCTGATTCGCCCACCCCGATTGCATGTATAGGCAGGCCAAATTGCTTTGCAAGGCTTACCAGCACTCCGCCTTTGGCAGTACCATCAAGCTTGGTTATGATTATACCTGTGATATCTACAATTTCCTTAAAGGTTTTTACCTGGCTGTTGGCATTCTGGCCAGTGGTGGCATCCAGCACTATTACAGTATCGTGCGGCGCATTTTCATCTATCTTTTTTATAACGCGGATAACCTTGCTTAATTGTTCCATAAGGTTTTTCTTATTTTGCAGGCGGCCTGCGGTATCTATTATAAGTATATCCGCATTCTCTGCTTTTGCCTGCTCATAGGCTTTATATGCCACACTTGCTGGGTCTGAATGCAGCTCACCTTTTACAAAAGCGCAAGAAGAACGCACCGCCCAAACTTCCAATTGTTCGATGGCAGCGGCGCGGAAAGTATCGCACGCAGCCAGCATCACTTTTTTGCCTTCACTTTGCCATTCCTCTGCTAATTTACCGATTGTGGTAGTTTTGCCGGAGCCATTCACGCCGCATACAAGCAGCACATGTGGACGGTTTTTTTCATTTATTATCAGCGGCTTTGCAACTGGCTTAAGTATTTCTGCAATTTTCTGGGATATTACAGTTTTAACTTCCAGGACAGAAATATCTTTTTCAAATTTATGCCGTGCAAGATCGCTTGCTATTTTAGCAGCAGTTACAGCCCCCATATCGGAAGTTATCAGCAATTCTTCAAGCTCTTCAATAGTTTGCTCATCCAGTTTTTTGCGGATAAGTATATCTTTCAAACCATCATTTATTTTATTGGAACTTTTGGAAAGACCAGCCTTCAGGCGCGACGACCAGCCTTGTTTTGTATCAGGCATATCTTCAGGAAGCGCAAGTTCAGTTTCAATTTCGCGTTTTTGTTCTTTCTTTATTTTTAAGAATCTAAGCATTTTTACTCGCATCCAGCCACGTATTAAACAATTTTCCCAACCAACTCCAACCCTTCCACAGCAACCAATGTTACAGGAACAATGCTGCCAGCTTCAAACTCACCATTTATCCTTACACTTGTAAAATCTTCGCATCTGGCAAGGTTTTCTTTTTCTATAATGGCATTTACATTTTTATTAATTTTACCACTTAAAAACTTTGCAAGTTCAACATCGCCTGCATTACGGAGTTTTTCTGCACGTTCCTTCCTTATATTCCCGGCAACTTGCGGCATTTTTGCAGCCGGGGTCCCTTCCCTTTCCGAATATGGGAAAACATGCAGGAATTGCAAGCCAGCCTCATGTACCAGGTTCAACGTATTTTCAAACATCTCATCGGTTTCCGTTGGGAAACCTGCGATTATATCCGCGCCAAATGCAACTTCCGGCCTGGCTTTTCTCACTTCTTCTACAAAACGCAAAACATCCTCGCGGCAGTGGCGGCGCTTCATGCGTTTTAGTACCATATTATCACCAGCCTGCAATGATATATGAATATGCGGCATAACGCGTGGTTCATATTTTATCAGATGCATTAATTCTTCATCAACTTCCGCTACATCTATTGATGAAATACGCAAGCGCGGCAGTTCAGGAACGAGCGCTAGCAAGCGTTTTATCATACTGCCAAACGAAGGTGAGGCCGGTAAATCCTTACCGTAATCGGTAATATCAACGCCCGTGATAACAACTTCCATGTACCCGGCTTCCACCAGTTTTTTTACTTGCGCCACAATTTCACCAATCGGCACAGAGCGGCTATTGCCCCTTCCATAAGGGATTATGCAGAATGTGCAGCGGTGGTTACAGCCATTTTGCACCTGCACAAACGCGCGCACACGCCCTTCAAAGCTGCTCACCATGTGCGATGCGGTTTCGGTTATAGACATTATATCATTAACCTGCACGCGTTCGCTGCCAGAAATATCAAGGTAACTTGTGGCTTCCAGTTTTTCGCTATTGCCAAGTATTTTACTTACCTCAGGCATTGCCGCGTACATTTCCGGGCTAATTTGCGCGGAGCAGCCAGTTACTATAATTTTTGCATCGGGATTTTTCTTGCGCGCTTTGCGAATCGCCTGGCGCGCCTGCCTTTCGGCTTCTTTTGTTACAGCGCAGGTGTTAAATACAATAATATTCTCATCACCGCTTTTGGCAATAGCATCCTTAATTACCTCGCTTTCGAAGGTATTAAGGCGACAGCCGAAGGTGATTACTTGGTTGGTCATGTTTCTTCTCAAAGAGATAAATAATTACGCCCTACCTGATATAGCTGTTTGTTTACCAGATTCTATGTTCCATATATTATAATGACTTAGCCTTAAATATTTTCCACCATATTTGTCTTGAAAAATCTTATGGGAATGCTCTTCACTTCCATCCCAGTTATTTTGTATAAGGGTATTTGCAGCAGCAAAAACAGCGCCTCTTTCTTGCAGGTTTATGCCAATGTTATATATCTTCTGTTGGTATTCAGGGCTATAATCGCGGCTTAATCTTTCCATAAAAATATCTGGCGACAGATATTGTTCTCTAAAAACATTAGAAGTATGTTTTACACTTTCCATCCTTACATCTTCACGGGCGGCTATTTGCAGATGGTTTAAATCCATAAATGAATAAACACTAAAACCTTTACCTGATGCAACCTTTTTTGCCATTCCAAAAATTTCATGGGAAGTCTTTGGCCTTTTAATTAAATCTTCAGAAATTTCATGGTCTATGCTAAAAACAGGATATCTTTTGTCGGGGTTATTTTCATTACTAACTTCTGCCGGATTGCATATTACCCCGATATTTTCAGGATTATCATCCCACTCGCGTGTAGCATTCAATGCCAGTTTTGTAGCGATTCTTCCATATATAGCTATACTCTTATCTGGATCAGTACTTAGTAAAAGCCTGGTTTCTCCTTTTTCACCAACAAAGAATCTTTTTTTATCTTTTATATCCAGGGAATTAAAATCCAGATAATTTTCCTGGAACTCAGATGCAACATAATATTTTTTTTGGCCTTCATCATCCACCCCAAATACAACTTCTACAGATTTAGGTGAGTGTTCCGGTGCTAATTTTCGCATAAAAGCACTTAAAAATGCTTCTGTTTCAGCGCGGAATTTATCTTCTTCTTCCGGTGAGCCAAAACTATTCATTGACGCGCCCGATTCCCTAGCCTGCCGCCATATTGCATCGCCATTCATTTCCTTTAATACAAACTTTTTACCATTGGAATGATCGGCTAACCATAAATTATGGCGGTTCCAAGTGGTAAATATTCTTGTATCTTCATTAAAGCTAAAATCTTCTATATTAAGGTATGGGCGTTTAGAAAATTGCATATTACTAGCAACGCCACTAAGGCGTGCAACATGGGAAGTCACAGGGATAAGTGGACGAATTTTTGATAACAAACTATTACCTCTATATTTTTACAACTCAATAACCCCGGTAAATACCACCGCCACCGGGCCTGTCATCATTATTTCGCCGCTTTCGATAATTTCGATAGTTAAATCGCCACCAGGCAAATGCACGACAACTTTATTAGAAAGTAGTTTGCGCCTAAGTCCTGCTGCTACTGCCGCACACGCACCGCTGCCGCAAGCGAGTGTTTCACCAGCGCCGCGCTCCCATACACGTAAATTTATTTCACCTTTAGAAATAATTTGCGCTATACCTATATTAGCCCTTTTCGGGAACATTTTATGATGTTCAAGTGCAGGGCCGTATTTTTCCAGTTCGATTGCTTTCGCGTCGTCAACAAAGAATACAGCGTGGGGGTTGCCCATGCTAACGCAAGAAGGGGCTAGAGACTCCAACCCAAATCCCAAATCCCAAATCCCTTCCAAGCTTAAAGTATCCGCCTCATACGCAAGCGGAATATCCTGCCAGCCATATTTTGCAGTGCCCATATTCACGGTTACTAATTCTTCATCATTGCTTGAATATTCACCTGTAGCAAAACATTCCAAAATGCCGCTATCGGTTTCTAGTGTGGTCATTGGCTGTTCCACTTGCATCATAACAAGGGAAGCAATACAGCGGCTGGCATTGCCGCAAGCGCCAGATTTACTGCCATCACCATTATAAAATTCCACTTTTATATCAGCAACTTCCGAATGCTTTAGAAGCACAAACTGGTCGCAGCCTATGCCTTTGTGCCGGTCACATATTTCCTGTACATCTTCTTTGGAGAAAATTAAATTTTCTGCACGGCAATCGACTATTACAAAGTCATTTCCTGCGCCGTGCATTTTTATAAATGGTACTGTTTTCATAATGTAAAGAATGTAAGAATCTAAGAATGTAAGAATGTAAGTAAAGCAAGAAGATAAATTCTCGTTCTACTCACATTCTTACATTCTCACATTCTTACACTCTACCTAACCTCCTCACACCAAGCCTGGTTTTCTAAATACCACGTAACCGTAGCACGCAAACCGCTGGTAAAATCATACGCCCTTCTAAAACCTAATTGTTTTGAAGCCTTACTATCATCTATTGCATATCGGCGGTCATGTCCAGCCCTATCTGTAACAAATGTAATATTTTTATTGTAGGAAGAACCATCAGGCAAAGGATTAAGAGCATCCAAAGTGCTGCATAACTGATTTACAAGGTTGATATTGGCAACTTCGGCATTCCCGCCAAAACAATAGGTTTCGCCAGGATTACCCCTTTCAAAGGCTAGTAACACGCCATTTGAATGGTCATGCACATGAATCCAATCGCGAACATTCTTGCCATCACCATAAACTGGTAGTTTTTCGCCATTCAATGCGCATAGAATCATGCGCGGTATGAGCTTTTCAGGAAATTGCCTTGGCCCATAATTATTACTGCAATTTGTAACTATAGTCGGAAGCCCATATGTTTTAAACCAGGCATGGGCAAGATGATCGCCCGCCGCTTTACTAGCTGAATATGGCGAACTCGGCTTATACTGGGTTTCTTCGGAGAATTTTAAACCGTCATCAAGCTCCAGCGAGCCATAAACTTCATCAGTAGAAACCTGCACGAAACGGAATGCTTGTTTTTTATTTTCAGGCAGTTCATTAAAATAGCGGCGGCTAGCTTCCAACATAGTATATACGCCATCTACATTGGTTTTAATAAAAACTCCGGGTGAATTTATGGAATTATCCACATGGCTTTCTGCTGCGAAATTTATTACCCCATCAACTTTGTGTTTTTGAAGCAAATCCAGCACTAATGCACCATCGCAAATATCGCCTTTTACCAGCGTAAAATCAGGGCTGCCTTTTGCAAATTCTAAGCTTGCTTCATGCCCTGCATAGGTGAATGAATCCAGAACTATTACTTTGTAATTTTTCTGCAAAGCAATTTCTGCAAAGTTACTGCCGATAAATCCGGCACCGCCGGTTACTAGGATTGTTTTCATATTTTCATATTATTTTAGTTTATCACGGACTTGCCGCACAAAAATGAAGCATCATCACCGCATAACACATTGGGAATCTGGGTTTTAATGGTGAGACAACGCATAAGTTCTATACTCATTCTGATTCAATTAGAAACAGAATGAGTATAGAACAAATAATTGGCAAGCATATAACAATATTTAAGTTGATTTCTGCCACATACAGAATCATCCCTGAAACTGCCATGCCCTACTTCAAAAATATCTGCGGTAACAGTTTCCTATCACGCCCTATTGAAACACAACAAATCAAATAAATACACCAGCTCCATATACAGGAGCTTAATCAGTATCTACTTACCAGATAGATTAGCACTATAAATTGCCATACCCCTTAACATATCAATAGCGCGGGCTAGCTGATAGTCAGTTGAATATAACTCTTTCTGGCGTTTAATAATATCTTCTTTTTCAATCTTGGTGCCGGCTTTATTTTTATCATTGCCATTTTCAAGATGTTTATGCAAAGAAGCTTCAGTTGCAAGTTTCTTTGATTCGGAAGATTCAACCTTAGACTGCTCAACCCAGATATCAGGCTCAATACCTTCTGCCTGGATAGAACGCCCGGATGGGGTGAAATAACGTGATGTAGTCAAGCGCATAGCACCTTTGCTGGCAGAAAGTGGTATCACCGTCTGCACTGAACCTTTACCAAAAGACTTAGTCCCGATTACTATTGCACGTTTATGATCTTGCAATGCACCTGCAACAATTTCTGATGCCGAAGCTGAACCGCCATTGATTATAATTACAATCGGCTTGCCGTTTATCAAATCACCGCCCGAGGCACCGAACTTCTTATTGCTATCGGAAACCCTGCCGCCTGTTGAAACTATCTCGCCTTTTTCAAGGAAAAGGTCTGATACTTCTATAGCCTGGTCTAATAGGCCACCAGGATTGTTACGCATATCAAGGACAACACCCTTGAATTTATCCGCGCCCACTTCTCCCATAATTCTGTTTAATTCTTTTTCCAGCATTTTACCGGTTTGCTCAGAGAATGATGTGATACGTATATATGCAACATCTCCTTCACGGTTAGCACGAACAGATTTTATTTTGATAATATCCCTTTTAATTACAAACTCCAAAGGGTCAGTTTCACCTTCGCGAAGTACCGTAAGCTTAATAGGAGTGCCGGGTTTACCGCGCATTTTTTCAACAGCTTCCGCAAGGGTAGTGCCCATTACAGCTTCACCGTCAATACGGCTTATATAATCACCTGTTTTAATACCTGCGGCAAAAGCCGGTGTGTCATCAATGGGGGATACTACTTTTACAAGGCCATTTTCCATGGTAACTTCAATACCAAGGCCGCCGAACTCGCCTTTAGTCTGGATTTTCATCTCATCAAAGGCTTTCTGGTTCATATAGCTTGAATGCGGATCCAGTGAAGAAAGCATGCCGTTAATAGCAGCTTCAATTAAATCCTTATCTGAAACATCTTCAACATAATCACGTTTGATTTTATCAAAAACATCGCCGAATAAATCCATCAGCTTTATAGTATCGCCTTTTGAAGCATTTGCCGAGCCAACTGCACATATAATTGCCAGCACTACTACAGGCAAAATCAGAATACGCGCTGCTTTAATAAAACTAACCTTACGAAATGACATTTTATACCTTTTTATTATTTGCCGATAATACTGATATATAATTACCAGCTTCAAGCTTTTTTAATTTATTATAATTATTTACTGATACTAGCAACCAGTAACTAGCGCAATTAATTAAATATTCTTATGCGCGCCATCACACATTGGGGAATTGCCAGTTTTCTTGCAACCACAAAATGCAACCCGCTTAGTTTCAGTAGCTAAATATTTCACGGATTTCAGGCCAGTGCCAGACTCCCGGTGCGCACCATCACAAAATGGCTGCGTTTTACTGAACCCGCATGAGCACCATGAATATTGCTTGCCTGCCTCAACTTCCACCATATAAGGGGAAGATTGCGCTACTTGTGGGGCTACATTAGTATCGGTCATTTATTTTCCATAAATATTAAATCTGCAATCTACAATCCATTTACTACTTGTACTTAAATACACTCTGCTATAGAAACTTGCTAGAAAAATCCATTATTTTTTTATTTATTATGGCCGTATATACGAAAATATCACAAAGCGACCTGGAAAGTTTACTCGTCCAATATGATATTGGCAAATTAAAAACATTTTCGGGGATTGCCGCTGGCATTCAGAACTCTAATTTCATTCTGGACACTGAAAACAACCGCTACGTGCTTACAATATACGAGCATAGCGTAAATGAAAAAGACCTGCCATTTTTCCTTGATTTAATGGGGCATTTTTCTTCAAAAGGCATTCCATGCCCTACCCCGATAAAGAACAATTCCGGCCTTAACATATCCCATATTAAAGACAAGCCTTGCGCTATTGTGAGCTTTGTTAAGGGCTTCGAGGTGACTAACGCATCGCTTCCATACATTGAAGAACTCGGGCGTAACATTGCCAAAATGCACCTTGCAGGCGCCGACTTCCCTTTAAAACGCGCTAATGAAATTGGCCTTGAAGGCTGGAGAAAGAAATTCGATTCCGTAAAAGACCGCGCTGAAGAAATATCACCAGGGCTTAAGGATGAGATATCCCAGGTACGCGAGTGGCTAAACAGCCAGTGGCCGAAGAATCTTCCATCAGGGGTAATCCACGGTGATATTTTTCCTGATAACGTATTATTTGCAAGTGATGGTAAAATTGCTGGGATAATTGATTTTTATTTCGCCTGTGATGATATTTTTATGTATGACCTGGCAATATGTATCAATGCCTGGTGCTTCGATACGCCTGCGGCAAATAAATGGGAATTTAATAAATCTAAGGCAAATGCACTGGTTTCTTCATATAATAGTGTAAGGAAAATTTCCGGGGGTGAATTCCAGGCCCTGCCTTTGCTTGCAACTGGCGCGGCAATGCGCTTTTTACTGACCCGTATGCACGCCAAAATGTACCCGGTTAATGACGCGCTTGTGCATACAAAAAACCCCCTTGAATATTTATATAAATTACGTTTCCACAAAGAAATTACATCCTATAGGGAATATGGGATAGAGATAATCCATGAAAACAACTGAATCACCCAAAACAGTAATAATCCACACAGACGGTGCATGTTCCGGTAACCCAGGGGTTGGCGGCTGGGGAGCTGTACTTGAATATAACGGCCATAAAAAAGAGATTTTTGGTGGGGAAAAGCACACCACCAATAACCGTATGGAACTAACCGCTGCCATACGCGCCCTGCAAAGCCTGAAAACAGAGTGTGTTGCCGAGCTACACACCGATAGCAATTACATGAAAGACGGCATCACCAAATGGATTCATGGCTGGAAGAAAAACGGCTGGCGCACCGCTGATAAAAAACCTGTCAAAAACATTGATTTATGGCAGGAGCTAGACGCTGCAATTGCCTCACATAATGTGCAGTGGAAATGGGTTAAAGGCCATTCAGGCAATGCCGGCAATGAACTGGCTGATGCGCTTGCAAATAAAGGTGTTGCGGAAATAAGAAAAAGTGGGAAGGATGTTATTTAATAAAGCTATGATTATTATGCACTTTTAGTTGCAAGGCAAAAATTACTGTTTATAATTAACCATTATGTATAAAGAAAGTCTCAGGAAGCTTAGCAAAACAAAGCAGGCAGCCGTTATTGCGGTTGTGGCTGTTATTACTGTAATTATTATAAGTACAGTTGGGCTTATTAAATTTGTCGCTATTGAAAGCAAGCGCGACCTGGTAAACTGGGAAACTCGCCTTGGCATACTTGCCGACAGCCGTGCAAATGCCGTAAATGAATGGATAGCAAGGCAATTTGCTGAACTTACCTCTCTGGCTGATAATCAATATTTAGAATTATACGCCTCACAAATATTACAGACCCCTACGGAATCAAAGGAAGAACCTTTTCAAGTTTCATATTTGCGTAACTTATTGGTATTTACCGCAGAGCGCAGTGGTTTTGCAAGCAAATCAATCCAGACTGTAAATGCTAATGTCCAGACAAGCGGAACTTCAGGAATAGCAATACTGGATAAGGAAAAGAAAGTCTTGGTTTCAACAATTTCCATGCCTCCTTTAGAAGGCAGGCTCGCTGAAATTATCGTTAACCTGCCGCAGTCAGAAAATTATATTTCCAATATTTATAAGGGCGTTGATGGCAAGCCTTCAATTGTATTTTCCGTTCCGATACCTTCTGTGCAGGGCGATGATGGCTCGGGAATGAATTATGTAGGCAGCATTGTAGGTATACAAACCGTTGAAGAATCATTATTTCCTTTACTTAAACAACCTGGCGCTATGGAAAAAACTGCTGAAGCAATGCTGGTGCGTGTGGACGGCAATATTTTAAACTATATTTCACCTACTAATGATGGCAGCCCTGCTTTAAGTAAAAATCTTAATATAACTCCAGAGCTGGAAGCATCCTTTGCTGTACTTAATCCTGGCCAGTTTGCAATAAAGCGTGATTATGCCTATAATAAAGTTCTGGTAACAGGGCGGAAAATAGCTAACACACCATGGACACTTGTATATAAAGTTAACAGCGATGAAGCACTGGCAGAAAGCACCACCCACAGGAACAACCTGCTAACAATCGGTATAATAACAATTTTCTTTATAACAGCCGCAATCATAGCAATGTGGCAATATGCAAATTTCCTGAAAGAAAGCAGGGTTGCAGGAAGATACCGTAAAATGATGATGGATCTTAAAGCGCAAAAACATATTTTGCGTATTATCACGGATAACAAACCGGAAGTAACTTTTATAGTAGACGCCAAAAACCGCTACCGCTTTGCTAACCTGAAAGCCGCGCAGCAAGCAGGTATAAGTGCAAAGGAAATGTTAGGGCAAAACATGGTGAATATTATGGGTAAAGATAAAGCCCGGCCATATATAAAAATGAATGCTACCGCCCTTGCCGACCATAAAACTGTCAATACCACACAGCGCTTTTTTATAGATGGGGAAGAAAAAATTATCCAGTCATGCCATATACCGCTGATGTATATACCAAGCCCTGATGATGGAAAATCGCGTGATGGCGTGCTGGTTATCGAGCAGGATATAACAGCTCCTATACAATCAAAAGAAAAACTGCTAAGAGCACTTAATGCTATAATAGACACACTTTTATCATTCATGGATAAGCGCGATAAATATACAGCAGATCATTCCACCCGCGTAGCAAAGCTGGCATCGGAAATTGCAACCGAAATGGGGCTAGAAGATATATTGGTGGAAACTGTTAAAATATCAGGAAAGCTTATGAATCTTGGCAGGATGCTTATTCCCCTTAGCCTGCTAACAAAATCCGGGGAACTTACAAACGATGAAAAGCATATTTTTGATGAAACTACCGATGTAAGCGCAGAATTACTTGAAGAAATAGAATTTGAAGGACCTGTAATCGAAACTATTAAACAGGCACATGAGCGTGTTGATGGAGATGGGCCTTATAAATTAAAAGGAGATGATATATTAATCACTGCGCGAATATTAGCGGTGGCGGAAGATTTCATAAGCCTGCGCAGCCCCAGGGCGCACAGGCTTATGAAGTCACTGGATGAAACCATTCAATCTATAAACAATGAGGCTGGCACAAAATTTGACCGTAAAGTAGTTGCCGCACTTATAAATTATATAGAAAATCGTGGTGGGCGGGAGAAGTGGAATAATGATTAGTAAAGTGACGAATTTAGAAATTGGAATCTAAATAATGTCTAATTTTATGGCAATTATACCATTAACACAAGTATGCCGTCATCACCCGAATTTTACGCAGTAAAATTATAGGGTGATCCAGCTTAATATACTGGATTCCCCTATAATTTTTATTCCGCTGGCGCTGCATAAAAATTCGGGGAATGACGAAACTCCGAATACTTGATCTTAATGTTATATTGCCAATTATATATATAGCGTTTAATTTTCAAATGATATTTTGTCATTGCGAGGAGTCGAACTCTTGTGAGTGTGACGTGGCAATCCAGTTTTACCAGAAAAGGAAAATGGATTGCTTCTTCGTGCTCGCTATCGCTTCGACTCATCGCAATGACAAAATATCATTAGAAAGTTAAAACACTATAACTTAGCAAAAGGAATAAAAAATGTTTGCAAAACCATTCACTTTTCTACTGGTATTTCTTCTTGCGGTGACAAATTTCATTGTTTTGCTGATACCAATATCAATATTATTTTTTCCTTTATTCATGATTTTCCAAACCCTTTTTGTTAAAATCGGGGCGAATTTATTTTTCTTTATTATAGCCAAGGTTAGCTTGTTAATTATCGCCTATGTGGTTTTTGACAGCATATTCGGCATTACCATGCGGCGCCTGCGTAAAGGCTGTATTCCATTTAAAAAAGCTAACTCGGTTTATGGTCATAATGATATAATTGAATCATTTGAATTGCTTAAAAAGAAGTTTAAAATTAATAATGTAAAATTATATATTGATCCGAATTTTAAAGTTATCAACGCCTATGCGGTGGGAAGTTTTTCCGGGAGTATTGTTACAGTAACACTTGGACTGCTTAACCAGATGAAGGAAAAAGCCAATAGCTATGATGAATATCTGGATTCAGTGCGGGGAATACTGGGTCATGAAATGTCGCATCTTGCCAATAAAGATTTTCTGCCCGGCCTGCTAACTTCCGCAAGTGAATCTGCCAGTAATTTTTTATCTAAAGTTATCAAGTGGATATTTGTAGCCCTTGCGGCAATTTTTAAAATTATTCCCTGGGTAGGCTGGCCAATTTCGCAGTTAATTATCATGATTTATAATATTGTGAATTTTTCAATCATGGCATTCTTTAATTATATATTCATGCCTGTATATAATTTTATATTAAAGTTTTTCGGCAGGGCAATTGAATATAGGTGTGATAAGGAATCTGCCTATGCATTTGGCGGGCATAACATGGCAAAGGCGCTTTCTTTCCTGGGTGGCAGGGGTTATTTCAGCCTTTTTTCTACCCACCCCACTACCAATAGCAGGATAAAAAAGGTACAAAATATAAAAATTAAGGAAGGCACCATAAGGCCGGGTATAATTAATATGCTTTGCAATTTTTCATCAATGGTGCTTGTAGTTTATATATGCCTGTATAGCACCAGCATTTCAAACACAGCTGAAATATACCAGCATTATATAAATGAGGTTTACATTCCTGTAACCCAGCAGCTTAATCAGTACCAGCGGGATGTTATGCAGGTTTATTATAAATTTACCGGCAGGTATTAGGCTGTAAAGTAATCATAGAGTACTGCCTCATAAACTTCAGCCAGCTTATAAATCTCATCTACTGATGCGCTTTCATCAATTTTATGGGCAGTTTTGTTGCATAGGCCAAATTCTACAACCGGACAGTAATCTTTGATAAAGCGGGCATCAGATGTGCCTCCGGTAGTGCTAAGCTCCGGTATATTTCCAGTGATTTTTGTTACAGCATCACATACTATATTGCTAAGTTCCCCTGGCTTGGTAATGAATGACTCACCGGACACGCGGGTTTTTATTTCAAACTTTGCCCCATTATCCTCACAGATTGATGCGCATATCCCTTCCACCCATTTTATCAGCGTGCCTGACGTATGCTCATCATTAAACCTTATGTTAAACTTAGCTGTAGCCATTTGCGGGATTACATTATCTGCCGGGTTATTCACATCAAATGTTACAATTTCTAAATTTGAAGGCTGGAAAAATTCATTGCCAGAATCAAGCTGGTGCGTACTTAAACTATATAATATAGTATTAAGGCGTTTTATCGGGTTATCTGCAAGGTGCGGGTATGCCACATGCCCCTGCTTACCCCATATAGTTACGCTAAACATAACGCTACCACGGCGACCAATTTTTACCATACCGCCAAGAGCTTCAGGGTTAGTTGGTTCTCCAACTATGCAGGCATCAAGCTTTTCACCTTTTGCAGCAATATGCGCCAGCATCTTTTTAGTACCGTTTATGCTGATTGCTTCTTCATCGCCTGTGATGAGGAGCGAGATGGAACCTGGAACCTGGGTTTTTTCTATAAAAGCACTAGCTGCCGCAACAAACGCAGCCACTGCGCATTTCATATCCGATGCGCCTCTGCCATAAAGCATACCACCGCGCACTTCCGGCAAAAACGGGTTACTTGTCCAGCTTGCTTCGTCACCTGATGGCACAACATCCACATGGCCTGCAAAGCAGAAGTTTTTACCACCATTTCCAAAACGTGCATATAAATTTTTTACAGGTTCAGTGCCTTCTTCTGAAAAAGTGACTATTTCACATTTAAACCCAAGTGGCTCTAATGCCTGCACTAATACATCCATAACCCCATCATCATGCGGGGTTACGCTACGACATTTTATTAGCTGTTTGGAGAGTTCTAAAGGGTCAATTTTCATATATACTTAACTTCTAGATTGTATAACTTCATAATTATTTTTAATAATTTTCTTAAAGTCGTCATTGATAGTTGCAAAATCAATTACATCAACTTTAAATGGCAGATAAGATTCGATAAAATCCTCCTCAAGGCTGGATATTATGCTTGCAGGTATTTTATTTTCAGAAATTACAGCAATATCAAGATCAGAAAACTTCTTAAAGTTATGGCCATGCACCCTTGAGCCAAATGCCCAAACTTCACAATGCGGCACATGTTCATGCAATATATTATTTATAATTTCTAAATTGTGTTTATCCACAAACATATCAGCTATTTAACCTTTTTATCCTTTCGAGCATATATCCGGCACTTTTTGCAAAATCCTGTAAAATACTATATACTTCTTCTGCCTTTGCTTCATCATAGGTATGTGAAGTTATATTGCGCTTTTTTCTATATTCAAACCACAGAACCGGGTTATCAACAATATCCTTTTCAGCCGCAGTCCTGATTAAATCATGAAAGGACATTCCAGCCACATCATCTGGAATTGCCAGCATATTTTCAAGTTGTCTTTCTATAAATTTAACAGCAAGTCCATAAGTATATTCAAACCTCTGTATTGCAGAATCCCTTACAATATTAGCTTCATCCCTTTCCATAACCAAAACAGCATTAAGGCTTTGTAAGGCTTTTTCTAAAACTGTTGAATTGATTTTCATTTTACCTGCCAGATTATTATGAGGTAATAATTATTCTTCATACACATCCTTGCGGTGCCTTATATTTGTAACTATAACTACATCATCTTTTACAAGATAAATCACTCTATAGCTACTTACACGCAAACTACGCAATCCTTTTAGATTATGGCGTAGCGGTTTACCAAACCTGATGGGATCGGTTGCAAGCTTTTTATTAATAGCGTCCTGTATTATTAATTTAGCTTTTGATGATAATTTAGGCCGATCTCTCTTAGCTGAATCCGTATATTCTATTTTATACATAAACTATGCCCAGAAATCTTCGTGACTTATCCTTGGCTTCCCCTCATCCTCAGCCAACCTCTTTTCAGCAAGTTTGCATAAAGCCATATCTTCATCATTTTCAATTGCATCAAGTATAAATTTCCTGGCAAGACCCGCAACAGAAGTATGCGCGCGCTTTGCCAGCAATTGAAGCATTTCAAGTGCATCTTCTTCTAAAGTTACATTAACTCTTGGATTATTAGTTGGCATGTTTTACACTCCTTTTATTCTTTGCTTCAGTAAGTGTAACACCTTTACATCTCCGAGTCAATGTCACATCCCACCCAAGCTTTCAGCCACTGTAAATATATCCTTATCGCCGCGCCCGGAAAGATTCATAACAATAATATGGTCTTTTGGGAGCGTGGGGGCAAGCTTGATTATATGCGCCAGTGCGTGCGCCGATTCAAGCGCAGGAATTATGCCTTCCAGTTTTGTGCAAAGCAAGAAAGCAGCAAGCGCCTCATCGTCGGTTGCGGATTCATATTTCACACGGCCAGTTTCATGAAGATACGCATGTTCCGGGCCTATGCCTGGATAATCTAGGCCAGCAGAAATTGAGTGGGCGTTTTGTATTTGTCCGTCATCATCTTGCAAGTAATAGGTGGCATTGCCATGCAGCACCCCTATCCTGCCTTTAGTTATTGAAGCTGCATGTTCTTCAGTATGAAGGCCTTTTCCTGAAGCTTCCACTGCTATCATTTTTACATCATCATCTAAGAATTCCGTAAATAACCCAAGTGCGTTGGAACCTCCGCCTATGCAGGCAATAAGGGTATCGGGAAGCCGCCCTTCTGCTTTTAATATCTGTTGTTTTGTTTCACGCCCGACAACAGATTGAAAATCACGCACCATCATAGGGTATGGGTGCGGCCCTGCCGCTGTGCCGATTAAATAATAAGTATCATCAACATTCGCAACCCAATCGCGCAAGGCTTCGTTCATGGCATCCTTTAGGGTTCCTGTGCCAAGGTTCACTGGAATAACTTCTGCACCCAATAGCTTCATACGGAACACATTGGGCTTTTGCCGTTCTATGTCTTTTGCGCCCATATAGATTACGCATTTCTTTTTGAAAAGCGCGCAAACAGTTGCCGTTGCAACGCCGTGCTGGCCTGCACCTGTTTCAGCTATCACACGGTTTTTGCCCATGCGCTCTACTAGCAATATTTGCCCTACGCAGTGATTTATTTTATGCGCGCCAGTATGGTTTAATTCTTCACGCTTTAAATATATTTTTGCGCCACCTAAATGCGCCGTAAGGTTCTGTGCAAAATATAGTGGGCTTGGCCTGCCTACATAATGTTCTAAATAATAATCCAGTTTTTTGGTAAATTCAGGATCAGCCTTTGCGCGTTCATATTCTTCTGCCACTTGCGTTATAAGCGGCATAAGAGTTTCAGCAACATACATACCGCCAAATTTTCCAAAGTGGCCGTTTTTATCCGGTAGTTTATTCTGCATATTGATTATCAATTATATGTGTTTCTTGAATCAGGATTTCTGCTGGAATACCAAGCCCTTCATTTAACTTTCGTATCATCGGTAAAGTTAACTGGCGCTTATGGTTTAATATTTCTGAAACGCGTCCACGATGGCCTATATATGGCTCCAAATCAACTCTTGAAAGATCTTGCTGTTCCATCACAAACAAGATAGCCTCAACAGGATCCGGTGACTCTATATGATGATGCCTTTCTTCCCACGCTGACACTAATGTAACCAGTATATCCAGAAGATCTCCCTCAGAAGAATCAGGCTCAGCATCCATTAAATTATCTATTTCTTTTAATGCTTTTTTATAATCATCATCATTCTTAATAGGATTTATTTCCATATCTAAATCTCCTTTACATTTATTTTATCATACTGCTTATGCGTTCCTATAAAACGTATATAAACAACCTGATAATGATAATTTATTTTTACCACCAGCCTATATTTATTTCCCGCTATATTAAATACAATACGGTTATCACCTACTATACTTGCACTGCCATATATTGATTTAATATCTGAGGAGTTACTCCAATTTGCAGCAAGAGTAACCTGAAACCACGAACGAAGAGATTGCTCAGAATCTTTATATTCTGGCTTGGTCCAAAAGTCCCTTAAAGTTCCACGTGAAATTATTCTCATAACCATTAATATATCACGATCCCACCACGGGATCAACACTAATTATTATCATATTTAAGAATAATCCTTCACCTTCTTAATAAACAGACTGATAAGCTCAGGGTCTTTTATACCCGGCTCACTTTCCAGGCTTGATGACACATCAACCCCAGGTGCCTGCGTAATACGCAAAGCCTCTGTTACATTCTGGATATTAAGCCCGCCTGATAAAAACCACGGCACATCAAATTCACGTTCCTTCAATAAGGTCCAGTCAAATACAAGACCGTTACCACCTGGCATTTTTGTAGGAGGCGCTTTCGCATCAAAAAGTATCATATCTGCCACAGCCGCATAAGTGCTGCCTTTCGATATATTATCACTAGAACGCACAGCAATCGCCTTTATCACAGGAAGTTTATATTTTTCCTTAATTTCCTTTATCCGTTCAATAGTTTCATTGCCGTGGCACTGCAATATATCAGGCATGAAATACTTTAAAATCGCATCAATATCATCGTTGGTTGCATCAACAACCACAGCAACTTTCTTAATATTCTTAGGGACATGCTTTCCAAGACCGTTTGCTATTTTAGGATCAAGGTTACGTGGGGATTTAGGATAAAATACAAAGCCTATATAATCAGCACCGCTTTGAACGGCACTTCTAACCGCATCAAAGGTTGTAACTCCGCATATTTTTATTTTTATAGTCATTATAGTTAGGGATTAAGGGATTAAGGGATTAAGGGATTAAGGGATTAAGGGATTAAGGGATTTTATCAATTAGATATTAAAATGCTATATAAATTTAAAATTACTGATAGATAGATAAATATTATAAAAAATGTAACAGAAGCTTTTCCTAATCCCTAATCCCTAATCCCTTCCTTACTAAAATCCATTTAAAATATTTTTTAGATCCTTAACGACATCGTCGTTACCGTTTGCAGCATCACTCTTCATTGTATCCTTGATACTGTCAAAATCATTTTTTAACTGATTTACTAAAGTTTCTGTGCCTTTAGGATTTTTTATTACATCCTCTACAAGGCTTTGTGGTTCAAGCTTAAATGAGGGCTGCAATAGATTACCGCTAATTAACAGTGGCATCCTGATAGCTGAAAAACTATCACTTTCATTCTTGATTCTTTTTATCTTAGGCACCATTTTGAAATTAACAGTTAATTCCGGTAAATTTACACCACCTTTGCCATTAAAATCTATCTGTTCCGATAGGTAAGTAAAATCATCTGTTGTAATTATACCTGCACTTACACCAAAATCACCCGCCACTTCTTTAAATGGGCTAGTATAATCAGGATTTTTACCAATATTAAATGCTGAAGGGATATTTTTTGCCATAGCAAATAAATCTATATTCTTTAATACGCCATCATCAGCCCTAAGGCTGATTATACCATTTAAATTCTTTATAAATTCTTTTTGCGATATTCCTCGTGAAGCCAGAATTATCCCCCCACTTACTTTACCGGAAATGTTATTTATTGCACCAAGGTTAAAAGGAGATTTTGTAAAATCCACCTCTTCCAGATTTATTTTTTTCCTAATTTTAGGTATGTTAGAAGTGACATCAATTACCGATTCACCATTTATGTTTCCGCCTAGTATTTCGGCTTCCTTAACACTTAAGGTAAACTTACCATTCCTCAAATATGAATTTAAAGTTACACTGCCAATATCCACATCTTTATATAAAATATTATTGGATTTGAAGCTGAAATGGCCATTAAAAGTGCGTAGAACTCCGAAATCTATCGGCTTCTCATCCCACATAAAGTTTCTTGCCACAGGTTTCTCTTCTACATTTTTATTTGAAAATAAAATATCAATAAGAGAAATATACGGGTTAAGATTCATATCCTCAAAATAAAATGCCACTTTCAAATCAGGCAAGGACGAACGGAAGTCAACACTAGCTTCACCATGAGCAACAATACCACCTAACTTTATAGTGAGACCTGATAATTCATAAAAATCTTTAGAAAGCTGATATTTACCGTCCAGGTTAAAATCAGCATCAATAGTATCTTTTTCCTTAAGTTTCCCTGAGATTTTCAGTAGGTTATATTCAGGAGTAATTAATGAGGTAGCAACATTAAAATTATCAATCCTCATAAATAAAGATTTTCTTTTATCTGATAAATTTATTTTTGCATCTTCAATAATAATCTTATCTAGCCTTACCATACCTACTACATGATTATTTATGAAATCCCTTTGTGAGGTATAATTAAAATTTAAAAGTTGCTTTTCACCCTCTACCGCATCAGTGCTGGCATTACTTGCTACAGTTAAATTATTGCTACCATCTTCAAAAATGGTAATATTTATAAGAGGCTTAATTAATTTAAGACTGGAAATTTCAAAATCTTTTTTAAAGAGGGGTAAGAATCTCAAGTGAAGTATTACGTTGGATGAAGAAACAACAAGGCCAGAATCACTCCCTGCCGGTGATTTCATATCTACATCGCTTATATCCAGAGCTATATCTGGCAAAATACGTAAGCGCACATCGCCATTTATAATTATATCTTTTCCGGTTTTTGTTTTTACCAGTGAAGTAATGTTATCTTTATAGTCACTAATATCTACGAAATTATATATCCCAAGGCTAAGCAGCACCAGAATCATCAATAGCGCTAAAATGGATAAAATAATTTTTTTCATATAATTAGTCTCTAGTTGCTAGTCTCTAGTTGCTAGTTTTGAAATAATCTTTACAGATAATAAAAAAATTTATTATTAGAATGACTGGCAACTAGCAACTAGCAACTAGTAACTAATCTACTTATTAAGGCGTACACGTAATTCCTTACCAGCCCTGAAATATGGGGAAAGGCGCTCGTTCAATTTAACCAGTTCATTTGTCCTTGGGTTCCTGGCTGTACGTGCTTTACGCTGCCTTACTGTAAACGCACCGAAACCACGGATTTCCACCCTTCTGTTTTCTATCATAGCCTGTGATATTTCAGAAAACATGGTATCAATTATGCTGTGCATATCCTTTAAAAACATACCAGGATAACGTGCGGAAATTTTCTTTATTAATTCTGACCTTGTCACTTTATTTCTCCTTTTTTGTTAGTTGCTAGTTGCTAGTTGCTAGTTGCTAGTAGATTCTTACTAGCAACTAGCAACTAACAAACAACAACTTATTTTTATCCAATACTAGCAACTAGCAACTATTAATTCCAAATCGCCATCAGTCCACCATTTTTAGTGGCAAATGGCGTAATTCCACCAGTTACTTTTGACATAAGCTTTTCTACAAATTTTTTCTCTGTGTCAAGCTTTACATCATTTACTTTCAGAGATTTATCAATCCCTTTTTCATCCTGCAGCCACTTTAGAGCTTCATCCTGACCACCGATTTCATCAATCAATTTATATTCAAGCGCCTGCCTGCCTGTGAAGACACGCCCATCACTAACCTGAGTAATTTCTCTTTCCGTAAGTCCGCGCCTCTCAACCACCATACCAAGGAACAGGTTAAAACTATCTGCTATAATTTCATTTATCGCCTCAGTAGTTTCAGGATCGTTCTTTTCAAATGGCGAAGGGGTGGCTTTTAATTTACCCGATTTAAACGTAAGGAATCCAATTCCCATTTTATTACCAAGCTCGGTAACATCGAAAGATTGTAGCAAAACACCTACTGAACCAGTTACAGTACCCGCCCTTGCATAGATTCGGTCTGCTGCGATAGCAGCCATATATCCACCTGATGCAGCCAAACTTCCCATAACAGCCACAACCGGTTTAACTGCGGCAATTTCACGCAAACCATGGTAAAGGTTTTCACCGCCAACAATAGTGCCGCCTGGACTATTTATATAAACAACTACAGCCTTTATATGGCTATTTTCTTTAACTTTCTTTAAAATTTCATCACGCTTCGGATCTTCAAATATAACGCCTTCAATATTAATGCGTGCTATGCGGTTTGTAGATTCATTAATACCACCATCACCGGCTTTCATTGAAAATATAATTAATATTGCAACAATCGCCAATATGGCAAAGCTACGCCATAGCATTATAGATTTCTTCAATTTTATACGGTCAAGTATGCTATCGGCAGTTAGGGGCATGTTTTTTATGAATAGTATTATAATTGCTAAGGAAGTCAGAAGTGAGAAATAAGAAGTTAGAAGTAAACCACTTCTAACTTCTACATTCTTACTTCTAACTTTATACTAGTTCTTCTTCTTCTGTGATGAACTGCTAAGAGCAGCACCAAGGATATCACCAAGGCTTGCACCACTATCTGCCGAGCCATAGGTTGCGATGGCTTCTTTATGCTCATCAACTTCCATAGCCTTAATAGAAAGGGTTATAGCGCCTTTAGATTTATCAACATTGGTAACTTTAGCATCAACTTTATCACCTACAGCGAATCTGTCAACACGCTGGTCAACACGGTCACTTGCAAGCTCATTTTTCTTAATGTAGCTGTTGATACCGCCTTCAATGCTAACTTCGATACCGTCATCAGTAACTTTAGTTACCACACAGGTAACAATTTTACCTTTTGCAACGCCATCGTAAGCTTTAGCTTTCGGATCTTCAAGAAGCTGCTTAATACCAAGGCTGATACGCTCTTTTTCAGGCTCAACACTTAGAACTTTAACCTGAACTTTCTGGCCAGGCTTGAAGTTTTTAACGTCAGCTTCAGGGTTTTCAGACCATGAAATATCAGAAATATGTACAAGTCCGTCAACACTGCCATCAAAACCAATGAAAATACCGAAATCAACAGTATTCTTCACTTCGCCTTCAAGTACAGTTCCGGCAGGATGTTTCGCAGCGAAATCAGCCCAAGGATTTTCTGAACATTGTTTCATACCAAGGCTAATGCGGTGCTTATCTTCATCTATATCAAGAATCATCACTTCAACTTCCTGGCCAACGGTCAGGATTTTGCTAGGGTGAACATTTTGTTTTGTCCAGCTGATTTCAGAAACATGCACCAAACCTTCAATTCCCGATTCGATTTCAACGAAAGCACCGTAATCAGTGATGTTGGTAACATTTCCTTTAGATTTAGAACCTTTAGGGAATTTCGCAGCAATACCATGCCAAGGGTTACCTTCAAGCTGTTTAACACCAAGGGAAATACGCTTAGTTTCTTCGTTAAACTTAATAACCTTAACTTTAATTTTCTGGCCAAGGGTAAGAACTTCAGAAGGGTGACCGATACGGCTCCAAGAAATGTCTGTAACGTGCAATAGTCCGTCAACACTACCTAAATCAATGAACGCACCGTAATCAGTGATGTTTTTTACGAAACCATCAAGAGTTACACCTTCGCGGATTTTAGAAAGCATAGCATCACGCTCTTCTTCACGCGATTCTTCCAAAATAGCGCGGCGAGATACAACTACGTTACCCTGTTTTTTGTCCATTTTCAGAATCTGGAATGGCTGCTTAATGTTCATTAGTGGAGTGATGTCTTTCACAGGGCGGATATCAACCTGGCTGCCAGGTAAGAATGCTATTACGCCATTAATATCAACAGTGAAACCACCTTTAACACGGCCGAATATAATACCTTCAACAGTATCGCCATCATTGTGGTTTTTCTCTAAGTTTTCCCAAGCAAGCTGACGAAGCGCCTTTTCACGGCTTATACTAGCCTGACCGTTCATGCCTTCAGCACGCTCTAAATATACTTCAACTTTATCGCCAACTTTAACATCTATTTTGCCATTAATATCAGCAAATTCTTTAAGTGGAACGCGGCCTTCAGATTTCAATCCAACATCAACTACAGCAAGATCGCTTTCAATTGCTATAATTTGGCCTTTTACTACATTGCCTTCCAATTTTTCTGATTGGATAGAATCCTTAAACATATCAGCAAATATTTCATCGCTTACATATTCAACTTTTTTATACGCTAGGTTTTTAGACATAAATTTTTTAAAACTTTTTAATGGTTAAACAAAGTTAGTTGCTAGTTGCTGGTTGCTAGTNNACTAGCAACCAGCAACTAGCAACTAACCACTACTTTTCAACAAACGAAAGCACTTTTGCAAACACTTCATCTTCATTCATATCGGTTGTATCGATACAAATTGCGTCATCAGCGGCCTTAAGTGGGGCTATTTTGCGCATGGAGTCACGTTCGTCGCGTCTTTGCAGGTCTTGCAATACGTCATCGTATATAACAGGATTCCCCTTGCTTTGCAACTGTTTAAATCGCCGCATGGCCCTGGCTTCTATATCTGCTGTAATATAAAACTTATAATCGGCATTTGGGCATATAACGGTGCCTATATCGCGCCCGTCTAAAACCGCGCCTTCAGGGTTCCTTGCAAAGTCACGCTGGAACTGGAGCAATATCTCCCGCACCCTTGGCACTGCTGATATAATTGACGCGGCATTGCCAACACCTTCATCATAAAGATGTTCGTTTTTAAGATCACCGGGGGCAAGGTTTTTTGCAGCTTTGATTGCTACATCCTTATCGTTTGGATCGCGCCCTTCCTGCATTATATTGTAACCGATAGCGCGGTAAATACTGCCTGTATCCAGATATGCAAGCCGCAAGTACCTGGCAAGCCTTTTTGCAACAGTTCCCTTTCCGGAAGCCGCCGGGCCATCAATTGCAATTACGATTGGTTTTGCTAAATTCATTTTTATTTTTTTATTAATTTCTTAAAGGGATGCAACATCTGGGCAACAAATCCTTTGGGTACTTCATTATATTCATTAGAGCTATAAATTCCATATTTTACAGGTAACTTATTCGGAAAATAATAAGTCCCAAATAATATATCAATAAAAGGAAATACAACCACAAAATTTTTGTTAATTGCCTCACTATCTATAGCATGATGCCAGCGATGATAATTGGGGCTAGCAAGCAAATAGCGCAAGGGATAACCATAATCAAGATTTATATTTGCATGTGTAATAATATTAAACACGAAAATGACATATCCGGCATACACAATGATATCAGCACTAAAGCCGATAATATATAATGTAAAATATTTCAATGCAGCTCCCAGTACAACCTCAACAGGATGCAGCCTATATGATGTAATCCAGTTTATTTCATCCGGAACATGGTGAACCGCGTGATAATCCCACATGAAAACATGAAAAAACCTGTGTTTTATGTAAATAATCAAATCTAATACTAAAAGAGCAGTAAAGAGTTGCAAAAACCAGGGCATTTTCCCTACAAAATACGTTAGTATATTATGTGGCAACAACTTTTCTGATATCAACGAAAAGAATACTAAAATCAACCACCCTAGTAAATTCCCAGTAAATACATTATTAAATAATGGATAAAAAATTTCTGTTTTAAAATCATTTTTAAAGAATTTAATATTTACTTGAGCAGGCCTGATCTTCTCTATGAAGTAGAACACGACCCCTAAAATGTACAATTGAATCAGCAAGAATATAAAGTTATAGAACTCATGTATATACATTCAAACCTGCCAATTAGGGTGAATTCTTAATTATGGTAGTTTACCAAGCGCACCCCATTCTTAAACAATAACTAATGGTCTAGAAAATAAGTATTTTTATCATCTGTGTAAATAGCAGATGAAACTTTCTTATTAAAATACATATAAATAATATTTTTATCTTCGTCCGGGTTTTCATCCCAACCGTTAAATTCTCCGATTATCTGCCTGTTTATATTTGGGAATACTTCCCTTAGGGTGTTATCCAATTTAACGCTATATCTGTTAGAAAATGCAGGATTGGTAATGCAATTAAAAATCATCACTCCATTATTTTCCAGATGCGAATCTACCTGTTTAAAAAACTCCAAAGTTAGCAGATACGAAGGGATGCTCTGGATATTAGAAAATACATCGAGGAATATAAGATCGTATTTTTCCTTATTGGAACTTAAAAACGCTCTGGCATCCTGCGCATTAAATTTTTTATTTTGCCCAAGCTTTTCAGGAAGGAGATATTTTTCAGAAATATCTTTTAGTGAGAAATCAATATCTACAAAAGTATAATCATTTAATTTATCATCCACACCAATTGTAAATCCACCAGCACCAAGTACCAGTATTTTCTTTTTCTTATTATCCTTTAAAAGTGGGTTAATAAAGGTTTTCTCAATAAATTGTAAATAAGGAAAACGTTTTTCAGGATCGGGTGAATATTTTCCAGAAGAACTATTATTAATATTTATTATTTTTCCGCCATCGTGATCTTTTATAATTGATATTGTACTGTATCTGTTATTTTCAACAATATTTAATTTCCGCATCATGCTAGTGCTATTAAAGAAAAAAGCAGTAACAAGAAATATTGCCATTAATATATTATTAATGCATAAAATCCGCTTGCTTAGTATAACAACAACAAGCGCTAATATTGCTATATTGAATATTAAGGTATTATTCACCCCAATCAGGCTCATAAGAATTATGGTGGATATAATCGCCCCCATAAATGACCCTAAGGTCGAGAAAAACAATATCTTGCCGGTTAGTTTTGAAAGATTCTCCCGCATGAAAAAATTACTTATGAGCGGCACAGTTTGCCCAAGCATAAAAATTGGCGCGACCAGAAATATTATTGCATATACAGATGTCTGGAAAACCCGGTGATGAATTCCAATTTTATCAATTCCAAAGAAAAACAATTGCAGCAGGATATACGAAAGCCCAATAACCAGGAAAACGGTGGAGTTCAATACATTCCTTATCAGTTTTTCCCTGATTGTTACAAGACCGCCCCTACCCTGTTTTGCCTTGAATTTTCCACCAAAATAATAACCAAATGCCAGCGGCATAAGCACTGCCGAGATAATTATGGCAACAGTTTCCGTACCACTGCCAACAAAAGGGATAAGCTGCCTTATAGCAATAAGCTCTGTTGAAAGCACAACATAGCCTTCAAGGAATATTATCAGATAAAGGTAAAAATATTTTGAACGCATTTAATAACCTTTAATATTAGAGCCAACAGCATTCATTAGCGCTGCAAACCCAGGGAAACTGGTATTTATCATTGCACCATCATCAACAGTTACAGAATTTTCTGATACCATACCCATTACAAGGAAAGACATAGCAATGCGGTGATCCATATAGGTTTTCACAAGCCCACCGCCAGGAATTTTCCCGCCATGCACGGTGAGGGAGTCGCTGCCCACTCCGCATTTAACACCATTTATAATAAGCCCATCGGCAATGGCTTGCAGGCGGTCACTTTCTTTTACTTTTAACTCCGCCAACCCTTCCATAATGGTTATGCCTTCTGCTACAGACGCAGCAATGCTAAGGATCGGATATTCATCAATCATAGAAGGCGCGCGGGATGCTGGTACTTTTATGCCTTTTAATTTACTTGAACGCGCTGTGATATCAGCAACAATATCGCCAGCTTCAATGCGCTGGTTGTTGATTTCGATATCTGCACCCATTTCCTGTAAAGTAATAAATAAACCTGTACGGTTAGGGTTCATGCACAGATTTTTTATGGTGATTTCTGAATCAGGCGTTATCAGAGCCGCAACAATCGGGAATGCCGCAGATGAAGGGTCACTTGGTACTTTTATATCAATAGATTTTAATTTCGGATATCCTTTCACGCTTATATGCCGCTTGCCGTCTTTTTCCTGCACCGTGATTTCAGCGCCAAGGCCGCGCAGCATAAGTTCGGTGTGGTCGCGGGTGGCCTCAGACTCAATTACAGTGGTAACACCAGGAGTATTAAGCCCAGCAAGGATTATAGCGGATTTCACCTGTGCAGATGCAACAGGCAGTTCATAAGTTATCGGCATAAGGCTGTTGCTGCCAATCACCGTAAGCGGCAACCTGCCGCCTGACCTTGTTATAAAACGCGCACCCATTTGCTCCAAAGGGTTAATAACCCGCGCCATTGGGCGCTTGCACAAGCTGGCATCGCCTGTAAATATTGTATTGAAATTATATGGCGCAACCAAGCCCATCATCAGGCGTGCACCAGTTCCGGCATTGCCCATATCCAGCACCGATGCAGGCTCGGCAAGGCCGCCCACACCAACACCATCAACATACCAAATATCATTTTCTTTTTTTATGGTAACACCTAGGGCGCGAAGTGCATTTGCGGTGGCGATAACGTCATCACCTTCCAAAATTCCAGTTATTTTCGCGCTGCCAATTGCTATGGCAGAAAGCATCAAGCTGCGGTGCGATATGGATTTATCACCGGGAACGGTGATATTTCCTTTGATGGATTTTGTTTTTGAGGAAGTGAGTGGGGATGGGTTATGCATAATATTAATATTGTGTTATTTAAGGTATTTAAGAAGCCCCCTCACCCTAACCATCTCCCAGAGGGAGAGGGAACTATACGGATACCCTGCCTAAAACCTAGAGAGTAAGCACGGCACCTGTATATCCCCTCTCCCTCTGGGAGAGGGTTAGGGTGAGGGTCACTAGCTAAACTTATTAGCATCAATCAATAATCTTTTCCCACAGCCCGCCTAAAATAGAGCCAACTGTAATCGGCCTTCTCCTACCTTCAGGATTTCTGTTTTCATTAGCGCCTTCTGCTCCGTTCTTTCTGCCGCGACGGGATTTTTTATCAGGGAAAGAAACAACTTCACCGGCTGGTTCTGCTGCTACGATTTTCACTTTCTCCGCAGATTCTTCTATTGGGGTTTCTTCCTCAATATGAGGAATTACCACTTTAGTAATACGCCATTGTTCGCCGCCAATAACGCTATCTGCGCGAACAACAACGCGCACTTTATAACGCTCTTCAATTAAAGTAAGCTGCCTGCGTTTATGGTTAAGGATGTATATAGCCACATCCGTTGCCACATGCACATCAACCGCTTTGCATTTTGAACCACGGCTCACTTCATCCTCTATCGCCCTTAGCACATTCACGGCAATTGTTTCTGTTGCCTTAATAACACCAGCACCTAAACAAAGATTACATACTTGCGTGTTTACTTCCAAGAAGCTTGCCCGCATACGCTGCCGCGACATTTCCAACAAACCGAAAGAGCTGATACGCCCTATCTGGATTTTAGCCCTATCATCGGCAAAGGCAGTTTTTAGTATATTTTCAACGGCTTTACGGTTCCTAAGGTCCATCATATCGATAAAGTCGATAACGATAAGACCCGATAAATCACGCAAGCGTAGTTGCCTTGCAATTTCTTTTGCAGCTTCAAGGTTGGTATTGGTTGCAGTATCTTCAACGCTGCGCTGGCCAGTGGATTTACCTGAGTTAACGTCTATAGAAATAAGTGCTTCAGTCGGGTTAATAACAATTGATCCACCAGATTCCAGATTCACTTGCGGCTTGAAAAGCCCGGCAATCTGCTCTTCCACTTTATAGCGGCTATAAATAGGCACTTTATTTTTATAAAGTTTTATATCGCCATTATGACCAGGCATAACCTTGCTAAGGAAGGATTTTACGGCTTTAAATGTCTCATCGCCTTCTATTAATACTTCCTTCACTTCATCATTATACATATCGCGCATAGTACGTTTAATTATGCTGCTTTCTTCATGTATAAAGGCAGGAGCTGTTGAGGTAAGGGTATATTCCCTTATCTGGTTCCATAAACCCGCCAGGTAATCATAATCATCTTTTATTTCTTTATCAGTTTTGCTGGAACCCGCAGTACGCACGATAATTCCTGCATCTTCAGACATGCGCAAATCAGAAATAACTTTTTTCAAACGGCGCCTATCTTCGCTGCTGCCGATTTTTCTTGATACGCCACCTTTGCGAAGTGAATTTGGCATAAGTACGCAGAAACGTCCGGCAAGGGAAATGAATGTGGTAAGGGACGCGCCTTTATTACCACGCTCTTCCTTGTCAACCTGAACCAAGATAATCTGGTTACGCTTTATTACTTCCTGGATTTTATATTTCTTATACAGATTGGAATTTTTTATAGCTGGCTCAGCTTCTTCTTCACCGCCAATTTCTTCTATAACTGATTTACTGTCATCATCATCCCTTTCCCTGTTGCCATGGCGATGCCTTGACCGGCGATGATGTTGGCGCGAACCTGAATCACCTTCAACAACTTCTTCTGCAATTTCCACATCAGCTTCTGCTGATTCGGCTTTTGCTTCAATTACAGGCTCAACAATATCATCATCATGATTATCACCGGCATTTTCTTCCGCGCGGATTGACTTAAGCAATTCCTGCTTATCGGAAATCGGGATACTATAATAATCAGGGTGTATTTCAGAAAACGCAAGGAATCCGTGCTTATCACCACCGTAATCAATAAAAGCAGCTTGTAATGAAGGCTCAACCCTGGTGACTTTCGCCAGATATATATTGCCTTTTAATTGTTTCTTTACCGAGGTTTCAGAGTCGAAGTCCTGAACCCGGCCATTTTCCAGAAGTACAACGCGAGTTTCCTCGATATGCGTTGCATCTATCAGTATTCTTTTTGGCATTAAAAATAAACTCCATAAGCTTTTGTTCCGGCCTATGCCTAAGCATAGCCAGTTGTGTTACAGTCAGCAATGTTACCGTTATAAGAAGTAGTGCGAGTATCATGCTTTCCCTTTAATTTATTTGCTAGTTACTAAATTACTAGTTACCAGTATGTTCGTGAAATTATTTAACCAGAAGCTAGAGGCTAGCAACTAGTAGCTATTAATTCTTCACAAACTTTAAAATCTAAAGTATAACTATTACCCATTTAAGGTATAATAAACAACATTTTTTTCACGTAATTAATAAGTGTCACATAAACTCAACATTTTTACCATAGTAGTTTTAGCCGCCATTTGTTTTTTTACTATTTCTAATCCGGTAATGGCAGAAGGTGCAAATAAAGCAATTTCTTACCGCATATCTGATAATGAAAACTCAAGCCGTTTTGCACTTGATTTAGCACAGAAGCCCGATTATAAAATATCCATAAGGCATAATCCCGAACGTGTTGTAATAGAGCTAAAAAACACCGCGTGGGGTGATATAAAAACACAAGGCAGCGCAAAGCGTATAACAGGTGTTCGGCATAATTTAATGCCTGATAATAACCTGCAAATAGTTCTGGATATAAAAACTGCCTTCACTATTAAAAAATATTTTACACTACCGCCTAAAGAAAACATCCACAGGCTGGTGATTGATATTGAATCTGGGATAAGCCAGGCAAATACCCAGAAGGATGCATTTATTCCCATACCAAAACTTAAAAAAATAAAAAAGCCACTAATCGCAATTGATGCTGGCCATGGCGGGCGCGATCCCGGCACCACCGGCTATCACGGCTCAAAAGAAAAGATCCTAACTTTAGCCTATGCCTATACAATAAAGGAAGTGCTGGAAAATACCGGCAGATATGAAGTTATACTAACCCGCAAAGATGATACCTATATAGACCTTAAAAAACGTGTGGAAATTGCGCGCGATGCAAAAGCCAATATGTTCCTTTCCATACATGCAGATTCACATAATAACCGCATGATGAGCGGGTTTTCAGTTTATACACTTTCTGAAAAAGCCTCAGATAAACAGGCAGAAGCACTTGCCCAGAAAGAAAATGCCGCAGGCCTGCTGGATAATGTGGACGTAACAGGCGATACGTCTGATGTAACTGCATTGCTCATAGACCTTGTACAGCGCGAAACCAAGAACCTATCTGCGGATTTTGCCGAAAATATTTTACAGGAAGTCCGCCCGGAAACAGAAATCCTGCATCTAAACCCGCATCGTTTTGCAGGTTTCCGCGTACTTACCGCGCCTGACATCCCTTCTGCCCTTCTTGAACTTGGATATTTGTCTAACAAAAAAGAAGAAAAGCTGTTACTATCAACAAATCACAAAAAGAGGTTGGCGGAAGCGATAGTTAGGGCTATAAATAATCACTTTGAGAAATATCCTGTAGAATAGGTTCGTTCGTAGTTAGTCGTTTGTAGTTTATCGTTTCGTTAAACGATAGAAAACGACAAACTACAAACGACTAACCACAAACGTACTTTTATGAAGCAACTAAACAAAATCAGCAATATATTCTCTTTCCTTATAAGCATGTTGTTTATAGGGGCAATATGTGCTGCCGTTATAGTGTTCTATATAGTTTACAATTTCAGCCGCGACCTTCCTGATTATTCCCAGTTGGCGCAATATAACCCTGCCACGGTTACAAGGCTTTATGCAAATGATGGTAAGCTTTTGGCTGAATATGCCAAGGAAAAACGCATATTCGTGCCTATTTCCGCCATACCGAAAAAAGTTATCAATGCGTTTATCGCTGCTGAAGATAAGAATTTTTATACGAACCCCGGCATTGATATAACCAGTATATTCAGGGCAGCAGCGAAGAACCTGATTCATGTAGGGCAAAATAAATCACTGGTGGGCGGCTCAACGATAACCCAGCAGGTGGTAAAAAACTTCCTGCTTGGTAATGAGCGCACATTTAGCCGTAAAATAAAAGAAGCAATCCTTTCCTTCAGGATTACAGATACTTACTCCAAAGATAAAATTATGGAGTTGTACTTAAATGAAATATACCTTGGTAACCGCTCTTATGGGGTTGCTGCGGCTGCACTTAACTATTTCAATAAGCCCCTTACAGAACTAACTATTGAAGAAGCCGCAATGCTTGCTGCACTTCCCAAAGCTCCAAGCAATCTTGACCCGGTGCGCAATCCTGAAAAAGCCAAGGACAGGCGTGATTGGGTAATAAAAAGAATGGAAGAAGACGGCTATATAAACGAGGTAGAATTGGTACTGGCTTCCTCCAGACCTGTAACTATTGTAAAGCGCTCCCCTGATGAGACAGTGCAGGAAGCTGATTATTTTTCCGAAGCCGTAAGAAAGCAACTTACTGAAATATATGGGGAAAAATCTGTGTATGAAGACGGTCTAGCCGTTCGCACAACAATAGACCCTATTTTACAAAAACATGCAAGTAGCGCCCTGCAGAAAGGCTTGCTGGAATATGACAAAAGACACGGCTGGCGCGGCCCGATAAGCAAAATAGAAACCGGTGATGTCTGGCTGGAAAATCTTAAGGATGTAAAAGAGCCGCCCGCACTTAGAAACTGGAAAGTTGCCGTTGTGCTTAGCACTAATGATAAATCCGCAAAAATTGGCATGAAAGATGGAGAGGGGCAAATAGCTCTTGAGGAAATGAAGTGGGCGCGTAAATATATCCATGCAAACAGCATGGGACCAGCTATAAAAAAACCTTCTGATGTGCTTCATGCAGGCGATGTTATTGCCGTGGAGTTATTAGATGAAAAAGAAAAAACCTACTCCTTACAGCAAATACCTGAAATAAACGGTGCAATTATAGCGATGGAGCCACAAAGCGGACGTGTGCTTGCCATGGTTGGCGGGTACCATTTTTCTGAGGGCAGCCAGTTTAACAGGGCGCTACTCGCCAAGCGCCAGCCAGGTTCGGCATTTAAACCTTTTATATATCTTGCCGCACTTGAAAACGGCTATAAACCTAACTCCATTATTGTTGATGAAGAAATAAAACTAAATCAGGGCGCTGGTCTGCCTGAGTGGAACCCAAAAAATTATTCAGGTCAATATTATGGGCCAAGCACGCTCCGCACAGGCGTTGAAAAATCCCGCAATGCCATGACAGTTCGCCTTTCGCAATCTATCGGCATAGAAAAAGTAATGGAAATTGCGCAACGTTTCGGCATTAACGATAAACCGGCACGTAATTTTTCTATAAGCCTTGGCTCCGCCGAAACTACATTACTAAGAATGACAACCGCATATTCAATGCTGGCAAATGGCGGCAAACAAATAAGGCCGTTCCTGCTGGAGCGGGTGCAAGACAGGAACGGAAAAAATATTTATAAGCGCGATGACCGAATTTGCCCGGAATGTACAGTAGAAAATATATCAGATGAAGCCCTTCCAATCCCGCCTATGCTTGATGATAACCGAAAACAGGTATCAGAAAGCATAAGCACTTATCAGCTGGTTTCTATTTTAGAAGGCGTAATACAGCGCGGAACAGCCACAAGGGCGAAATCCCTTGGTTATACGCTTGCCGGAAAAACCGGCACAACAAATAATAGTAACGATAGCTGGTTTATGGGTTTCTCACCTAACCTTACAGTTGGAGTTTTCGTTGGGTTTGATAACCCGAAAAGCCTTGGCAAACATGAAACTGGCGCATCTGCTGCCTTGCCGATATGGATGAATTTTATGCGCGATGCTTTAGCTGACAAACCAGACTTACCTTTCCGCCGCCCTTCTGGTATTAAGCTTGTAAAAATCGACCATGAAACAGGGCAATCCCCAACTGCGGAAACGCCTGCCGGACATGTAATATATGAAACATTCCGAAGCGGTACTGAGCCAGGCGCTGCATCTTATGATGCTCCTGCAAGCACCACCGCCACCCCGGAAGAACCACAAGAAACACCAGAAATTGGCACGGGAGGGGTTTATTAAGGGCGTTTGTAGTTGGTGGTTTGTAGTTTATCGTTGTTAGTTGCATACAAATAAGCTAGAAACCACAAACGATAAACGACCAACTACGAACGATAAAATGAAACCAGAAACAGCCACACGACTAGAACAAACCAGGCAGGATATCGAACTCCTGGGGAGGTATCTTTGATGTTGAGAAATCCACAAGCCGCCTTGGGGAATTAAATGAATTATGCGAAGACCCAAGCCTGTGGAACAGCCGCGAAAAGGCCGAAGGATTATTAAAAGAACGCAATCGCCTTTCCGATTCACTAACATCACTTACCAAACATACTAGCGATTTAGAAGATATAATCACCCTGCTTGAACTTGCTGAATCTGAAAATGATTCAACCAGCGTAACTGAAGCAGAAAGCCTGCTCACTACACTCGAAAAAGATATAAAAAAACAAAGCATCGAATGCCTGTTTGCAGGCCCTGCTGATAGCAATGATTGCTTTTTGGAAGTCCATGCCGGGGCTGGCGGAACGGAATCTTGTGATTGGGCAGTGATGTTACTGCGCATGTATTTGCGCTGGGCGGAATCACATGGTTTTTCTACTGAAATAATCCAGGAAACCAAGGGTGAAGAAACTGGTGTAAAATCTGTTACCATTAAAATATGCGGTGCAAATGCCTATGGTTGGGCGAAAACCGAAAGTGGCGTGCACCGCCTGGTGCGTATTTCCCCATTCGATAGCGCTGCCCGCCGCCACACTTCATTTGCAAGTGCGTGGGTATATCCTGCAATCGACCAATCAATCGAAATCAATATTGATGAAAAAGATTTGCGTATTGATACTTTCCGTGCATCCGGCGCAGGCGGGCAACATGTTAATAAAACTGATAGCGCCATCCGCATAACCCATATACCTACCAATATAGTAGTTCAGTGCCAAAGCAGCCGCTCCCAACATAAAAACCGTGCCGAAGCTTACGATATGCTCCGCGCCCGCATGTATGAACTGGAACTGCGTAAACAGGAAGAAGCCAAGGATGCCGCCAACGCCCATAAAACCGATATAGGCTGGGGCCACCAGATACGCTCCTATGTGCTTCACCCATACCAGATGATAAAAGACCTGCGCACCGGTTTTGAAACCAGCAACACTAATGCAGTGCTAGATGGTGATTTGGATGGGTTTATAATGGAAAGCCTGTCGCAGAGGGTAACGGGGAGTAGGGAGTAGTACAGCGCGTATTACCCCCCAGTCTCCAAGAAAAGTTGACACTGAAGGCGTACAAGATTACTTCTGAAAAACTACAAACTAATTTCCGTTGGTTTTCTTTCTACCTCGCGATCAACCCAACCTTTCTCTTGCAGTGTTTCAGCAACCTTTTCTCTAAAATGAGAAACAAGTTCTGGACATAAAACATTTGTAACCTCAGGCGAGCGGCTACCAAGCATATAGGCCAATCTTTCTGCATTCTCCATTTCAGAACCTTTAGAGCTCAATTTGACACTTCCTTTTATATGCTTGTTTACTTTCCTCTCTTGCTCGACAAAATGAAACAACTTATTAACAGGCTTAAAAGATACAGATTTTTTACTAGAAGCAGTTATAATAATCTCTTCACAATTAAAATCCTGTTTAAATTGTTTACAAGCTTTAGAATTATCTAATGTTATTTTTTCCCCAACATTACCTGCCATTTTCTCATATAATTTTCTTTCTGATGGCGAAACAAAATTAGCCTTATCAACTTCTATATCGGTAGTATCCCTTTGATTATTTTTGATTGCTTGTAAGTATGTAGACCAAGGTTCTGATACTGCTTGTGATCTTAAAGTATATTTTGGTGTAATAAAGGAAAGTACTTTCTTGTGATTATCTTCACAGGATTGCATTAATTCACTAAACTCTTGCGATCCTGATATCCCAATATTCCAATCTGCCGCATGGACCAACTCATGGTCTAATTGAGAATTCTTACTTTTCATCGATTTTTCAGTAATGGCTATATTTCCTGTTCCTTGATCGAAAATTGCTTCTATTCTAGGATTATCATTTATTAGGTTTTCATAAACCACAAACTTCATACCTGGCAATAAATTCAAAACATCCCCAAGAAAAGGCCTCTCTTCAAATGTTTTGCAAAGCCTGTCAGTAAAAGCGCTTTTAATATCCTCATTCTCTTCTACGATAGGAGAAGCATCTGTTTTATAAAAAACTTCTAAATTACTTGGAATTTCACAACTAAAATCTGTTTTAGCCGCATTATCACCAACACTATCAGGCAATAAATGTTCATTATCTCCCCCTAATCCATAATATCAAGCAAAAAGAAGCGCCCCCGCTCCTACTGCCGCAGCAACATAGAAAAATGTATTATATAAATTATCTGGCTTTGCTGCATGTGCTGGCTTTCGAATATTTTGTTTTGGCATTTTACTAATTCCATTAAATATTTTTTCTTATTATACAAGAAGAATATGCAACTTTTATTACAATAATAAATTTTTTGGCAATCTGATTGTAATAAACATAAGAATCCTATAAAATACCGCGCCATGAACAATGCAACCTCATCACCTTCAAACAACCATGTAGCCATCTGGCTATTTACCTGCTGTATATTCATATTTCTTATGGTGGCAATTGGAGGCCTAACGCGCCTTACAGAGTCCGGTCTTTCAATCACCCAGTGGAAGCCGGTTAGCGGCATACTCCCACCATTTTCAACGCACGCCTGGCAGGAAGAGTTTGCTAAATACCAGCAAAGCCCTGAATATTTAAAGAAGAATCTTGGCATGAGCCTGGAAGAATTTAAAGGAATTTTCTGGCTGGAATTCATCCACAGGCTGGTGGGCAGGGTTACTGGTTTTATATTTTTAGTACCACTGGTATATTTCCTTATAAAGAAGCAAATATCTAAACCACTTGCCTTAAAACTTGGTGGAATTTTTGCACTTGGCGGATCTCAGGGGGTTGTGGGCTGGTATATGGTTAAAAGCGGCCTTCAGGATGCTCCACATGTAAGCCAATATTGGCTGGCATTCCATTTTGGAATGGCGCTGGTGATTTATGGTATGGTGTTTTGGAGTGGACTTGGAATAAGGGAAAAAGGGAAAAAGGAAAAAAGGGAAAAAGTAGCCGAAGGAAATAATCAGGACAATTCCGTCAATTCTTCATCCCTTCATCCCTTACTCCCTTACTCCCTCATTCTACTTATTGCCATTTTCATCCAGTCCATCCTCGGCGCCTTCGTAGCCGGAACCCATGCTGGCCTTATATACAACACTTTCCCTGATATGAATGGGCAGTATGTGCCGGATGGATTATTTGTTATGTCCCCCTGGTATATAAATTTCTTTGAAAATACTACCACCATACAATTCACCCATCGCATGTTTGCATATTTTGTTACTGCACTTATTCTTATTTTCTACTGTTTTTCACGTAAATTTAGTTTAACAACAACCGTAAAATGTGCTATAGGATTATTGCCTGTGGTAATTACAGTGCAGCTAGCTTTAGGTATATTTACACTACTTGGCCAGGTTCCGGTGATGCTGGCCTCACTACACCAAATATTTGCAGTGGTACTTTTTACAGCAGTACTTTTTATAACGCATGAATTAAGGAGGGGGGCTAGGGGCTAGGGATTAGGGATTAGGGGATTTAAAATTTAAAATTTAAAATTTAAAATTGTTAGGGAAAACATTTCTTCCAATCTTAAATCTTAAATCTTAAATCTTAAATTTCCAGCCCCCAGCCCCTAGTCTCCAGCCCCTAAAAAAATGCCCGATTATCAGAAATATTTTTCCGATGCAATAGATAGGCTAAAGGCCGAAGGGCGTTACCGTGTGTTCACAGAAATCGAGCGCCATGTGGGGCAATTCCCAAACGCGCGCGACCACACACGAGATAAAGATATAACCATCTGGTGTAGCAATGATTACCTTGGAATGGGGCAACACCCTGATGTTATAGGAGCCATGGAAGAAGCCGCGCGTAATTCCGGCGCTGGTGCAGGCGGAACACGCAATATCGGTGGTAATAATCATGAAGTTATTAAATTAGAAGAAGAAATTGCTAATTTACATGGCAAAGAAAAGGCACTGGCGTTTGTGTGCGGCTATGTTGCGAATGAAGCAACTTTAAGCACTTTGGCAGCTATTATGCCAGATACCATCACATTTTCAGACCAGATGAATCATGCCTCAATGATTTCAGGAATCAAGGCCGGGCGTTCGGAAAAACATATTTTCCGCCATAATGATGTTGAACATCTTGAAGAATTACTAAAACAGGCTGATCCTGCGCGTCCAAAACTTATTGCTTTTGAATCTGTTTATTCAATGGATGGTGATATTGCGCCTATCGAAAAAATCTGTGATTTAGCTGATAAATATAACGCTATAACCTATCTTGATGAAGTACATGCAGTTGGTATGTATGGACCACGCGGCGGCGGTATTGCCGAGCGTGATGGCGTTGCACACCGCGTTACTATCATCCAGGGAACACTTGCCAAAGCTTTTGGTGTTATTGGCGGATATATTGCAGCTGATGCAACACTTATTGATGTGATCCGTAGCTATGCACCCGGTTTCATTTTCACAACAGCACTGCCCCCTTCAATTGCAGCAGCAGCAAAAGCCAGCATTGCACATTTAAAGAAGTCTTCTATTGAGCGCGAAAAACAGCAAGACCGCGCCGAGCGTTTAAAGTCCATGCTGCGCCAGTGCAACGTACCGTTTATTGATTCTGAAACTCATATAGTACCTGTAATGGTTGGCGATGCTGATTTATGCCGCCAGGCTTCTGAAATACTTTCCGATGAATACGGGATTTATGTTCAATATATCAATTTTCCTACAGTTCCGCGCGGCACTGAACGCTTGCGCATCACCCCCGGCCCTTTCCACACAGATGAAATGATGGAAAAACTGGTTGAGGCATTATGCACTGTGTTCGACAGGTTGAAGATTCGGAAGGTGGCTTAGGAAGGTATATTTATAAGAAGTAACGCCTGGTTTTGTAATTGGTTACTTACTGCGCAACGTCATCGCGATAAATCGACCGCAGGGAGCATGAAGAAGCGATCCAGTGTACACATAGCACAAAATATGGATTGCCACCTCGCACTCACAAGGGTTCGGCTCCTCGCAATGACAATTCAATTGCATAGTTAAGAATTGCTACAAAACTTCTACAATCAAACATAATAAAACCCATGAAACGCCTAACCGACCTAATCCTCTCCACCATCGGCATCATAATACTAAGCCCACTATTTATTATAATAGCCATATTGATAAAACTGGATTCAAATGGCCCGGTATTTTTCATGCAGGAACGAATCGGCCGGAATGGTAAAAAATTCCGTATATGCAAATTCCGCAGCATGGCTGTTGTGCAGGCAAGTGATAGCCTTAAAATCACCGTTGGAGCGGATAGAAGAATAACCCAAACCGGGCATTTCCTTCGTAAATACAAAATTGATGAATTGCCACAATTATTCAATGTTCTGGCAGGCGATATGAGCATCGTAGGCCCCAGGCCAGAAGTGGAAGAATATGTAAATCATTATAGCCAATATAATAAAAACAAGGTTCTATCGGTTCGCCCTGGCATTACCGACCTTGCCTCAATACGCTTTCGCAATGAAAGCGATATACTTGCGCTGGAGGCCAACCCCAATGAGGCTTATATAACCAAAATCCTGCCGCGCAAACTGCGTTATTACAGGTTCTATGTTCAAAAACAATCACTCTGCCTTGATATGAAAATTATCTGGATGACCATAATGGCCGTGGTGAGGGGATAATTTCCGCTATGAAACCACTATCCAGGTGAAAAAGGTAAAATCTATACGGCTTTATACAAATTGTTTTATAAAGAAAACCAGGAAAGGAAGCTCCCTCTCCCTCAGGGAGAGGGAGCGCTAGACATTCTTCCTTATCAATAATTTACGATCAGCTTCCAGAATGAAGCTAACAACAAAAAACTTTTACCAGACAATAATACTATGAAACCGGAACCCTGGTATAATATACCAAATTTAAACATCACCGAAAAACACGCAATAATTATAGGTGGCGGGTTGGCTGGAACTTCAGCAGCTTACAGCCTGGTTAGAAAAGGCTGGAAAGTTACCCTTATTGAACGCGAACGCGAACTTGCAACAGGCGCATCCGGCAACCTGGCAGGTATTATCGCACCAATGATAACCCATAATAACGACCCCATTGGCAAGTTTTATTTGCGCGGATTTGAATATAGTTTAGCGCATTTGCAAGAGTTAGAAAATCACATATCTTTCAATAATTGTGGCGTTATTGAACTTGGCACAGGCAAGGCCAATAAAGATTTAAGCAATATCATTATACCAAGTGCTGATATTACAAAATTATCACAGGAAGAAGCGTCCCACTTAGCAGGAATAAAGTTACAAACTAATGGCCTGCATATTGCCAAAGCTGGGCTTGTAAACCCTGCTGATTTATGCCGCGCCAATATCCTCACATGTGGCAATAATATAAAAGTCATATTTTCAAAGGATATTTTATCCCTGGAAAAAGATGAATATATCTGGTCAGCAATTGATGGATTTGGAAATAAAATTGCCAGCGCCCCGGTTGTAATAATTGCAAATGCTGCGGATGCTATGCATATCAGCCAAGCTTCCTGGGTTCCACTTCATAAAGTGCGCGGCCAGCTTACACATCTTCCCTCTACAGCTTTAAACCTAAAAACGATACTTTGCTATGATGGCGGCTATATCAGCCCAGAAGTAAACGGCTTTAATTACATCGGCGCAACTTATAGCCGTGATAATTTGAACGCTGATGTAACAATAGAAGATCATATAGAAAATATTACCAACCTTAAAAAAGTTATTGATATAGGCGATATAAATTATGAAGAATTATCTGGCAGGGTATCCTTCCGCGCTAGTGTGCCAGATAGAAGACCGGTTATCGGAGCAGTGCCAGATATCGATGCTTTTTATTATGATTATGCCGATTTAAAACACGGTAGGAATAAAAAATATCCAGATGGAAAATATCTGCAAGGTTTATATATTTCCACCGGGCATGGCTCACGCGGACTTACCTCCTGCCCAATAGGTGGTGAATTGCTGGCGAGCATGATTAATAATGAAGAATTGCCCGTGCCCGCTGGAATTAACAATATTTTAAGCCCGGCACGGTTTGTTATTAAAAATTTAAAAGGTAGGAAATAAGATTTGCGATCTTATAAAAGCGCAGTTTTATAGCGTTTTTGCTTTTCAGAACGCATATAAACTCAAAGCGATATGCATGAGAACCACATAAAATGATGATTAACGCATGATTGCCTTAAAATTGGAAATGCTATATTTCCCTGGAAATAGTTGTTTTTACTTGCGCTAATAGATTAGAATGCCTTATTCTTAGTGTGTTTAATATTCACATCAAAATAAATGCCTTATAATTATAAAAAATTTACTACATCAAAATTATGGATAGGGGGTATTTTATTACTTGCTGTTGTAATTATATGGATGCTGCTTGATAATTTTATCCTCCATAGGGATGAAAGGGTAAAAGCTGCGCTTGAATCGGGACAAAGATTTGAAATTTTATTAAAAACCGGTGAAATAAAAGGCCGCGCCCCTATGCTGGAAGAAGAGCCTGCTTCCGAAGCGGTTGAGCCTGAGCTAAATATCCAGGAAAATATACCATCCGCGGACATAAATTCGCAGGATATGCCCGCGGAAGAACCCGAAGTGGAGGACCCGCTTGCCTGGATGGGACAGGATTTCATAGGCCCAAGGCTACCTGATGATGCAGTAAAAGCATTACTTAGCAGTGACTTAAGTTCAAATATGCAGCCTGTTAATAATGTTTCTATAAAAGATATAAGTGCAAAGCCTATTGTTGTAATAATAATAAAGAATGTTGGGCTGAATCCATCATTCACTCGTGAAGTTATGGAACTTCCTAAGGAAATTAATATAGGTTTTTCAGCGTATTCTGATTCTCTTGATGAATGGGTGAAGAAGGTTCAGGAGGTGGGCCACGAGGTTATTCTTAATATTCCGATGGAAGCAGTTGATTCACAAATTAATAAACCAGGGCCTTATTCCCTGATTACTCAAGCAACCGATGCAGAAAATCAAACCAGATTGAAAATGGTTTTAGGGCTTGCCAGTGGATATAGTGCTATATACTCAGATAACAATGAAATATTCACCCGCTCCCCTGATACTATTAAGCCTTTGCTTGATGCTTTGAAAAAAGAAAACAAACATTTTGTATATGGTGGTGGATATACAAATAATATGGTGATACAAGTTGCGGATAGCATCAATTACCCTGTTTTAGTGAATGATCTTGTGCTCGATGATGATATATCTTCTGCCGCAGTAAGTAAGAAATTTGTAGAGATGGAAAGAATTGCAAATGAAAAAGGTTACGTGGTAGCAATGGCGCATCCTTATCCTGCAACAATCAGTATTTTAGAAAGCTGGTTGCAAACCGCCCCGCAGAAAAACTTACTAGTTAGCCCGGTTTCATTGTTGCTTGGAAAAAATATTAGTAAATAGAGTTAGAAAATGCAAAATATAAGAGAAAACTTACCATACCGCGCAGGTGTAGGAATAATGCTGCTTAATGCAGACAGGATGGTGTTTGTAGGCAGGAGGATTGATTCCACCAGCGATGCCTGGCAGATGCCCCAAGGCGGTATAGATGAAGGCGAGGAGGCCGCTGCAGCGGCTTTACGCGAACTGGAAGAGGAAGCTGGCACTAACAAGGCCGAGATAATTGCTGAAAGCAAGGAATGGCTTGCTTATGATTTACCCGACAGGCTTATTCCAAGAATATGGAATGGCAAGTACAGGGGGCAAAACCAGAAATGGTTTGCTATGCGCTTTTTGGGTAATGATAACGATATTAATATTAACACCGCCCACCCTGAATTTTGCGAATGGAGATGGGTTAGCCTTCAGGATCTACCAAATATAATAGTATCTTTTAAAAGAGATATTTATGTAAAAGTTGTAGAAGAATTTAAAGGCATTATTTAACATTAAAGACCTCTGCATAACGGTATTTTTTTGGTGATTTCATCATCACCTCCGTCCTCAAATCCTCATGTACGTCTATATATAGTAAATTTGATTTTTATTTGCGTATAAAGCCACAGCGAAGTTTATAGTAATTTTAGTTAATAATTAGCCATCTTACACCTAAAATGCGAATGGAGCACGTGTCCCCGCGCAGGCGCACTACTGTCCGGTAAAAATTATACATAACATATCTCAATCTGATTTTGCGTTATATATCTGG
>DITJ01000055.1 GCA_002422795.1 Alphaproteobacteria bacterium UBA6187 | reverse complement strand
AAAAAATTTATGAGGTGGCCCTGTATAATTACACAAGTGTACTTGCACAATTGATATATGAAATATATAAGGGCTATATATAGCAATGATGCTTACAAGGATAAATAATGTTCAAAAAAATATTAATAGCAAACCGTGGTGAAATTGCCTGCCGTATTATTAAAACGGCACGAAAAATGGGAATTAAAACCGTTGCGGTTTATTCAGAGGCTGATACAAATTCTGCCCATGTAAGCATGGCAGATGAGGCAATTTATATTGGGCCATCTCCAGCTAGCCAGAGTTACCTTGATATAAAAAGCCTGGTTGATGCAGTGCGCGCCAGTGGCGCTGATGCGGTACATCCAGGTTACGGCTTTTTATCAGAAAACCGCCAGTTTGCAAAAGCTATTGAAAAAGACGGTGTAACTTTCATTGGCCCATCTTCCAACTCCATAAAAGATATGGGTGATAAAATCACAGCAAAAACCATTGCTGAAAATGCCGGAGTTACCACCGTTCCAGGCTTTATGGGTGAAATAAAAGATGCTGCTGAAGCAACAAAAGTAGCTGCTAAAATCGGCTTTCCCGTGATGATTAAAGCAACAGCAGGCGGCGGCGGCAAAGGTATGCGTGTTGTTAAATCCAAAGCGGAAATTAAACAGGCTTATAGCTCCGCTGTGAATGAAGCTACTAACAGCTTTAAAGATGGCAGGATATTCATTGAGAAATTCATTGAAAAACCCCGCCATATAGAAATTCAGGTTATTGCTGATAAATTCGGCAATGTGGTGTGCTTAGGGGAGCGCGAATGCTCAATCCAGCGCCATCACCAGAAGGTTATAGAGGAAGCGCCAAGCCCGTTTATTGACGAAAAAACCCGTACAATGATGTATAAACAATGTGTGGCACTGGTAAAAAAAGTTAAATATTATTCTGCCGGAACTGTTGAATTTATTGTCGATTCTGAAAAGAATTTCTACTTCCTGGAAATGAACACCCGCTTGCAAGTTGAGCACCCGGTTACTGAATTTGTTACGGGCCTTGACCTTGTGGAATTAATGATACGTATAGCAAATAATGAAAAACTGCCATTCACACAAAGTGATATAAAACTAAATGGCTGGGCGATTGAATCACGTATTTATGCGGAAGACCCAACACGCGGATTCCTGCCTTCATCGGGTCGTATCTCTGAATATCACGAACCTGAAATAAACCATAATGTACGCGTGGATAGCGGTGTATATGAAGGCGGACAGGTGAGTATGTTTTATGATGCAATGGTTGCCAAGCTTATAACTTATGGCCCAACCAGGAAAGATGCATTAGAACAGATGCAATCCTCTCTCGGTGAGTTCGTAATTCGTGGAATTTCCCATAATATCAGCTTCTTGGAAGCAGTTATGGCGCACCCGCGCTTTGCTGCTGGGGATATAACCACAAAATTCATTGAAGAAGAATATCCAGACGGATTCTTTGGCGCACAGATAACTTCAGAAACCACCAAAGTTTTCTTGAGTGTTGCCGCGCATATATACCTGGAAGATGCACACCGCGCTTGCACCATAAACGGCCAAATGGAAGGCAGGCAGCGGCAGATAGGCAACCGCTGGGTTGTATCTATAGATAATGATAGCTTTCATGTTTATGTAAAACAAATCGAAAATGGCTATAGCATCAGCCATGATGTTGAAGATATTGAAATTATTACCTCGTGGACCCTTGGTAGCCGTTTGCTACACGGCACTGTAAACGGCAGGCCGGTATTTGTGCAGATTGAATATATTGCCGGAGGCTTCTTACTTACACATGCAGGCTCTAAAGTAAAGGTAACGGTGCGCACCCCGCGTGTAGCCGAGCTTGATAAATTCATGCCTGAACCTACAGATGGCGCCAACGCCCTTGTAATCACCGCCCCTATTTCCGGCATGATTGTTGATGTAAAGGTAAAAGAAGGCCAGTCTGTTAAAAAAGGCCAAGAATTATTTATTCTTGAAGCCATGAAAATGGAAAACATAATCTGTGCAGAGAAGGATTGTAAAATAACCAAAATCCACCTAAAAAAGGGTGATACCACTACTTATGGTCAAGTTATCATTGAATTATAAGGATATTGGTATATAATTAGAATGTTATAAGTAGATAAGGAATAAGGTCATCACGATGAATCGAGCGAAGTGAGCGTGAAAAAGTGATCCGAAGTACATATGGCACTAAGGATGAATCGCCACTTCTCACTCACGAAGAGTTCGGCTCATCGCGATGACATTGCACGGTAAGTAACCAATTACAAAAAACGCTACCTAGGCCACAACAATCTCCAGGTAAAATATGCCATTTGATGAAATATTCCCTGATAAACAAAAAGCTTCCAAGAATGCCGCTAAGATGGCAATACGGATTGTCTTGGAGGGCAGGGTGCAGAAAGTTGGCCTGCGACAATGGATAAAACAAAAAGCAACTGGCCTTAGTGTAAGCGGCTGGGTTAGGAACAGGACAAACGGTACAGTTGAAGCTTTCTTTTATGGCAGCGAAAGCCAGGTGCGTTCTGTCGTGAAAATGTGCTATAAAGGTCCGTCATTTGCATTTATTAAAAAAATCAAAGAATTCCCACAAGTTCATATCCCAAGTGTATCTATAGAATTTATGATATTGCCGACTATTTAATTATCCCAACTGCTAAACC
>DITJ01000115.1 GCA_002422795.1 Alphaproteobacteria bacterium UBA6187 | reverse complement strand
CTTTTAGTGGGAGTAATTGACTTAATAGCCTTCCCAACAACGACATCAAAAAAGAATTACTTAAGGAAGTAGATAATGAGCATAGCACACCTCTTCACTTCGCAAAATCTGTACTAACAGCACAGAAGATATTAGATGTTTTTCTAACCCCAACAGGGAATCAGGATTTTCTAGACTCAGAACGAGAGAGACGAGAATACCTAGACCATCAAAATCTTCATGGAAAAACTTGCTTACATACTGCTGTTGAAAGGGAGGCTAAACAACAAAATAACGTTAAATATAATACTAGATACGATGAAATGGACCTAACATCTAAGATGCGCCTATCAAGTAATAATTTATTGATAGGCGAACTAATGAAAGGCGGCATTGATGTTAATAAAGTAGATACTAACGGGCAAACTGCTTGCGATTTAGCAGCCAATCTAGGAGATGAAGCAATTTTTTATCAAATTAAAGGATCTCTTAGTAAAACTTTGCTAAATCACGCAAAGTTAGGAACTTGTGAAGTTATTAGAGAGGTGGAAAATCCAATGCAAACCCAAAATTCTGGAAAGCATAGTGCTATTATATCAGGCCAAAGAGCTGGAAATAATGGAAAAGAGAGATGACTATATTGCCTAGTATGAAATCTTCTCTATAGCCCCCCCAAATTATTTTTCCACTTATTTAATTATACTTTTGTATTACTTCTAATTTAATCAATTAATTGTATATAATTATAAAATGATGTAATTATTCCCATGCATTTTTATTATGGGATATTCAGATATGTCTACTATAGCAAGTTCAAGCATTAAAGCCACAATTAAACCTGCTGCTAATAACCAGGAATACGAACTTGATATAGCTGGCAGGGGTACGTCTGTTTTAGGTAGCAATAAACAAGGTGACCATGTCACTGCATATAGCCTGGTTGAAGAAGGATTGCGCAGGGCATTATCAGGATTAAGCCGGGCGGAAGTAGATGAATTATTTGAGCTTGGAAATAGAGATTCATTGCGTGGAAAAAGGAATAAATTATATGATTTTATAAGTGCAATTGCTGTACTTGATCCTGATTCCACCAAGGCAACTAAGAAGAAGGCTGGTGTATTATATTCAGATAAATTATTCGATGATATAGACGGAATCCTTAGAAAATATAATGATAAAAGAACTCGTAAAACTAAATTAAGAGAAGATACCAGGACGTTTCAAGATGATCTTACCCTTGTTGATGGAAATCTTAGCGCGGCACTTGGAAATATAGAACAGTCATATAATAAAAATGGCGAATATATACGTGAAACATTTACTGAAATAGCAGGGGCTATTTTAACATTCTATAACCATATCCCAGGAACTTCATATTTTGCTATACCAGGATTTGCTGCGGAAAAAGATGAAGGCGGTTTAGTGCGGGCAGCAAAACCAATTCTGGAAGCCGCTATAAATACATGTAAAACATTGGATAATAGCAATGTAGGTGGGCGTATTATAAAGCAAAGACAGCTAGATACTATTGTCACTTCTATAGCTGGTTTAATGCATTACCCAGAAATTACCGATGCAAATATTCTATATCAGCACCAACTAGATACGCAAAATTATGGTGCTAAACGCAGGCCTTCTTTGTATCGTGAAAATAGTGAAAATAATCTGGTTATATCACTTGCAAGACATATGCATATAGTATTTGCCTCATATCCTGAACTAAACACATTATTTACAAAAGATGAAATTGTTAAACCTTTTATTTCTAAAATGATAAACGGAAAAGAGCCGGGCAAGATATTATGGCCAACATTTAATAGGCAGGCAGATATTGATAGGATTTCCGGCAGTGTGGTAACTACGCTTAATCAACTAAACATGTATCTAGATGGGAGGAAATATAATGCACGTAATAGTTACCAATATTTAGAATCTTCTGATGATGAAGATGAACCAACAAAACCAAGAATAAAAGTTAAACAAGAAGTTCCCAGGGAAGAGCCTGCACTAGTAAAAACTGATACCCAGGCGGAGTTAGAAGAATTGCGTAGATTAAAAGAATTTTTTCAACAAGGTATAAATAGCGGCTCTATAATTTTATCTTCTGGCTGCAAGCAAGAATTAAAGGAAAAATTTCCTACCATTACTCCAGCGAGAGAGCCAGGATTTATATAATATGAAAGATAAAATTTGCAGTATGGCTTCCTTACTTTGCTTGCGGTATATTTAACTTATCTGCTTCAGCTTGCCTGTAGCAGGTGGAGCCAGTGAAATTAGGGCTATGCCTTGTGCATAGAGAAATTACATTCGCTGGCTCTTATTATTTCTTAAAATACAGCAATCTTTCCACTTATAAATCACAAGCAAAAATTCATAAACGCGTTTTGTAGTATATTAGAATATACTACAAAGGCAGGTTTCTTGTATATCGCAATATACAAGAAACGGTTATTGATAGATTCTGCTATAATGGCTATTTATCAATAATCAAAAGATTGTAAATGTTTTTATGCCTTTAGAATGGTGGATTTCATTAATATTAGCAATGCTGGTAATCGCCATTTCACCAGGAAACGGCGCGGTTCTTTCCATGCGTTACGGCCTTAAAGGAGGCGTTGCTTACACAAGCCCGGTAATACTGGGGTTGC
>DITJ01000042.1 GCA_002422795.1 Alphaproteobacteria bacterium UBA6187 | reverse complement strand
GGCTTTGCCGGTGTTATGAAGCGTCATAACTTCGCAGGTTTAGAGGCCAGTCACGGTGTATCTGTTTCTCACCGTTCGCATGGTTCTACAGGTCAAAGGCAGGATCCTGGTAAAGTATTTAAAGGCAAGAAGATGGCCGGTCATATGGGTACTGTGCGTGCTACTGCGCAGAACCTTGAAATCGTTAGTATTGACGAGGAAAATGGTCTTCTTATAGTGTGCGGTGCGGTTCCTGGAAGTAAAGGTGCTTATGTGCTTGTATATGATGCTATGAAAAAAGCATTGCCTGTAAGTGCGCCATTCCCTGCTGGAATTTTAAGCAGTGATACTAAGATTCAAGCTGAACCAGTTGCAGAAGCTGCTGCTGAGTAGGTTTAATAAAATGAAGTGCAAGTGCAGCTTTTTGTAAAAGAAAGTCTTCTTAAAACAAGAATCTGCGTTGATAGCTTGTACTAATTTAGAGAGTAAAAAAATGAAGGCTACAGTTGTAACTTTAGATAATCAGGCTGCTGGAGAGATTACCTTAAATGAGGAAATTTTCGGTCTGCCTGTGCGTAAGGATATCTTGCACCGTGTTGTAAATTGGCAGTTGGCGAAGCGCCAGTCTGGCAATCACTGTGCTAAAATCCGTTCGGAAATTAGAGGTGGTAAGAAGAAGCCACATAAGCAAAAAGGTACCGGTCAGGCAAGGCAGGGTAGTAGTGTTGCTCCGCATATGGTTGGTGGTGGTGTTGCTATGGGGCCTCGTCCTCGCTCACATGCTCATGATTTACCTAAGAAAATTAGGAAATTAGGTCTTAAGACCGCACTTTCATCTAAATTAGCAAGCGGTAAGCTTATTATTATTAAAGATGCAAAGTTAGCTGAAGGCAAAACTGCTCTTCTAGTAAAAAACTTAAAAGCATTCGATATGAAGTCTGCCCTTATCATAGATGGCGCTATAATCGATGCAAATTTTAAGAATGCAGCTGCCAATTTATTTAATATTGACGTTCTGCCTACTATTGGTGCAAACGTATATGACATACTTCGTCGGGATAGTTTGATTCTCACTGAAGAAGCAGTTAAGAAATTAGAGGAGCGCTTAGCATGAGTAAAAAAGCGGTAAATAAAAAAGAAATAGCTCCAGAGATTTATGATGTAATTGAGTCTCCGCTCGTTACTGAAAAATCACAGCTAGCTGGTGAGCAAAACAAGGTTACTTTCAGGGTTTCTCCTTTTGCAAATAAGGAAAAAGTAAAGCAGGCTGTTGAAAGTGTTTTTGGCGTTTCTGTTGTTAAAGTTAATATTGTTGTTACTAAAGGCAAATCCAAAGTCTTCCGTGGCAGGCCAGGGAAGCGTAAGGATGTTAAAAAAGCTATAGTTACCCTAGCTGCAGGACAATCTATTGATATAGCTAGCGCTGTATAAAGTTTTTTAAGGAAATATTGAAATGGCACTTAGAGCTTTTAAACCTACTACTCCCTCACTAAGAGGAACTGTTTTGATAGACCGTACCGGTTTATGGAAGGGTAAGCCTGAAAAAAGCCTTGTAAAAGGTTTTTCAAAGACAGGCGGAAGAAGTAAAGCTGATGGACATATAACTACCCGTCATATTGGTGGTGGTCATAAAAAACTATGGCGTACGATTGATTTCAAGCGTACTAAAGTTGATGTTCACGCGATTGTTGAGCGTATTGAATATGATCCAAATCGTACAGCTTTCATAGCATTGCTTAAATATACTGATGGTCAGTTATCTTATATAATTGCACCTCAGCGCCTTGCTGTTGGTGATAAAGTTGAAGCTGGCGAGAATGCGGATATAAAGCCAGGCAACGCGTTGCCTTTAAAGAATATTCCGGTTGGAACTGTTATACATAATATAGAAATGAAACCAGGTCGCGGTGGTCAGCTTGCGCGTGCTGCAGGTGGTTATGCGCAGCTTACTGGTAAAGATTCTGGTTATGCTCTTATACGCTTGCGTTCTGGAGAAGTTAGGGTTATACGTGCTGACTGCATGGCAACTATTGGTGCAGTTTCCAATCCTGACCATCAAAACCAGTCAATTGGTAAGGCAGGAAGAAAGCGCTGGATGGGTATAAAGCCTACTGTGCGTGGTGTTGCGATGAACCCGGTTGACCATCCACATGGTGGTGGTGAAGGTAAAACTTCAGGCGGACGTCATCCTGTTACTCCTTGGGGTAAGAAGACTAAAGGTAAGAAAACCAGGAATAATAAACGTACTGATAAGTTTATTGTTAGAAAACGTGGTAAGAAATAAATGATTTAAGAATTGATTTAAGATCTAGAATCTTAAATCTAAAATTAAGGTTAAGTAATATGGCTAGATCGGTTTGGAAAGGTCCTTTTGTTGATGGATATCTGTTCAAGAAAGTTGAGCAGGCTTCAAAAGGTGCGCGTCATAAAGTTATTAACATATGGTCGCGTCGCTCTACAATTATGCCTCAGTTTATAGGTGTAAGCTTTGGTGTTTATAACGGTAAAAAATTTATACCGGTTACAATTACTGAAGAGATGGTAGGCCGTAAATTTGGTGAATTTTCTCCAACCAGGACTTTCCCTGGCCATGGTGGTGATAAGAAGGCTGTGAGGAACTAATAATGAGTAAAATTGCTGCTTTAAGAAGATTAAGTGATAATGAAGCCAGTGCTAAGGCTTCAAATATCAGAGTTAGCCCAAGGAAGCTTGGTCTTGTAGCTGGCCTTATAAAGGGTATGAAAGCTGATCAGGCTCTCGTTCAGTTGCAGTTTTCAAGGAAAAGGATATCAGGTGAAGTGCAGAAGTTGCTGCAGTCAGCTATTGCTAATGCTGAAAACAACCACAACCTTGATATAGACAGGCTCTATATTTCCGAAGTGCGTGTTGGAAAAGCTATAGTTATGAAGCGTTTCCATGCAAGAGCCAGAGGTAGGGGTGCTAAGGTTGTAAAGCCTTTTAGCAACATGGAAATAATTGTTCGTGAAAGCGAAGAGGAGTAGGATCAAGTGGGACAGAAAACAAGACCGATAGGACTTAGAGTTGGCATAAACCGTACATGGGATTCACGTTGGTATGCTGATGGTATTGAATATGCTGATAATTTACATCAGGATCTGGCAGTACGTAAGCATATAGATAAAACCATGCGCTTTTCTGGTGTAAGCAAGGTCATCATTGAGCGTTCTGCTAAGAAAGTAAGGGTTACTATCCATACTTCTCGTCCTGGTGTTATTATAGGTAAAAAAGGTGCTGATATAGAAAGCATTAAAAACTCCTTGAGCAAATTGGTTGGTTCTGAAGTTAACCTGAACGTAGTTGAAATCAGAAAGCCTGAAATGGATGCCAAGCTAGTTGGCGAATCTATTGCTCAGCAGCTTGAAAAGAGGGTTTCATTCAGACGCGCTATGAAAAGAGCTATGCAGTCTGCTATGAAACTTGGCGCACAGGGAATCAGGATTAACTGTTCTGGACGTCTAGGTGGCGCTGAAATAGCCCGTATGGAATGGTATAGGGAAGGTCGTGTTCCTCTACATACTTTAAGAGCTGATATTGATTATGCCGTAGTTGAAGCTCACACTACCTATGGTATCATTGGTATTAAAGTTTGGGTTTACAGAGGTGATATTTATAGCAAGGATTTAGCTGCTATTGAGCAAAAGCGCGTAGCTAATGATCCGGTTAGCAATAAAGGGGAATAATAATGCTAAGTCCAAAGAAAACAAAATACCGTAAAGCACATAAAGGCCGTATTCACGGCAATGCTAAAGGTGGAACGGAGCTTGTATTTGGTGCGTTTGGTATGAAGGCTTTAAGGCCGGAAAGAATTACTGCAAAACAAATTGAGGCTGTAAGGCGTTGTGTACAAAGGCATATTAAAAGAGCTGGTCGTCTATGGGTAAGAATATTCCCGGATGTTCCTGTTTCAACTAAACCTGCTGAAGTGCGTATGGGTAGTGGTAAAGGTACTCCTGAATTTTGGGTAGCGCGTGTAAAGCCAGGTCGTATAATGTTTGAACTTGATGGTGTGCCAGAGTCCCTTGCAAGGGAAGCGTTCCTTCTTGCTTCTGCAAAATTGCCTATACCTGTTAAGTTTGTAAAAAGAATTGATGATTCGGAGGCGGCGTAACATGAAAATTTCTGAACTACGTGGTAAAACACCAGATCAACTAGCTGCGCTTCTTTTGGATTTCAAAAAGGAAGCTTTTAACTTGCGCTTCCAGAAAGTAAGCGGCGAGCTTGAAAAGACTAGTAGGGTAAGGGAAGTAAGGCGTGCGATAGCCCGTCTTAAGACTTTGCTGAATGATGCGGCGCGTAAAGAAGTTAAGGAGGCTAAAAATGCCTAAGCGTATATTACAAGGTGTGGTTGTGAGTGATAAATGCGATAAGACTGTTACTGTAAAAGTTACACGTCGCGTAACTCATGAGAAATACAAAAAAATCATTAGTTTGTCAAAAAAATATGCGGCTCATGATGAGAAAAATCAGTTCAAAATTGGCGACACTGTGAAAATTATAGAGTGTAGGCCAATTTCTAAAAGTAAGAGCTGGGAAGTGGTTTACGAAGAAGCTGCGTAGATTAAGATTTTAAATTAGGTGTTTAACAATGATACAAATGCAATCAAACCTACAGGTGGCTGATAACTCAGGTGCCCAGCTAGTACAGTGCATAAAAGTGCTTGGTGGTTCTCATCATAACGTTGCATCAATCGGTGATGTAATCGTTGTTTCTGTGAAGAAAGCTATACCTCGTGGCAAAGTAAAAAAAGGTGATGTGTACCGTGCTGTAATAGTACGCACCGCAAAAGAAATTCACAGAAAAGATGGTAGTTCCATACGTTTCGATAGAAATGCGGCTGTATTGCTAAATAAGCAAAATGAGCCTATCGGTACTCGTATTTTTGGCCCGGTTACAAGGGAATTACGCGATACCGGTTTTATGAAGATTGTGTCTTTGGCACCGGAGGTATTATAACATGGCTGCAAAACTACAGATTAAAAAAGGCGATAAGGTTATTGTGATAACCGGAAAAGATAAAGGAAAAACTGGTGAAGTTCTTCAGGTTCTTCCAAGTGATTCAAAAGTGCGTATTGCTGGGATTAACCTTGCAAAGCGTCATACCAAACCAAGTCATGCTGGTGCTGGTGGTATAGTTGAAAAAGAAATGCCTATGCATATTTCGAACGTATCCCATGTTGACCCTAAAACTTCTAAACCAACTAAAGTTGGCGTTAAAGTTTTAACGGATGGCAAGAAAGTAAGGTTTGCTAAGAAATCAGGCGAAGTTATAGATAATTAGGATTTACGAATATGGCCTCTAACTTACAAGTATTATATAACGATCAGATAAAAAAACAGTTACAGGAAAAATTCGGGTACAAAAACCCGATGCAGGTTCCGGCACTGAAAATGATATCTATCAATATCGGTTTTGGGAAAGAATCTGTGTCTAACCCAAAGATGGTTGAAGCAGCCGTTAGGGATTTAGGTCTTATTTCTGGTCAAAAACCGGTGGTAACAAAATCTAAGAAATCAATTGCATCTTTCAAGTTAAGGGAAGGCCAGCCTGTTGGTTGTAAAGTTACCCTGCGCGGCGATAGGATGTATGAATTCCTTGAAAGGTTTATCAATGGTGCGCTACCAAGGGTAAGGGACTTCCGTGGGTTATCTCCACGTGGCTTTGACGGAAATGGCAATTATGCTATGGGGCTTAAAGAGCAGTTGGTATTCCCTGAGATTGAGTACGATAAAATAGATAAAATCAGGGGTATGGATATTATTATTGTTACTTCTGCGAGTAATGATAATGAGGCATTAGAGTTGCTTAAAGCTTTTAATCTACCATTCAGGAACTAAGGAGATATTTTGCCATGGCAAAAACTGCGATGCTCGAAAGAGAAGAAAAAAGAAAAAATCTGGCTAAAAAACATAATAGCGAATATAAAAAACTTAAAGCCAGGATTATGGACAAAAGTCTTACTATAGAAGAACGTTTTGAAGCGCAACTTGAAATGAATAAATTGCCTAGGAATTCTTCTAAAATAAGGCAGCACAACCGTTGTAAAGTAAGTGGCAGGCCGCGTGGTTTTTACCGTAAGTTCCAGATATCACGTATCGCGCTTCGTGAGTTGGCGGCTTTTGGTTTAATACCTGGAATCAAGAAATCAAGTTGGTAGGATAATTCAATGACAGATACTTTAGCAGATATGCTTACAAGGATACGTAACGGACAGAGTGCAAATCTTTATACGGTTACATCGCCTTTCTCAAGGTTGGGAGGCAATGTTCTTGATGTACTAAAAAGAGAAGGTTACATCAGGGACTATCAAAAGATTGATAATGACAATAATAAACCTGAGCTTAAAATTGAGCTTAAGTATGTTGAAGGCGTTGCCGTTATAAAGGAAATCCATAAAGTTTCCAAACCGGGGCGCAGGAAATATTCAAAAATTGCTGACTTGCCAAAATTTTATAACGGTCTTGGCATAGCTATTATTTCTACACCTAAAGGTGTAATGTCTGATTATGAAGCGCGCCAGCATAATGTTGGCGGCGAAGTGTTATGTACTGTATTTTAATTAAGTAAGAATCTGGAATTTGGAAAATTAGAATCAAAGGCTTATACTTTATCTTTGATTCTTCATTCTAAGCTTCTTGATTCTTGAAAGCGGAGAATAAAAATGTCACGTGTTGGTAAGTTACCTGTTGAGATACCACAGGGTGTGCAGGTAGATTTAACAGATAAACTGATAGTCGTTAAAGGCAAGCTTGGTGAGTTGAAGTTCGCGGTAGTGCCTGGTGTTAAGATTGTTTTCAGTGATAATAAGGTTATTGTAGCTCCTGCAAATGATACTAAGGAGGCGCGTGCTTTATGGGGTACTTACAGGAATCTTATCAAAAACATGGTTAAAGGTGTTTCTGATGGCTTTGAAATAAGGCTTGAACTGAATGGTGTTGGTTACCGTGCCGCTACTGATGGAAAGATTATTAACTTAGTGCTTGGCTTTAGCCACGAGATAAGGTATGCAATCCCTCCTAGCGTTGCTGTTAAATGTGAAAAACCTACCCTTATTGTTATATCTGGAGCTGATAAACAGTTAGTTGGCCAGGTTGCTGGTGAAATAATGAAGCTTCGCCCTGCTGAACCATATAAAGGTAAGGGTATTTATATCGAAGGTTCGTACAGGCGTCGCAAAGAAGGCAAGAAAAAATAGTTAAAAAGGTAAAGTTAAAATGGCTGCATCTAATAATAGCAAGAAATTATATAACCGTCGCAAGAACCGTGTGCGTACTTCTATCAAGAAGAAAAGTAACGGTCGTGTGCGCCTTGTTGTATTCCGTTCGAATCAACATCTTTATGCTCAAATTATAGATGGTGATAAAGGTGTTACTTTGGCGCAAGCTTCTACTTTGGATGAAACAGTAGTGGGCGGTGATAAGGCAAAATGCAATATTGAATCTGCTAAGAAGGTTGGCGCGGCAATAGCAATAAAAGCTAAAGAGCAGAATGTTATAGAAGTTGTTTTTGACCGTGGTGCATTTTTATATCATGGTAAAATCAAAGCCCTGGCTGATGCAGCAAGGGAAAATGGTTTAAGTTTCTAATTAGGTTAAGGCTTTAAATTAAGGTTAATATAATATGTCAGCAGATAAAACACAACACGGTGCGGAACACAGCGATATTAAAGATACTCTGGTTTCTATACGTCGTGTTGCCAAGGTAGTAAAAGGTGGTAGACGTTTTAGTTTCTCTGCACTTAGTATTGCTGGAGATGGCAAAGGCCGCGTTGGTTATGGTACTGGCGGTGGTGTTGAAGTTATGGAAGCCAAGAAAAAGGCTACTGATTCAGCGAAAAAGAATATGATCCGCATCCCGCTTCGTGAAGGCAGGACTTTACATCATGATGTAATAGGAAGGTTTGGTGCGGCAACTGTTGTTGTGCGTTCAGCGCCGGCAGGTACTGGTATTATTGCTGGTGGTGCGTTACGTGCTGTGTTTGAATGTCTTGGAGTTCACGATGTTGTTGTGAAATCAATTGGAACTTCAAATCCACATAATATGGTTAAAGCCTGCTTTGATGCCTTTGAAAATATTCACTCTCCACGTCAGATTGCTGAAAGACGCGGTAAGAAAATAGGTGATATTGTTGGAAGGCGTGAAGCTACTACAAAGGATAAGGGGAATGACAGTGAAGACAACTAAAAAAATCAAAGTAACCCAGGTGCGCAGCCCAATTGGCCGTCAGGAGTACCAAAGGGACACTCTTATTGGCCTTGGTCTTAACAAGTTGCGCAGGTCGAAGGTTCTAGAGGATACCCCTTCAGTACGTGGTATGATAAATAAAGTGCAGCATTTGGTAGAAATTGAAGAGGCTGCTTAGATTAAGGTGTCAGGTTTCAGGAATTAGGTATAACCTTATTTAGTTCTTGTGGTCTGATCTGATATAAACGTAGGTGTTAGTTAGTAGAGTTCTGAAACCTGAAACCTGAAACCTGAAACCTGATAGGTAATGAAATGAAACTGAACGAACTTACAAATGATAAAAATAAACGTAAAAACCGTAAGAGAGTTGCGCGTGGTATAGGTTCTGGAAAAGGAAAAACTGGTGGTCGTGGACAAAAAGGCCAGACATCACGTTCCGGTGTTTCTATAAACGGTTTTGAAGGCGGTCAGATGCCTATTTACCGTCGCTTGCCAAAGCGTGGATTTGTTAATCCATTCAGGGTTGAATATCAGTGCGTTAATTTAAGTGGTTTACAGGAATTTATAGATAGCGGTAGCCTTGATGCAACTAAATCTATCAATAAACAAGATCTACTTAATTCAGGTCTTATTAACAGAAAAAGTCTTCCTGTGAAGATTCTTGCTAATGGCGTTATTAAATCTGGTGTTACTATTGAAGTTGATGCTGCATCTAAAACTGCTATCAAGGCAATTGAAAAGGCTGGCGGAAAAGTTACAATTTTAGCTAGTGAAGCCACCAAAGCTGCATAGTCTAATATTTTTAGGTAAATAATCATCATGTCATCTGCCGCTGAAAAACTTGCAGCGAATATAAATTTTGGTGCATTGGGGCAATCAAAGGAGCTGAAGAAGCGAATTTGGTTCACCCTAATGGCCCTTATTGTATACCGTATCGGTACTTATATCACACTACCAAATATTGATGCGCACGCATTAGAGTCTATAATGCGGCAAAATGCTGGTGGTATACTTGGCATGTTTAATATGTTTTCAGGCGGTGCTCTTGGCCGTATGACCATATTTGCGCTTAATATAATGCCTTATATTACAGCTTCTATCATCATGCAGTTGATGAGTTCTGTTTCAAAAAATCTTGAAAATTTAAAGAAAGAAGGTGAGGCGGGCAGGCGTAAAACTAATCAGTATACTCGCTACCTTACAGTTGTGCTTGCTGCATTCCAGGGTTTTGGTATCGCGGTTGGATTGGAAGGTATGCAAGCGGGTAGTTCATCTGTTGTAATTGACCCGGGCTTGTTTTTCCGTGTTACCACAGTTACCACCCTTGTCGGTGGCACATTATTCCTTATGTGGCTTGGTGAGCAGATTACGGCGCGTGGTATAGGTAATGGGGTTTCACTAATAATCTTTGCCGGAATTGTAGCTGGTCTTCCAAGTGCCCTTGGCAATACATTTGAATTGGGAAGGACTGGTACACTTTCCACCTGGTTTATATTGATGCTTATAGTTGTTGCTGTTGGTATGATTGCGCTGATAGTGTTTATGGAAAGGGCGCATAGAAGGATAGTTATACAATACCCAAAACGTCAGAAAGGTAATAAGGTATTTGGCGGGGAAAGTTCGCATATTCCTTTGAAATTAAATACGGCTGGTGTTATTCCGCCAATCTTTGCTAGTTCTATTTTACTTTTCCCTGCTACGATAACTGGGTTTGGTTCTGGAAGTGGCGGATCTTCACCAGTTTTGGAGACGATAGTCCGCTACGTTTCCCATGGGCAGCCATTATATATTGTGTTGTATGTAGCTATAATAGTATTCTTCTGTTTTTTCTACACGTCTATTGTATTTAATCCTGATGAAACTGCGGAAAATATAAAGAAAAATGGTGGGTTTGTGCCCGGTCGTCGGCCTGGAAAAAATACCTCCGAGTATTTTGACTATGTACTTACCAGGCTTACAGTTCTTGGTGCTGCATATCTTTCGTTATTGTGCGTATTGCCTGAACTTCTTATATCTAACTATTCTGTGCCTTTTTATCTTGGCGGAACAAGTTTGTTGATTGTTGTAAATGTTATTCTTGATACTATTACTCAGATACAGACGCATCTGTTTGCGCATCAATATGAAGGTTTGATTAAGAAATCAAAAGCAAAAGGAAGGCGTAGGTGAAATTGATTCTGTTAGGCCCTCCGGGGGCAGGAAAGGGTACCCAGGCTGCAAGGATTGAGGAAAGTTTTGGTATAGTTCAGCTTTCCACAGGTGATATGTTAAGGGCCGCGGTTAGCTCAGGAAGTGAAGTTGGTATAAAAGCAAAATCTATAATGGAATCTGGTATACTTGTTCCCGATGAAATTATAATAGGTATGATTAAACAGCGGATTGCGCATGAAGATTGTAAAAACGGCTTCATACTTGATGGTTTTCCGCGTACCGAGGCACAGGCTGCCGCACTTGATATTATGCTGGCAGAGCTTGGTAGGGATCTTGATGCTGTTATTGAAATCCAGGTTGATGATGCAGCTTTGGTAAAAAGGATTTCAGAGCGGTTTACATGCGCTAAATGCGGTACAGGTTATAATAAAGAATTAAAGCCTTTAATAAAAGAAGGTGTATGCGATAAATGCGGAGGCGATGAATTCAAGTTCCGTGATGATGATCGTGTAGAAACCGTTGCGGCAAGACTTAATGCTTACCATCAGCAGACTGCGCCTCTGATTCCATATTATAAGAAAAAAAATGTGCTTTTTTCTGTGGATGGTATGCTTGATATTGACGAAGTAACGAAAGATATTAATAATATATTAAAAAGATTGACAAAATAGAAATTGTTTCTATCATGTCGCAACCACTTTGCCTAGTGGATAAGTTTTTGATTTTGAATTTCGGGTTTTAGGTGATGGGTTTTAATCCTATCGCCTAGTATCTGATTCTTGGTACTTTAATAATTTTTTAGGAGCATAAATAGTGGCGCGTATTGCCGGTGTTAACCTTCCTTCAGCCAAACGTATAGATGTTGCATTGACATACATCTATGGCATAGGGATTCATACTTCAAACAAAATACTTGAGCAACTTGGACTTGATAAGTCCAAGCNNGTCCAAGCGTGTTAACCAGCTTAATGATTCTGATGTTATCAAGATACGTGAGTTGATTGACCAGCAGCATGAGGTTGAGGGTGATTTGCGTCGTAAGATTGCTGTTAATATTAAGCACCTTATGGACCTTGGTTGTTATAGGGGCCTTAGGCACCGTAAAAAATTGCCGGTTCGTGGTCAGCGTACACGCACTAATGCAAAAACTCGTAAAGGTAAATCTGTCCCTGTGGCAGGCAAGAAACAAACTTCTTAGGTTTTAAATCATGGCTAAAGAAAAAGATAACGATAAAAATTCTTCAGGTGCTTCCCGTATTAAGAAGCGTCAGAGAAAAAATGTTACAGTTGGTGTTGCGCATGTTAACGCTACCTTTAATAATACGATAATTGCAATTACAGATCTTCAGGGAAATGTGATTGCGTGGTCTTCTGCTGGTGCGCATGGATTTAAAGGTTCCAGGAAGTCTACTCCTTATGCAGCGCAGGTTACAGCGGAGCATGCTGGTAAACTTGCCCAAGAAAACGGTGTGAAGACTGTAAATGTGTTGGTGAAAGGTCCGGGTGCGGGCAGGGAATCTGCATTAAGGGCTTTACAAAATGTTGGTTTCACTATTACCGCAATAAAAGATATAACCCCAGTACCTCATAATGGGTGCCGTCCTCGTAAACGTAGGCGTGTATAATATAAAGAGAGAGTATGAGGGTGTAAGTGACGTGATTGTTCATACTCTTATACACTCATACTCTTATACTCTAATCTAAAATAAGGATTAAAGCAGTGATATCAAAGAACTGGCAAGAGCTTATTAAACCTTCTAAAGTTCAGGTTGAGCCGGGTAGAACCCCAGAGACCCATGGAAGGATTGTAATTGAGCCTTTAGAAAGAGGTTTTGGTCTTACTATCGGTAACGCATTGCGCAGAGTATTACTTTCTTCGTTACAAGGTGCTTCTATAACGGCTGTAAAAATTGATGGCGTTGTGCACGAGTTCGATTCAGTTGCTGGCGTATTGGAAGATGTTACGGATATAATCCTGAATCTTAAAGAAGTTGTAATCAGGATGGAGTCTTCTGAGCGTAAGCGCGTTCTAATTAATGCTGAAGGTCCATGTGTTATTACAGCCGGCATGATAAAAGCCGGGCCTGAAGTTACTATTGTTAATCAGGATCACGTTATCTGTACCCTTAATAAAGGCTATAGTTTCAACGCGGAGCTTATTATCGAAACTGGCAAAGGTTATGTTCCTGCAAGCCAGAACAGGCCTGTGGATGCCCCAATCGGTCTTATTCCGGTTGATGCATTGTTCAGCCCGATTAAACAGGTTAGTTACCGTGTTGAAAGCAGCCGTGTTGGTCAGGTTATCGATTATGATAAACTTTATCTTGATGTTGAAACAAATGGTACTGTAAATCCAGAGATGGCTGTTGCCTTATCTGCAAGGATATTACAGGAGCAATTAAATCCATTTATTAGTTTTGAGGAAGTTCAGGAAGAGAAAGAGCAGGAAGAAGAGATTCTTAAGTTTGACCGCAACCTTCTTAGAAAAGTTGATGAGCTTGAGCTATCTGTTCGTTCACAAAATTGTCTTAAAAACGATAATATCGTCTATATTGGTGATCTGGTACGCAAAACAGAAGCGGAAATGTTGAAAACACCTAACTTTGGACGTAAATCCTTAAATGAAATTAAGGAAGTGCTTGCAAGTATGGGGTTAAGGTTCGGCATGGAAGTTGATGGATGGCCACCTGAGAATATAGAGGATTTATCTAAAAGGCTTGAAGAGCCATTCTAGGGATTTAAGATTTAGGATTTAAGATTGCTGATTTAATTATCAAATCTTAAATCTACAATCTAAAATCTTAAATTTGTAGTTGAAGGAATTTGGGAGTATAGAATATGCGTCACGGTATGAGCGGTCGTAAGCTGAACAGAACAAAAGCACACAGACGTGCATTGTTTGCTAATTTAGCTGCAAACCTTATAAAACACGAGCAGATTAAAACTACTTTGCCTAAAGCAAAAGATTTGCGCCCGGTAGTAGAGAAGCTTATTACGTTAGCTAAAAAAGGTGATCTTGCTGCGCGCCGTCAGGCTGCTGCATTCCTTTATGACCAGGAAATTGTAAAGAAGCTTTTTGATGTTGTTGGTAAAAGATATGAAGGCAGGCCAGGTGGCTATTTGCGTATAATTAAAGCCGGCTACCGTTATGGTGATAATGCACCTATGGCGATTATTGAATTTGTTGATAGGGATGTATCTGAAAAAGGTAAAGATTCAGGATTTATATTTACTGCTGAAAACGAATCAGAATCACAGGCTGCTTAATTTCAAAAACTGGAATATCTGCTAGGTTAAAATATTTATATTTTAATCTAGCGGGTTTCCAGTTTTTTTATTATCCTGAGTTTGTAATGGAGGTACCAATGAAGCAATTTAAGTTTTTTATAGCTGCGGTAATAGTATTATTTTCTATGACGGCTAAAGCAAATGAACCGGCAGCAACAGCTGCTTCAAAATCAAGTGAGAACCAGAAAATGTCTAAAACAGATAATAAAGCAGTTGACCTTGAAAATAGGTTATATTTACAATTAAAAGATGGCCGTGTTGTTATTGATTTAATGCCGAGTGTTGCACCTAAGCATGTTGCGCGTATTAAAGAACTTGCTCGTGAGAAGTTTTATGATGGTATTGTATTCCACCGTGTGATTGATGGATTTATGGCTCAAACAGGTGATCCTACCGGTACTGGTATGGGAGGTTCTAGTAAGCCTGATTTAGGGGCTGAATTCTCTGGTGTCCCGCATGATAAAGGTGTGCTTTCAATGGCGCGTTCTTCTGAACCAAACAGTGCAAACAGCCAGTTTTTCATTGTGTTGGAAAATTCCCATTTCCTTGATGGTAAATATACAGTTTGGGGAAAAGTTGTTGAAGGCATGGAGTTTGTAAATAAGATAAAGAAGGGGGATGGTAAGAGAAACGGTACCGTTGAAAGCCCTGATAAAATCGTGACCCTACGTGTTGCTGCAGACGCAAAAGAATAATTAAAGAGTGTAAGTGTAAGATGAGTGTTAGAGTGTAAGCTTAAGATTTTTAAATCTTTGTTTATATTACTAATTAATCTTCAAGACCTCTGCAGAATGAGGATTTTTGAGTGAGTTCTAGGAATGCCCACCCGCAGAACCGTAAGTACATAGACGTACATGAGGATTTGAGGACGGACGTAACGACGAAATCACCAAAAAATACCGTTATGCAGAGGTCTTTCTTCTGCTTACACTCTAACACCATCCACCCCTACACTCCCCTAGAAAAATGCTTGTCAGCCAATTCAATTTTGAACTTCCGCGTGAATTAATTGCTACATCTCCAGCGAAACCTCGCGATTCCGCCAAGCTCCTTTTAATTTCTGATTCCTTAGAAGATTTATCTGTTTCAGATATACCATCTTTTTTAAATCCCGGTGATGTAATTGTATTTAATGATACAAAAGTTATAGCTGCACGTCTTTTTGGGCGAAGGGTAAGGGGCTGGGATAAGGTAATAGGGAGTGAAGGAGATGCACCTAAACTTTATGAAGCTGGGATGGCAGATGAATTTCTGGCGAATCATTGTGAAGATCTAGCTGGAAAGAATGCTAATTCCATAATTGTTTCATCTCCAAGCGTGCAAATCACGCTTCATAAGCATGTGCAAGGAGCAATCTGGAATGTCTTTGCAAAACCCGCCAAAAAACTTATTGCCGGGGATGTTTTTAAAGTTGCTGATGATTTTTATGCAAAGATTCTTACAAAGAATGAAGGTGAAGTTACTTTAGAATTTAATGCAAGCGGTGAAGAGTTGTTTTTATTGCTTGATAAATACGGTGTGCCGCCATTACCGCCTTATATTGAAAGAGCTGGTAAAAAGCCAGAGGAAAGTGATTTTGATGATTATCAGACAATCTATGCAAAAAATAAAGGTGCGGTTGCCGCGCCAACTGCCGGTTTGCATTTTACAGATAAGTTATTAAGAAACATTGAAAATACTGGCTGCATACGTGAGTTTGTAACCCTTCATGTTGGCGCCGGAACATTTCTGCCGATGAAGGTTGAAAATACAGAAGATCACAAAATGCATTCTGAATATGGAATTGTTACACAAAAAACAGCTAATGCCATTAATCTTGCTAAAAGAAATGGCAATAGAGTGATTGCGGTTGGAACTACTTCGCTCAGATTGCTTGAATCAGCTACGGATGAAAACGGAATTGTACATCCATTCGCAAAGGACACGGATATTTTTATTATCCCAGGATATAAATTTAAAGCAGTGGATGTGCTTATAACAAATTTTCATTTACCTGAATCGACTTTGTTTATGCTTGTATCTGCCTTCGCTGGACTAGAGAGGATGCAAGAAGCATATAAACATGCTATTGCCAATAAATACCGTTTTTACTCATATGGGGATGCTTGTCTGTTACGATCTAAAGGGTGATAATTTATCCTGTAAGTAGAAACCCATTGCAGGTTGTCTGATAAACTTGCAAATTCAGATTAATATAAATGTGATAATTGCAACACAATGTATCAATCTTAATGGAATTTCAGTTCTTATATATACAAGTTGCAACTTTTAGGGTAAAATACAACATATAAAGTAATTTACTCTTGATAAACCCATGGTTTAGGTGTATTACTTGATTGTGTCACGTAAATGGCACGCGAACTCTGCTCCATGATAATTATTACTTATAGGGAACATAACTACCCTAAAAGAGTAATTAAAATTAAATAAGGACATACAATATGGCTAGGAAAAATGAATTTACTGAAAAAGTTGATAATATTATCGGCACAAAGATTCATGAGCTGCGTATTTCTATGGGGCTATCACGCCAGCAGCTTGCTGAAAAAATAGGTGTAACGCACCAGCAATTACAAAAATATGAAAAAGGTACAAACCGTATCTCTGCCGGACGCCTTATGGCGATTGCAAAGGCTTTAGGAAAAACAGTTTCCTTCTTCTTTGATAATGTTGAGGATGGGCACGAAGCATTGCCTTCGCAGCATCAACGTATGTGCATAGAAGTATCGCGCAATTTCATGAAAATTAAGAACCCTATGCATCAGAATGCTATTAACCTGCTGGTTAGGACTTTGGCGGAGAATTGAGATTAGTTAAAAATATGCAAAAAGGCTCCCGCTGCGGGAGCCTTTTTTATATATCCTGTATATTTCCAGCATTAACACAATATTAAGTTTCCTTTGGTATAATAAATTTAAGTAAAATTATACCAAGGATGATTATGACAATAGATAATAACATGTTGATATTGGTAGTTGATGATTTTACAACTATGCGAAAGATATTGGTAAACCTACTTACAAAAATTGGGTTTAATAATATAGAAGAGGCGGAAGATGGCAGTACAGCGTTAACAAAAATATCCAAAAAGAAATATAATTTGGTTATATCTGATTGGAATATGGAAGTAATGGGTGGGTTGGAGCTTGTGAAGGAAATTCGATCTTCAGATAATCCAAATATAAAATCAATCCCATTTATAATGGTTACTGGAGAAAATAAGCCGGAACAGCTTATCAAGGCTAAACAGGCGGGCGTTAATAACTATATAATCAAGCCATTTAATATGGAAACCCTACAAAATAAGATATCTGCTGTTTTTGGAGGGATTTGATAACTTGATTATTCAGCTTTATAATGACCGCTTCGCCCCATGTCATTGCGAAGAGCGATAAAGAAAGATGGATTGTTTCATCGGACTCACTAAGTTCACCTCATCGCAATGACAAACAACAACATCATCAGAAGCTATCCGGCATCCTCTCATGGTAGATTCATCTATTAAACAGGGCCACCTCATAAATTATTGTTACGATTTTGATCGCAATATATTGAAAAGAAAGAATGATTGTCTGACTCCCCCTCAAGGGGGGAGTAGGCTAGGCCCATCTTCCTTTTTTTAGGAGCTTGTTATGAAATTTATGAGGTGGCCCTGTTGCATGGATGAATAGCCAGCTATTGCTTAAACAGTGGATGTGAAATATGCAGATAGGCAGAATATTTCTGGTACATCAATTTAAGAAGGGTTCTTTCTTGGTTTGCTAATAGTTAGCCAGCGTATGTTTCCAGCATATGTTGAAGCAGCAAAATAATATTAATAGGTACAGCAGGTAGCGGAAGTAGTAAAGGTTATGCCTGGATAACATTAAATAAGAAGGATTATACATAGCGTTGCACCACTTGTGTGTATCACCGCTATTTCCTAGGTATAAGCTGTTGATTTTTAAAAAACTGGTGCACCCGATACGATTCGAACGTACGGCCTTCGGATTCGGAATCGGGTTTTTACAATTAATCACAAATCACCATAACAAAATATAACAATTAAAACAATAGATTATCTTGTTGGATTAATTGTAGCGATTTGTCAGGATTTGCTGGTTTTTGTGATTGAGTGCCCCGCTAGTGCCCCAAACCTTAAATTTTAATATCCATCTCCTATACGCGAAAATACACACTTATTACGATTGGCAACTTATCTTATTGCTAAACAGATATAATCAAACTTGTTCATGCCATGAAAGATTGATTTACTTCTGCGGAATGTTCTATATATCTTTTTATACGCTTATGGACAGATTTGTTATTGTGTTTCGCAATATATGTAAAAATTGTAAGGGGCGCTGCTTTACCCTGAAAATCCTTGTGTGTTGTTGTACATGCGCACCTATCGCATAAGAGTGTCCATAAGCCTATTTCCTTAGATTGGTGCCAGCATGTCAGATTTGGAGAATCTTAAAAATTGTCGAACAGCAGATGATTTGGTATCTAAGGATATTTTTGGTGGCTCACTAAAAGGGTTAACCTATATTCTTTATAAGATTCCAAATGAAACGAAATATACAATATTTAATATTCCAAAGAAATCTGGAGGCATTAGACAGATAAAAGCACCCGCCCCGGAATTAAAACTCTTACAAAGAAAGCTTACTAACATTCTAAAAAAGTGTGAAGAAGAAATTTTTTCTAAAAAGCAGCATATAAATCCAAGAAAGAAACTAAAATCCCTTTCTCACGGATTTAAAGAAAAACATTCGATTGGAACAAATGCTAATTGTCATAAAAATAAACGTTACGTTCTTAATTTTGATTTAGAAAATTACTTTCAATCATTTAATTTTGGTAGAATTAGAGGCTTTTTCATTAAGAATAATGATTTCTTATTGAATACCACAATTGCAACCATTCTTGCTCAAATTGCTTGCCATGATAATGAACTACCCCAGGGAAGTCCTTGTTCACCTGTAATATCAAATCTAATAACTCATGTTCTGGATGTGCGTTTAGCACAATTAGCGCGTAAATATAAATGTACGTATTCACGCTACGCGGATGATATTACCTTGTCTACAAATCAAAAAAACTTTCCTAAGGAGCTTGCTATAACAGTAAGCAACGAATCTTGCGAGTGGAAAATTTTATCTGAATTAGAAGAAGTAATAACTGCATCTGGATTTATGATAAAACATTCTAAAACAAGGATGCAATACCAGGAATCTCGTCAAACTGTTACCGGATTGGTTGTGAATGAGGGAGTAAACATAAGAACAGAGTATTATCGTTATGCCCGCGCAATGTGCCATTCTCTTTTTACTAAAGGAGAATTTTTTCTTCCAGAAAGCAAAATGAAAGGTACAATAAATCAGCTTGAAGGTATTTTAAGTCATATTCACTATATAAAGCGAGGGGAGTTCACAAATTTAAATACAGAAGAGGCTAAGAAGAATAGCAAAAAAGATAAGTCAGAACATAAAAGAGAAAGGTTAAGTAGCTCAGATGAGCTATATTCAAAATTTCTGTTTTATAAATATTTTGTTGCAGCGGAAGCCCCCCTTATTATGTGTGAAGGCAAGACAGATATTATATATCTTAAGTGTGCGATAAAGCAATTATCGAAAGGAAAAGTCTATAATCCTCCGGGCAAAGTCAATTTTTTTAGGCACACGATCCGCGTCAATAAAGTAATGCGCCTGCATGAAGGATCATCCTCTCTAAAGAACTTTATAGAATTTTATGAAAAAGAAACTAATTTTCGTTACAAACCACAGCAGCACCCAGTTATTATATTAATAGATAATGATAGTGGCGCCGCTCCAATATATTCATATCTTAATCAATTAAATTCTCCTAGTAAGAGTTATAGGAAAAAAGATAAACAACAAAATGTAACTTCATCAGTTTCTGGCGATATGCCATTTTATTGGGTTAAAGAAAATCTCTATATAGTTCCCACACCAAAATTAGGCGGAAGAGACTCAAAAATAGAAGATTTTTTTGATGCTGAGTTACTTCAAATACAACTTGATGGAAAGAAATTTAATCTAAATAATACGCAATCAGGAGATAATGGAGAGCATGGTAAGCATATATTTGCAACAAGAATTGTGCAGCCCAATCAGGCAACTATAAACTTTAATAAATTTCAATTGATATTATCCAATATAACTGCAGCAATTGAAGATTATAAAATTCGTATAAATAATATTAAAACTTCTAACCTTACAGAGGTTTTGGAGACCAACGCCTCCTTAATATCAAACAAAGTATTGGAAAAAATATCTTAATTAATTTGAAGTTTAATTTTTAAACCCATCCTTCTTGCTGTAACCTCTCCAAGGCAATCTTTATATGACTTTGTTGCATAAGTGATTGCTTGCGTTTATTCCATAGTGGCTGTGAAGGCTCCCAATTATGCACGGCTTTTATTACATTATCAGCATTTAAATGTTTAACATCACGTGTGGCAGCCCAATGAACTGTAGCCAGCAGCTCCATTCCATATGGAGTTTCAAACCCTTCAATTAATGTAGCAACTCTTTTAAGGCGCTCTATTGAGTCTTTATGATTAGAAAGAAATTCTTCTGCTTCACCAATAGCTTTTGGAACAAGTGAAATATTTGCTTCTGAAGTGTCATGGTCGCCAACACCAGTAATATAATGACCGTTTATAGCATTAAGTACATGCCTTAAATTATCTGCATAAGGGCCAAATTGATGCTTTTTGTAATTTAGATTTAGCAGTTGCCCTGACTCTTGTGCAAAATAGCAAAGCTTCTGTATCTCAATTTTACTAAGGGAATATTCCATTTCCCTGTATATTGAGAGTAGCTTTATTAATATAGAGCGTCCTACGGTCATTGCTGGCTTTGTAGTATTAGTAACCATACTTTTAGCACTAGGCGCCCCATCTGGCTCAAAAAGGTGTACATCTATTTGATTGTCCAGAGAGCGAAAACTATTATTAATCAAAGTTCTAACTTCGCTCCATTGCAACCCACCATTGCCACAACCTAATGGAGGAATGGATATAGAACGAATATCATGATGTTTTATATATTCTATTAAATCTTTTAAGCCACTTTCAATAAATGATAATTCAGATTTACCACGCCAATGGTCTTTAGTAGGAAAATTAATTATATAATAAGGCTTCCCTGCTAATTTGCCTAATTCATGTACAAAAACTTTTCCTGGACGAATTTTTTTTTCCTTACAGGCTTTTTCATACGCCTTAAAATTTTCCGGCCATTTTTGTTTAAATTGCAAAGCAATGCCTTTCCCCATAACTCCAACACAATTAACAGTGTTTATTATGGCATCCGTTTGTTCTTTTAACAAATCACCTTTTTTTACAATAATACCCATACTAATAATACCAATTACGCATAACTCTTACAGGCTGTATCTGATCAAATTTTTCTAACATGGCTCGCACTTCTATTGCCTTATCTTCTGTCATTGTAGCAACACTTGCTATTAAATGCCATGAAAGTTTTTCGTGAACAAGAAATTCTGCCTGTCGTATTCTGGCTCTATCAATCCATTTTGGCTTTAAAGGGTTTTCTTTGTTATTCCAATATTTAGCATAGCCACCTAATAAAGGCGGTTCTAAAAGTATTTCCCAATCTACTTTATTAATACTCTCCAAAGAATCAAAGAATTCTAATGGTTGCATTATAGCATGGCCAGTTGTAAAAACATAATTAAGGGACTCTTTATCAATGGCTTGTGCATAAACAACTAAATGCAGAATATTTTCTTGTGGCTCTTGACAACTTGCAACATTTCCCCGTCTTATGGAATCTAACATAGGTGACCTTGGAGCAAATGAGAATGGTACATAATCAGGTAGTTTGCCACCTTTATTTATAGGAATTGCTATATTATTGCGGCGTTGTTGTATGTGTGAGTGGGCAATATTACAATATTGCCGCATCTCTGCATCTAGCAAGCTCTTAGATAGCAGTGCTCCAGATTCTAAAATCTTACTTAGATTATTAATAGATGTAATATGAAATAAGGGTGTTGGATTGGGAATTGTAACACTCATGCGCCCACCTCCTTTATTTTTTCTTTTTCTTCTGGCTAATAAGCGGCGCGGTATATTGTGCCATTTTATTTGCCTATGTTGCTGGAATTATTTTTAGTGCATTTTAGTTATTGTGGCAATATATCTAAATTCTCGGTAGTAAAGAAGGGATTTATTTAAAAAAGTCTTTGTTTTCAGAGGGAAGTATAATATTCCCGGTTACTTTTAACACTGTATATTTATGAGTATTTGCAATAGGGTCATTATTTCCGTCAACATCATATTCTATTAACATACTTACTGGAACTGTTACCTTTGCTCCAAAACCACTTATTTCGCCAGCATGGACTTTTTTCAACCAATCTTTATCTTTAATTTCTGCTTTTATGGGTTTTCCTAAAAACATTAATTCCCACTTTGAAGTTCCCCTAAAATCTGGTTTTTTAACAAAGACATTAGCTTCAGTTTTTTCTTGGATAGTAATGATTTGATTGATTTCTTCTTGCATAACTGAAACAGCCATCCTGCTATATTCCTCTTTTTTAATAGTAAGTTGTTTTTCACCCTGTTGAATAAGATGAAAATCTGTTCTTTTTGTGTCGCTATCTAAAGTATTGAATATATTTACAGTACAATTATCAAATTTTGGATTTTGGAAATATATATCAGCACGTGAGTTTTTAGAATTTATTAAAAGTTCAGCACCTTCATAATTCTTAATTTCAGTAATGTCCCCTTTCTTTTCTACTTTTTCTGGCTTTTCACCTTTCAAATGTTTTTTAATATCCAGAATATCTTTAAAAGTTCTAGTACATAAAGAAGCAATAGTTAGTAATCCACCTGTCGCAACAGTAGCCCCAAATAAAGTTGGTAAATAACTTATTATTGTGGCTAAATCGACCTCAAAACATCCTTCTTTAGTAGATGTAATTGTTAGTCTTGCATAAGCTTCGGGTTCTATTTCAGCCGTAATACCTTTTATTATTTCGGCAACATTACTAAGGACGGTAGATAGAGTTTCCGCGTCAATTTCATTGTCACCATCAAATTTTATAACAAATCTTGAAACATCTTCTTGGTAATGTTGCTTTTTTAAGAAGGTAATAGCCATGATGGAATCGCATACGATATTTTTTAACTATTCTGCAATATTTTTTTTATAATTACCATTGCTTTATCTATGTCCATTGCAGGAATATATTAAGGAATATAAAGGCTCGTAAATTAACTTATTACTCAATTATCGAAATCATGCTCAAACCCTGCAATCCTTGCCCTCTGCTCCCCCTCCGATAGCTGCCCATAGCTGTTAAAAGAAACATCAATAGAACTATGCCCCAGTGATTGCCGGACTGCGTTTAGGAATTCAGGGCTTTGTTTTTCGGCAAATCTTATCATAGTATGCCGGAATGAGTGGGGGCGCAGGTACTCATAGCCAGCAGTCATGAAGGTGTTTTCAAATATTCCCCGGATAGTGGTATTAGATTTTATTTCTGTATGGGTGATGGTGTTTTCCAGAAGGTTACTCTGGTTAAACTGGCTGGCAAATTGTGGAAATAGCGGGTCTTTGGCAGTAAAACCAATGCTTGTCAGGTAATTCAGCCAGGTCATTACATTATTTTTTATATCCTGCGGCAATGGCATAAAATCCGCCTGCCTGGTTTTGGCATATTTAACTATCATATCTTTTGTCNNTCAGGTTCTTTATTTTCACGGTTCTAAGCTCGGAAATACGCAGGCCACACAGGGCTTGCAGCGATATTATTGCTTTATTGCGCCTCTGGATTATTGTTGCCTCCGGCATTAAGCGAATGGCTTTAATAATATGCTCATATTTATATGCTTTCTTGTATTCCCCAGCCTTGGCGGTTGCCCTTTGGTTGTCAGTTATATTCAGGTATTCTATATGATTATAATTGATTTTCTTGAAGCCGCGCTGCCTCTCTAGCCAGCTTAGGAACTCCCGCAATGCCCTTAAATTATCCGATATGTAGGAAAGTGATAATTCACGGCTGAACATGTCATTAATATATTTATCTGCCACATTATCATTGAAGCTAATGAAGTCTTTGAATCCAGTAAATATTTCATAATCACGTATATGTTTCAGGTCTGCAATTATGGTTTTAAAGTCCTTTCTACCAACCCGCTTTTTATGAATCCTGTATGTATATTTTGCCTTTTCGTTGGCGGGGTTGTTTAGGTCGCGGTTTTCCCTTTTCATATTAAAAAGCTCCCTTTGGGCTGGTTTGTTTGCGTATATTTTTCAAGTGCTGGAAAGGCAGTCTTTATGGTGGCTTGTTCATAATCATATGCTGAGCTTGCAATACTTTTGCGACTTATCATATTCAGCCTGCTGTTTTTTATACTTCGTTAAAAAAGATGGTTCCCTCCCCGGTTCCCCGCTCACTTGCCTTTTTACTTTGGAAGTGCCCCCCTTCAAGTTTTTAGAAAAAACAGGCCATTCATATTAAAATAGCTCCCTTTGTCCAGACTCATTTGCGTGTATATTTATTGATGCTGGAAAGTGAGTCTTTACGGTGGTATGTGCACAATCATATAATTCCAAAACATCAACCACATGGAAATGCGTTTTCATTTTCTGGAAATCATCCAGTTTATAACTTTTATACATGATGTTCTTGCAGTTCCGGCAATGCGCCTTTGCTTTCACAAACCCATTTTTAAGCTCAAGCTGAACTTGCTTTCTATAAGGGTCTGTACCCTCCTTGCACTTCATGCAGAACATTTGGTGAAACTCTGTCTGGCACTTATTGGATTTATTCATTTTGCCAAGGAACTTTATCAGGTCGTTGCCATATATTAAGGCTGGCTTGCCTTTCATGGTTGGCAGGCCGTTTTTAATCCACTGGCGCACCGTTTGCGGGTGCAGGTTATATTTTTTGTATAGCTGGCATATTTCATCAATGTCATATGCCCACCAATACTTAATATAATTTAAGTAGTAAATCCTTTTGCCCATTACCGCCCCCTTATATTTAGAGGGCGGCGATATGGCGCGGCAATATGCGGTATATTAACCATGATTGCTTATGCCTGTTTATTTTGTAATTCAATCCAGGCAAAGAAAGCCACTTCATCAATAAGCACCCGCCTTCCTATGCGCTTTATGCAGGACTTAAAGCCGTTTGTATCTGCATGAAAGATAAGGTGGCGCAAGCCGCCAATTGGTGGGTATTGATGGTGTTCATGCCACTTGGTGACGGGGATTAATTTTGGTGGGGTGGTATTTTCTAACATTTTTTAACTCCGTAATAAAATTAAAAACGGTACAGTATTGCACAGTTTCGTATCTTAATATTGAAGTTTGAATGATTTAAAAATACGCGAAGGGTTAAGGCGTAAAGGGGTAAACGGTTTAACCCTTTAAAAAGGGTCTGAATAGTTTTTAGTTACTTTTTTGAGGCCGCCTTTCTGGGATTCAGGCAATCGAATCATAGTAGCCATCATTTTTGCCATATTTTCTGATATTGGCAAATCAGCAGATGCCTTGTTAAGAAACCATTCTTTAAGATACTCTACTTTGCCTTGATTAGATTTTGAAAGGCTATGTGTAACTATAGCTTGCTGCATTAATTCTATATATGGTGAGGTATAGCCAATTAAATATTTAGTTATAGCGGTCTTATCTTTTTCTTCAAAATAAATTCTTTTCAGTTCCTCGGAAAGATTGTTTGTGCGACCAAGTAGCCACTCAACAAATTTTAGTGGCTCAACCATGCCAATATATATTTTTCTACCATGTTCTGTGTAATTTATGCCTGTATCTTCCCCAAATGGAAACGTGCGGGAATAGTCGCTAGAGAATACTGTATTATTTATAAAATCAAGCCTCTCAACCTCAGGAATTTTAGAGGAAAATATACTTTTTAATTCATGGTAATCCCAATCATCTTCACTAGGGAGGTTTTCAACCAAGCCGCTGCAAACATAAATAGCAGACCTTAACCACACTTGCGGGCGCTTAAAGAAATCCCTGTATATCTCTTTATCTACAATGCGAACATCTTCAATACTATATTGCATATTTTATCCAAATATCTTTTGATTCATTCTCTCAACTACCCCGGCAGTATGCGCCTCTGATAAGTGGGCATATCTCTTCACCATCTGCAATGTTTTATGCCCCAGCACCTCGGCAATTTCGGCAAGGCTTGCGCCATTCATGGCAAGGTAGCTGGCTGCACTGTGGCGCAGGTCGTGGAAGTGAAAATCTTCTATTTTACAATCCAGCAGTATCTTTTCCCAGGATTTGCGAAAGTGCATAGGCTTATATACTGGCTTCTGGCCTGGCTTGCCTTTTTGCGGCTTATCAGCTGGGAATAGCAAGTTAGTATTAATATTCCGGGTTCTATTAATGGCTCTTAATAATGTTTCAACATGCCCGGCAATATGCACAACACGGCGTTCGCCATTTTTGGTATCGTGCAAGGTAATCTTCTTTTTTTGCAGGTCTACACAATCCCAGGTTAGATTAAGTATTTCCCCCTGTCGCATACCTGTTGATAAAGCCATAATTACAATAGTATTAAGATATGGGTGCTTGGATTTGCCGCAAGCATTCAGGAGTGTTTTACGTTCTTCATCGGAAAGGAAGCGAACCCTGCCCCTGGGTTCTTTTAGCTTTGAAACTTTGCTAATGGGGCTGTTTTCTATCCATCCCCATTCATTACAGGCAACGGAAAAAGCATGGCTAATAGCAGCAAGAAAGCGGTTTACTGTGGCGGCGCACCTTGGCTCATTATTGGTTTTAGGGGTGTTAAAGAGCTTGTCCCTTTGTTCTACAATAAGGGCTGGGGTTATGTCAGCCAGCGTATAAGCGCCTAACTGCTCTTTCCACCATTCAAGTTGGGGTTTCTGTGAGGCAATGCTTTTGGGCTTTTGTGGCAATACATTATTTATATAACGGTCAATTAACTCTTCCAGGGTATGTTTTCTTGCCTCGCTGGTTTTAAAGTATCTTCCCTCACGAATAGCGGATTCTGTATTTTGCGCCCACTTCTTGGCATCAGTAAGGCGTTCAAAGGTTGCAGTTTGGGAAGGGAAGCCTTTTAACCTTACTTTTACCCTGTAACTTATGCCTTCGCTGGTTTGGCGTTTTTCAATATTTGCCACTTGTTTATACCCTTATAATTAACTGGTAACGACAAGCTACAACAAAGCACAATAAATAGCAATGAGATTAATAATCCAATTATTATTTATAATAACCGTCTATTATATAATGATAATAATATGAATGCGTGGGAACAAGGGGCACTTAAGGGGCAATAAGAATTGTTTTTATAAAAGATATGGTTAAAAATGGAACAATATCAGGGGATAGAGAGTTTTATAATATAGGGTGGCAATTTCTTTGTTGTGGTTAGTTATTTGAAAGTGCCCCGCCAGTGCCCTTTTAGGAATGAGCAAAACCCTGGAAACTGGTGCACCCGATACGATTCGAACGTACGGCCTTCGGATTCGGAATCCGACGCTCTATCCAGCTGAGCTACGGGTGCATTTAAAAGATAGGTGGCGGGTATTAGGTAATGGGTGTTAGGAAATGGAAGTGCAGTAAAACTTACCTGCCTGCCTGTACCTATTGCCTGATACCTAATTTAATCCCAAGCCTTCTTTCAACTTCATCAATTATATTAGAGTGGACGGATTCTATATCAGAATCTGCATTAATTACCACACATCTTTGCGGATTTGTTCTGGCTATTTTTAGGAATCCCTCATTTACTCTTGCATGGAAACCGCTACCCATTTTTTCGTATCGGTTTTCTGCTCCGCCGCGCTTGTTAGCACGTTTTATGCCAAGTTCAATCGGCATATCAAGGATTATGGTTAAATCAGGATAAAAATTGCCAATAACAAGATTGCACATTTGCTGTACAAATTCAGTGCCAAGCCCATGCCCATAAGCCTGGTAAGCGATGGTGGAATCTGTAAAGCGGTCAGAAATCACACATTCTCCATTATCAAGAGAGGGTTTTATGAATTTGTTTATATGGTCACGTCTTGCAGCTAAATGTAGTAGCAATTCAGTTGGCGCATCCCATTTTGAAATATCACCATTAACAAGTAAGTTCCTGATTGCCTCGGCGCCTTCTGTGCCGCCAGGCTCGCGTGTTGTAACTGTTTTAATGCCTGCATTGTTAAGCGCCTCAGATAATAATCTTACCTGCGTAGATTTCCCTGCGCCTTCCCCGCCTTCGAAAGTGATGAGCTTGGGGGATGGGGATTTGGGATTTGGGATTTGGGTGTTCATATTAATCATTTCTTTTTTTAATATAAGTCATAATCCCCAGCCCCTAATCCCTAATCCCTACTTCTTAACATCATAAGCATTTACAATCTTTGAAACAAGTGAGTGCCGTACTATATCGGCATTATTAAAGGTGATGAAACTTATTTCTTCAATTTTTTCCAGCCTTTTAATAGCATCATCAAGACCAGATTGTACGTTGCCTGGCAAGTCAATTTGCGTTAAATCCCCGGTGATAGCCATTTTGGAGCCTTCGCCCATACGCGTTAAAAACATTTTCATTTGCGTAGGTGTAGTATTTTGGGCTTCATCAAGGATGATAAAGGCATTACGCAGTGTGCGGCCACGCATGAAGGCAAGCGGGGCTATTTCTATAATGCGGTTTTCTATATGTTTTTGTACCTTTTCTACAGGAATCATATCATAGAGCGAATCATATAAAGGCTGCATGTAAGGATCGACTTTATCTTTCATATCTCCAGGCAGGAAGCCGATTTTCTCGCCAGCTTCAACAGCAGGGCGCACCAGCACAATACGTTCAAAGCGGTGATCAAGGAACATGGAAACAGCAACAGCAACAGCAAGGTAGGTTTTACCAGTTCCGGCAGGGCCAACCGCAAAAACCATATCCTTTTTAAATAATTCCTTGATATATTTTTTCTGATGGTTTGAATAAGGGGTAATAAGTTTTTTTAAAGTCTGGATTACAATTTGCTCATCGAAAAGCGTATCGTTACTATTATTTAGGGGCTCTTCCTGAAAATCAGGTACAGCCATTCTTATTGAAGCTTCAACATCATTCATGTTAATTTCCATACCTTTTTCCAGTTTTTTATAGAGTGATTCTAATATTTTTTCAGCGTATTTAACATTTGTTTCCTCGCCGACAATAGATATAGCGTTGCCACGCGCCGAGGTTATGACACTTAATTTTTCTTCGATTTTTGAAAGATGCTTGTCATATTCGCCAAAAAGCTGCGGTAGAAGGGAATTGTTGCCAAAATGTATAGTTGATTGCTGTTTTTCCAATTTTTATCTAATCTCCTTATGTAAAAACCATCTAATATTACGACTATAAAGCATTTTTTTATTAAAATAAATGCTGTTTATATGAAAAACCACTTCTAGATGCATTGAAATTCTTACATAAAAGGTTTTTTTAAAAATTTATTTCATTTATTTCATTCTTGTAATAAAACTTTAATATTTCTCGTGTACTATTAAATTTATGAGGGGAGATGTAAATAAATACTCTACATGAATCTAGATTAAAAAATTAAAATTCATATAGTTATAGAATCTATTTTACACATTCTTACTAAATTTAACAATTTTAATAATAACTAGGAGATAAACAATGACCAATTCTTTAAAACAGAATAACAGCGCATGGAACACTACTCTTTGCTTTATGCTTGCAGTAGTAGCAGTTATGCTTCCTGATTTAGCAGCAGCAGCAGCAGTAGGTACTGTTTCAGGAGATACGTCAGGAACTGGAGCTATTTCAGATGTTATATGTAGTATAGTTGGCGCCCTTCAAGGGCCGGTTGCCCGCGGTGTTGCGGCATTTGGAATAATATTCCTTGGTTTCTCATTATTCCTTGGTAAAATAAGTTGGGGTACTGCACTGGCACTTGGTATTGGTCTTGGTGCCATATTCGGTGCAGAGGCAATAGTTGGCCTAATGGCTGGCGGCGCTGATGCTTGTGTAGCAGGAGCATAAGAGTAGTAAGTGCTAATCTTTAATTAGTATAAACTATTATGAACGACAAAAAGGGAGCAGCATTGCTCCCTTTTTTATTAATTATACGAAAAAACCCCTCATTGTGTATACACAACTTGCAGCAACATAGTTTTTGATTTAAAGTTAACATATGTTTAAAAAGAATTTTTCAAAAAAAAACAAGAAAAACCTTGTTTCTGAAATAAAACTGGAAGCACCGGTTCCTGATTACATTCCATATGCCTGCCATTATAACGCAGATACAATCCTCACAAAAAATGGCGAACTAATCCAGATTATAAAAATAACCGGGTTTATTAAAAATTCCTACTAAATTTAATAATTTAAATAATAATTAGGAGATAAACAATGACCAATTCTTTAAAATTGAATAACAGCGCATGGAACACTACTCTTTGCTTTATGTTTGCAGTAGTAGCAGTTATGCTTCCTGATTTGGCATCGGCAATAGTTCCTGTTCCGGGTGATGATTCGGGAGATACTCCGGGAACTGCAGCTATTTCAGATGTTATATGTAATATCGTTGCCGCCCTTCAAGGGCCGGTTGCCCGCGGTGTTGCCGCATTTGGAATAATATTCCTTGGTTTCTCGTTATTCCTTGGTAAAATAAGTTGGGGTACTGCACTGGCGCTTGGTATTGGTCTTGGTGCTATATTCGGTGCAGAGGCAATAGTTGGCTTAATGGCTCCAGATGGTACTCAGGCTTGTGAAGCATAACAGTAGTAAAGGCTAATCTTTAATTAGTAAAACTATTATGAACGACAAAAAGGGAGCAGTATTGCTCCCTTTTTTATTAATTATAAGAAAAAACCCATCATTGTGGATACACAACTTGCAGCAATATAGTTTTTGATTTAAAGTTAATGTATGTTTAAAAAAATTTTTTCAAAAAAAAACAAGAAAAACCTTGTTGCTGAAATAAAACTGGAAGCACCGGTTCCTGATTACATTCCCTATGCCTGCCATTATAATGCGGATACAATCCTCACAAAAAATGGCGAACTAATCCAGATTATAAAAATAACCGGGTTTTATAACGAACGTATCGGCGCTGAAAAAGTAGATTTACGCGATATATTAAAGAAAGCGGTTCTTGATAATATTAAAAACAGTGATTTTGCCTTATGGTTCCATACAATCAGAAGGAAGCAAAGCCTTGATCCTGGTGGGGATTTTCCTATTGGTTTTTCAATGGACCTTAATAAAATCTGGAAGAAAAGAAATGACTGGGAAAATAAATATGTAAATGAAGTATATATCTCTGTTATAAGGGACGGAACATCGGTCGGAATTTTTAATCCCAAAGCTATTTTAAGTTCTATATTCTTTCCGGTGCTTAAAAAACGCCATGAAGAATTTCTGGAAAAAGCCTGCGCGGAACTTACTACCGCAGTAAATGGCATGCTTGAAACCTTAAAACCGTTTGGCGCCGCCCGCTTAACAGTTGTTGAGGCTAAAGACGGATTTTATTCACAACAATTAAAGTTTTTTGCCAAAATACTCAACCTCTCAGAAATGCCAATACCCGTGCCGGTGCGGGACTTATCGGAATATCTTGCAACTCATGGGATAGCCTTCGGGTTTAATACTATGGAAGTGCGGGGTAGAACCGGCAAGCATTTTGGCGCCATGTTTACTATAAAAGAAGCGCGTGAAGTTCCAGGTGAGGCGCTGGATAAGTTCCTGCAATTGCCGCAGGAGTTCATAATAACGCAAACCCTTGATTTTATTAATTGTTCCCAAGCATTAAAAGAATTCACAAAACAGCATTATATACTTCAGGTAAGCGGTTCAGAAGATTTTGCCGAAGCCATCGGCCTTACTGACGTGGTAAATAGCGATACTGGTTCAAGTACAGATTTCGGGGAAAGCCAAACTACAATATTTTTAATAAATGATAACTTACAGCAGCTTGAGCGTAATATTACGGAAGCTACCGATGCCCTGAAGAAAATTGGCATCGTTGCAACCAGAAGGGATTTAAGGATGGAAGAGTGCTTCTGGGCGCAGCTTCCCGGTAATTTTATACATATTTCCCGCAGGAATTCTATAAATACAAAAAGGGCGGGAACATTGGCCTCGCTTTATAACTTCCCTGCCGGCAACCGCTCCGGCAACTATTGGGGCCCCGCAGTTACAGCATTTCATACAGCCAGTGGCACGCCATATTTCTTTAACTTCCATAAAGGCGATCATGGCCATACCACTATAATAGGCCCATATGGTGCAGGAAAAACAGTTTTAATGAACTTTTTGGTATCGGAATCACGTAAGTTTAATGGGAAATTATTCTTTTTTGACCAGTTACGCGCTTCAAAAGTATTTATCAGGGCGATGAACGGATATTATACAATTATAAAACCGCATGAAAAAAACCCGGAATATGCATTTAACCCTTTTAATATGGAAGATACCAAGGGGAATAAGGCATTCCTTAAGCAGTGGATAATATATGTAGCAGAGGCAAGCGGTATACAGACTTCTGCGGAGGAAAGGGAGCATCTTGCAAGTTTAATTGACTATATATATTCATTACCTAAACCGCAAAGGCGCTTTTCGGCAATAGCTGGTTTTTTCGGAAGCCATGGTATGATAAGTTTGGAAAAAAGAATGGCCCCTTGGTATGGCTCCGGGACATATGCACATCTTTTTGACAATGAAGGGGATGATATCACATCATTTTCTGCAAATAAAATGTACGGTTTTGGAATGAGTTTTGTTCTGCAAGACCAGGCCGCATTGCCGCCGATTCTTTCTTACCTGCTGCACCGCATTGAAATGGCGCTGGATGGCACTCCTACCGTTATCGTTCTCGATGAAGCCTGGAATCTGATAAACAATGTTACTTTCACCCCCATGATAGAAAACTGGCTTGAAAGGATGCGTGCAAAGAATGTTATTGTAATTTTTGCTAGTGAAAATATAAGAAATGCAAGCAAAAGTGAACTTACAAGGATAATTGCCAGGAAAGTTGCCACACAGATATTCCTGCCTAACACCAAAGCCGAAGAATCCAGCGTTGCATACCAGGAATCATGGGGGCTTTCTAAAGATGAATTTATAATGCTTGCATCCATGAATAAGGATAAACGGCAGTTTATGCTGCGTCAGGGCGATACATCTATAGTGGCTTCATTAGATCTTTCTGGCATGAAAGAATTGGATGTCTTGTCAGGAAGTGATAAAACTGTTAGAATAATGGATGAAGTGATTGCTAAGGTAGGGGATAACTATGAAGATTGGTTGCCGGCTTTCTATCAGCGTATGCAGGAAATAAGGGGAACTTTGGACAGTGAGGGAGATAAATTATTTATTGCATAGGTTTATCATCTTGAACCCTTCCATCATTTCCATGAAAATGCTATACTAAGGGTTAGTTATTATGAATGCACGATTAGCTTTATTATACAATAAGTTATCTCTTCTTGGATATATATCTTTGTGTATTATCCTTTTTATAGGGATATTTATTGGGTCGCCTGCAAATGCCGCGTTTGAATGTAGCAGGGCACAAGCGGATGGATCAAGGAGTCCCGTAGCACATACAAGATGTGGTTTTGGAAATTGTGGAATTTGTGAATCCAGCACAGGGTGGGATGGCTGGCTATATCCAAGAGCAGAAGTATTATATCAGCCTGGCAGCGACCTTCAAGGTATTGCCGGGGCTTTTAATGCGAATATACCAACTTACCGTAGAACCATAGATACAGGAAAATGTGACTGGATGGCTGGTGTAAGGTTTTGTGTAAGAACAGCTAAATCAGGTCAGGTAGATTCAGAAAAGAATGCCGCTGATTATATAAGTAATAATACAGGCAGGCCACAAATATGCGCGTATGAAGACCCATGCGACGCAAAAGATCCGCATACCAAAACATGTGCAAATAATTCCGATGATGGTAAATATCACTATCAAACAAAAATTCCCAAAAAACACGAAGAAGATGCACAGGAATGGTATAACCACGTTGTAACAACTCCAGTAGGTTGCATCGATAGAAAAATAGGGCCGATACCTCCTATGTGGAGCAATAATGCCTGGTTTAGCAATTCATTACCTTTACCTACTTTTGAAGAATTGCCTAACTCAGTATTTGAATCCCCTAAAATCAAAGCAAAAATATGCCGTCCTGAGGCCAACTCTACTTCTATAGTTGAATGTGGCGGAAAAAGTGTGGTGGATGAAGCTGCCAGCATTATATTAAATCCTTTGCCTACAGGAAGCGAACTTACAAACTATATTGATTGTAAAAACACACTTGATGGCAGTAATAACGGCTCCGGCAGAAAGTGGTGTGCGAAAGTAACTGCCGAGCAGCCTAATAGGGTTTCCATAATATATGTAACTACCGATAATAGCGGAGGCACCCCTGTAACCGAAGAAAATGAGGTTTTTGCCTTTGACAGGCCGGGATATATGCCAAAACCATTAGTTACAGAGGCAGCAGATAGCAGCTTTACTGCGCCAAAAATTACCATAGGATTGCGCGGCAAAACCCTGACATTGGATGATGATGCGGGTCTTCGGGCAAACCCGCCAACTGTAACTCCCGGCAAAGTTACTTCTGGCGTATTGCATCAAGTGCAATTTGCTCTTGAAAAGCCATGCGTGCCAGGACAACTCGTGAATAATCCAGATGGCACCGTAACATGTAATTTATACCAGAGTGTAATGTGTGCAATAGGTTATGATAAAGCTCCTTTTACCGTGGCAAATAAAGTAAACGATGCACCGCTGCAAACACTACCAAATATTAAGAAAGATAAAAATATAAACTTTATAAATGCAAATGCACATACGGAGCCTGCAACTTCAGGTACGGCCTTAAGTGAATCTTATAAAAAAGACGTATGGGTTTATGATGATGTGAGCGCGGTTGATGATGCTGTTAATAAATTACGGCCGCTTAATTCTTTTGAAGCTGACCAGTGCGTGTTTACCCCGCCTGATGATTCCGTGGTGACTTATACAAATCCTGGAGCTTATAACTATACCGTACCTATAAATTGCAGTGAGGTTACAGTACAGGTTTGGGGCGGCGGTGGTGCTGGCGTGTGGGCGGACAATCATTACGGCAATGACAGTCCTATTAAGGATAGTTCTGGAGGTGCCGGAGCTTATATCGCTGGTACATTTGCAGTTGATTCCACCTTAAGCCCAGCTCAGAGAATAGCTGTGGTAGTAGGAAGTGGCGGTACAGCAAAAGGCGCTGATGGAGCGAATAGTAAAGTTTCTATTGGTGCAATAACTTATGCAACAGCTAAAGGCGGCACTTCTGGAAAAGCTGATAATGTTGTTGGTGCCGGTGGAACTTCTATATATGATAACTTATTTACAAGAACGTTTGCACAAGATGGTGGAAACGGTATCAGTTCCAATGGTAATTGTTCGCCAAGTAAAGATTGCTCGTCAGTACAGGCAGGCGGTGCAGCTTATGGCAGCACAGGTCAGGCGGCTTCTTATTGTAACTCACGTAATGGAAATGGCGTAACTCCAACGCCTTTTGGTGGTGGTGGATGTAGTCAGGCAGATAGCACAAGTTATAATTGCATAAGTAGGGATGCTTTCGGAAATTGTACTGGCCACCGCACAGAAAGTAATAATAACGGCAGTTGGGGCAAAGGTGGTCATGGCAAAGTAACCATTCAATGCACTAAGGGGCTGAATTAGGGGTAAATATCTATAATAGCATAATTTATGAAAATTCTATTGATACACCCCAGCATGCCAAGCCAGTATAAGTATCTGGCGCAAGTTATGGGGGCGGATAAAAACAACCAGGTATTATTCATTACCAAGCCAGGCAAGCAAGATATTCCCGGTGTAAAAAAGATTGAATATAAAGTATCCAGGTCTCCGCAGCCTGAGATACACCGCTATCTTATCGAATTTGAACGGGCAATATGCCAGGGTCAGGAAGTTTGGCGTGTTTGCAGAAAATTGAAAGAACAAGGATTCACGCCTGATATTATATGTGCGCACCCTGGCTGGGGCGACACCTTATTCATTAAGGAAATTTACCCGGACGTGCCACTGCTTAGTTTTATGGAATTTTATTACCATGCTTTTGGCGCGGATGTATATTTTGATAAAAATGAGCCTGTAAATATTGATGATGTGGCAAGTGTGCGCATTAAGAATTCCACCAACCTTCTAAATCTTGAAATGTGCGATTGGGGCATTACCCCCACATGGTGGCAGCTAAAGCAGCACCCGAAGGAATTCCACCATAAAATTTCCGTACTGCATGATGGTATTGATACTGATATTGTAAAACCATCCACAAATAAACGCCCTATTCAATTGCCAGATGGCACGGTGATTACCGAAAAAGAAAAAATAGTTACCTATATATGCCGTAATTTTGAGCCATATCGCGGTTTCCCCACTGTAATGCGCGGCATTGAAAAGCTGGTTAAAGAGCGCTCCGATTGCCATGTGTTAATTGTGGGGAATGACGGCAACGGCTATGGGCGCAATGCAAGCAAAAAAACCTTCAAGCAGCAGATATTAGAAGAACTAACCCTTGATGCATCCCGTGTGCATTTTATAAATACCCTGCCATATGAGCAATATTTAAGGGTGTTGCAGGTATCGGATGTGCATATTTATTTTACAGTGCCGTTTGTACTTTCCTGGTCATCCATGGAAGCTATGTCTGCCGGATGTTTGCTTGTTGCATCGGATACTGCGCCTGTAAGGGAAGTTATGCAAGATGGCGTAAATGCACTGCTTACGGATTTCTTCTCACCAGAACAATTAGCTGCAAGATTGCACGAAGCGCTGGATAATCAGGAAAAACTTCAGCATCTTCGGGATGCTGCGCGGCAAACTATCCTGGATAAATATTCACTGCATAAGCTTATCCCACTGCATCTTGCCTTGATAAACGACCTGGCAAATGGCAAGTTACCGCCACCAGCTGCGCAAGCTATAAAAGAGTTTAACCGTGAGGTGGAGGTTGTGTATTAGTTTTTATTGATATCTTGGTGATTAACTTGGGTTAGGGCAAGGTATCCGTATAGTTCCCTCTCCCTGAGGGCACTACTGTCCCACAAATTTTT
>DITJ01000098.1 GCA_002422795.1 Alphaproteobacteria bacterium UBA6187 | reverse complement strand
TATATTTTGGAAATATCCTCTTTTACCATCAATAGTAACACTTGCAAACCGCCAGCCAGCCTTTTGAATAGCAAATAAAGCAGTGCGCAAATCTACCATTGTTTCAGTTTTTATTTCATGAAAATAAATAATGCGGTTGGTATCGTGGAAGCATAGAAAACCATACTCACGACCAAAAAACGTGGCATCAATAATAAGATTAGCAGGTCTGGCAGGCGGTACACATTGCACTCCTTCAGCAACTTCAATCTTATCAAATTCCTGGATTAATTTGGGGTAGGATACTTCCAACTTCTCAGCTATTTCCGTCAAAGTGCGGCGAGAAAATAGCCATTCGCGATAGTAGTTCTTGTAGTTAGTTTTTTTGCCTCGCCTATCAACCCAACGATACAAACATGAGTTGCATTTATAACTTTTCTTACCACGTTTTATTCCGTTATTTTTAACTGAATAAGAACCACATTTTTTGCAAGTTTTTTAGCCATTTTATAATTTCTTTTTAAATACAACTAATAACACATTGTTATATAAAAATAAAACCTTATTTCCAGCCCCCCATTTCTTTAATTATGCCGTTATTATATTTCAATATATTACAAGCCCACTTACTTCATGATGGTTACAACTAGTACACCAGGGTGGTACACCAATGGCTTTATGGAAGGAGGCAGATAGTAGTTAATCATATCAAGTTTTCATATTGTTAAATGCACTACACAATGCAAAACCTTTACTGTTTTTTAGGCTTTTCTCTTTTTCATCAATAGATATGCTATTAGGTGCAATAATACCTCCTACTAATCCTATGCCCGCTATAGCACAAAGCAAAGTTGTTTCCATATTAGAAAAAGGAGAAATGAATGAGCCTACCGTAAAATGAGCAGTTTTAATGGTTGAAAACATGCCAGTAAGACTAAATCCTAGTTTATGTTTTAATTTTTCTCTTTCGTATTCTAACTCGCATGCTAATTTATTATACTCTTTAATTTGTGTTACAAACATACCTTCAAAATCTTCATTAGCTTTTGCTTCTATAGCTAATTCTATAATTGTAGATTGGAATTTATCTTTTCCTAATGCCTGTTTTTCCCAAACTTTAGTTCGCAATTTTAATACTTCCTTTATTGGCATATCATCTAAAGTTGGATGATCTAAATATTCATTGTGCAATACTCGAAGTATACGGTTTCTTTTTTCCCAAAATCTATCTTCATCGGGAATTTGGTCAAGAGTATAATGCACATGAGATAGCAATCTATTTATAATTCTTTCATAACTAGTGCTTGTATAAAACGGTACCATTTCTTTTGACTCACAAAATCCAGCAATTTTAATAGCTGTAGCAATCCTTCCTCTTGCAATTTGTGTGAGTGGGATTCTTAAGCTATCATCACTAAGTTCTGCATCTATATTTGGAAGAGCAGAAATAGCATTACCATTTATATTAAATGCTTTATCAGCACTGCCACCCTTTGCTATACTGCATAATAAATCTTTATTGGATAATAAGTCAGTCATATTATCATTTATAGCATCTGTTAATAATTGCTGATTGCTTGCTAAATTCCTGTATACGTATAATAAGAATTCGGGGTTTAAAGGATATCCCCCAGTTGGAACCATACCTATAAATCCTTGCTGTGTCTCTGGCTTGTTATATGTAGAAATTACTTCTAATGAGCCTTGCTTAATAGCTAATTTGCATTCATCCAGTAATTTAGAAAAATCATCCTCATAACCAGGCATTCTATTTATAGGTCGCACTTCTCCACCCGGCATACTAAAAAATGGAGGCATACCTATAGCTGTGAGTAGTAAATTTGATGGCATTAAATCTGTATCATCTGGAGAGATTAAACAAACTTTGTCAAATGTTAAAAGTGCTCTTTTTACTTCAGTCAAACTGGGAGCTGTTTCCTTTGGAGCTATAATAGTGCTTTTCATAAATGGAACTGTAATGTAATTGATAGGATAAACATTAGAAACCTTAATAGGTTGTAGATTATAAACAATAATATAAACAAGGAAATAGTTATCTATCTCTAATTTCTTTAAATACCTGAATTTCTCTAAGAAAATCTTAAGCTCAGACTGAACTCATACAAACAAACCGAACCCCAACATCAAGTTTATAGAGCTCCCATTAATTTTGCCTAGATTTGATGGATTAGATTATTACACCAGGAATAAAATGTTATTTACGATAATAATAACTTGCACTTAAACTTGCCTTTAATGCCCTCTTGTTTTTGTAACGCTTTATTGTCCATTCTGTTAATGAAATAATATTACCGATATTTACAACGATACTAGCTGCAACAAAGAATATATATATTCCCACTGCATATTTATTATAATTAACTATCAAAGAATTATGTAAGATTCTTGTATATCCAAGAATTATCCATAAACAAACAAAGGCGGCTGGAATTAGCCCAGATAATTTAAGAAGTTTATTAGATAGCTCTTTGTTGTTATTGTTTTTTTTCCTAGATACCACAAATAAAAGTACACTTATATAAAACACCCACTCTAAATTTATTGGGTAGTTAAATATATAGATCGTTAAGTTATATTTAGTAATTATAGCAAGTAAGTATTTATATAGATCTAAAGTAGAAGTTATCTCTGAAATCTGCATCTTAAAATCCTCCTAGTTGTGTTGAAATAAATCAACAAGTCTTATTCTCGTGGTAATTAACAATCAAGCTAAATAACTATAAACAAGCAGCATTTAATCTTGGGGGTATAATTGGGGGCTTGTCTATAAATGCACCTTTGTCACGTTACCGTCAATTCAAAAAAAGTAGTAACAATAAGATTGGCTGTTTTACAGATTATTTAAGCTTTTTAGTTTAAGGTCACGCTACGGACTCGAACTGTTAAGGCTACCGAGGGTTTCCATAAAAAAATGAAGCTTATACAACACAGAGCTTATGGCTTTCGTAATTTTGAAATCTTTGCAACTCCGCACTGCGGGTATTCATCACATACGGTATCAAAATATTCAGCCAATTATTTATATTTGTCAAACACGCGATCACAAAGAGTTTTATCTTCCGCATTAACCCATCTTATTCAGTGGAATCTTGATGTAATGCACGCCGTTGGCTTCGGCCTTGCCGAGATCGCCAGCACGAAGGTTGACCTGAATGGATGGCAGCAATAAGCGCGGCACGGCCTTGCCAACATCCTTAGCATTTCTAGCTGCGACATATTCCGCTTCGCTCACACCATCATGCACCATGCTGTTCTTAGCCTTTTGATCGGCTACTGTCGAAAGGAAACTCTCGTTTTGGCCTTGTGGCGGGTAGTCATGGCAGGTGAAGATGCGGGTGGATTCGGGCAATGCAAGTAGTTTCTGGATGGATTGATAAAGTGTTTTTGCACTGCCACCAGGAAAGTCCGTTCGCGCTGTGCCGACATACGGCATGAAGATGGTATCGCCGACGAATGCAGCATCTTCTATTAGGTAGGTCAGGCAGGCTGGTGTATGACCTGGGGTGTGCATCACTTTCACTTCGATAGAGCCTATGGTAAATGTTTCACCGTCCTTGAACAGATGATCGAATTGCGAACCATCGAGCGATGTGTCGTGCGCGGTGTTAAACAGCGGCACCCAGAATGTCAGCACTTCCTTGATATGCTCGCCGATAGCGATTTTACCACCTAGTTTTTCGCGCAGGTAATGCGAAGCGGTCAAGTGATCGGCATGGGCGTGGGTTTCTAAAATCCATTCTACCGATAGGTTTTCTTCAAGCACATAGGCGATCACCTTATCTGCCGACACGGTGGTGGTTTTTCCCGCGTTCATATCGTAATCCAGCACCGAGTCGATGATGGCGCATTTGCTGGTTTTTGTGTCGCTGACCACATAGGTGAATGTGGCGGTATCTTTGTCAAAAAGATGTTCTATTTTCATGGTGTTGCCCTTCGTTAGTGGTTAAGCAGCGTGTGTAGTTCTTCAGCCAGCACTGCAAGGCCGACAAGCAACGTAAACACGCCAAAAAGTTTTTTGAGTTTTTCACCTTCCATGTGTTTGGCAAGCGTTGTGCCGATCCACATTCCTAGCAGTGTCAGGCCAAGGAACGTTCCAAGCAAAGGCCAGTCTAGCGGTATCCCCGCTCCAATATCGCCTTGGAATCCCACCAGCGAATTAACGGCAATCACGGCGAGCGACGTGCCGATGGCCTCTTTTACGGGCAAGCCAAATAAAGCAATCAAGGTTGGGATAATCAGGAAGCCTCCGCCAGCTCCCACCATTCCAGTAAGCAACCCAACACCCGCGCTGCCAGAGATTAGTTTAATGATACGACGAGTATCAAGTGCATGGGAGTGGTTGGGCTCTATTTTTACAGGCTTTAGCATGAATGTTGCCACCAGAATCATGAGGCCAGCAAACAGCATCATGATAAAAATATCTTTAGGGATACCAGCTATAGGGTCAGGAATAGCTGGCACGATGAAGGTGCGGGTGGCCAATACGGTCAGCATGGCAGGCGCAGCAAACATCGCCGCTGNNCACCAAACCATCCCGCCAATAACGAATTGCGCCTGTGAGTGCCGCACTACCTACCACCAGCAATGAATAACCTGTGGCGACAATTGGCTTCACACCAAGCAAATAGACCAGTATTGGCACGGTCAGGATGGAACCACCTGCGCCGATCAAGCCCAGTGTCAGCCCCATTACAATCGCCAGTATGTAGCCCAGAATTATCATGTTATTTCACACAGCACGAGGTTGCGCCGCTGACGCTTTGATTCCAAGGCATTCTTGCCATCACCATTGCAAGGCCACAAAAGCCTGTCAATCCTGCAACCATTAAGCCCGCTCCGATAAAACCCGTAAGCAGGAACCATGCGGGTGAAAAAATATATCCAAGCGCGCTGCCTGTAACTAGCATTAGGCCGATGGCGAGTTGCACCTGACGATCTAGCGGCAGAAAGAATTTACCCGAAGATGCAACAGAGTGCCCAGCCGCGCCCCATGCAGAAATACCACCTTCTAAGTTATAGATTTCAAGGTTGGGGTCTTCGGCAAGCAGTTTTTCGCAGGCATTCATACTGCGTTTGCCCGAACGACAATGGATGACGAGCTTCTTACCGCCTGATTCTGGCAGCGCAGTTTTATTTACTGTGCCTAGCGGCAATAATGTTGCACCATGAATCTTTTCGGCAGCATGTTCGGCTGGCTCGCGCACATCCACCACCACGGCTTCGTCGCTATCCATCCAGCGTTTAAGCGTTGCAGAATCTACGGTTTTTATTGGCATGGCTTGCTCCTCTTATTTTAGTTATTGCTAACATATTGGTTAAATTTTTTGTTATTACTTGCAGTAAATTAGATACAGCGTGGACAAAATAGCTTCCACTTCGTGGTTGCTGATGCGGTAATACACCATTTGCCCTTGTTTATCGGATTCCACTATCTTCAAGTCGCGCATTTTAGCGAGGTGCTGGGAAAGTGCTGAGTGTGATAGGTCAACGAGATCAGCAAGTTGTCCAACAGATTTCTCACCTTTGACCAGATGGCAAAGAATCATTAGCCTTTTAGCATTGGCGAGCAGTTTAAGCATCGCCTCCGCCTTGGCAGCGTTGTGTTGCATCACTTCGAGACTGGATTGCATGTTTTTCTCTTTCATATTGACAGTATATTAGAATATGCTAAAAGAATCAATAGGCATTTTACAAGCTCCCAAAGAGGCATTTATGACAAAATCTTACCCCGACATCACCAAACGCATTAGTGGCAGCCTGAAGGTGCTGCGCAAAGACATTCCCGAAACCATGCAGGGGTTTTCCGCGATGGCACAAGCCGCCACGAAAGATGGTGCGCTGGATAAGAAAACCAAGGAATTTATCGCACTTGCCATCGGCATTGCCACGCGCTGCGATGGCTGCATTGGCTTTCATGTCAAGGCACTTGTAGAGCTTGGCGCGACAAGGCAGGAATTTGAAGAGGTGCTGGGCATGGGAGTCTATATGGGAGGCGGACCTTCTGCCATGTATGCCGCTGATGCGCTGATAGCCTTTGAGCAGTTCTCAGAATTACACACAACACAAGCGTAAGGAGATTTTTATGAAATGTAATGTTGGAAAAACGGATCACTCCCTTCGTATTGTTGCGGGTCTTGCTATCATCGGCTGGGGTGTTGTCACCGGTAACATCTGGGGCGCGGTTGGCATCGTGCCGCTGCTGACAGGCATCATTCGCTGGTGTCCTGCTTATGTGCCACTAGGAATTTCAACGAATAAATAAAGGCACATCATGGAACTTGATCCCATCCTTCTCGCCCGTATCCAATTCGCGTTTACGATTAGTTTTCATATCGTGTTCCCTGCCTTCACTATTGGACTGGCGAGCTTTCTTGCGGTGTTGGAATGGCGTTGGCTGAGAACGGGCAACGACCTTTACCGCGATGTCTATAAATTCTGGGTCAAGATTTTTGCCGTGGCATTCGGCATGGGTGTGGTGTCGGGCGTGGTGATGTCCTACCAGTTCGGCACCAACTGGTCGATTTTTTCCGACCGCGTAGCGAATGTCCTTGGACCATTGCTTGGCTTTGAAGTGCTAACGGCTTTCTTTCTGGAGGCATCGTTCTTGGGCATCATGCTGTTTGGCTGGGGGCGAGTCAGCAAGCGAATGCACTTTGTGGCAACCTGCATCGTAGCAGGCGGCACGCTGATGTCTGCCTTCTGGATTTTATCCGCCAATAGCTGGATGCAAACGCCACAAGGTTTCACCGTCGGCGAGGATGGTAGATTATTCCCCACCAACTGGTTAGAGATTATTTTCAACCCATCCTTCCCGTATCGTTTCGCGCATATGGTGACAGCGGCTTACCTCACCACGGCGTTTGTGGTGGGCGGTGTGGGCGCGTTTTACCTGTGGAATAAACGCCATGCGCCACAAGCACGCATCATGCTGGGGATGGCGACGATTATGGCCGCGCTGGTTGCGCCTACGCAACTGGTAATTGGTCATATGCATGGCGAAAATACGATGGAACATCAACCTGCCAAAGTAGCGGCGATGGAAGGTAACTGGGAACACCGTGAAGCTGCACCGCTTTACCTGTTCGGCTGGCCAGATCAAAACGCTGAGGAAACCAAATACGGCATAGCTATTCCCGGTGGTGCCAGTTGGGTGCTGACGGGCGATGCGAAGGGTAAAATCCCTGCGCTAAAAGACTTCCCGAAAGAAGACCGCCCACCTGTTGCTCCAGTGTTCTGGTCATTCCGTGTGATGGTGGGATTGGGTATGTTGATGATTTTCATGGGTGCTGTCAGTGCCGTACAGTATTTTAGAGGTAAATTATTCACCACACGCTGGCTGCAAGTCTGGTGGATGTTGATGATGCCAACAGGCTTTATCGCGCTGCTTGCGGGCTGGTTTGTCACTGAGATTGGTCGTCAACCTTGGACGGCGTATGGTATTATCCGCACGATGGAATCTGTTTCGCCCGCTATTCTGGGCCCACAGGTGGCATGGTCGCTGCTGGCATTCGTGGTAATGTATATATTCGTATTTGGTGCAGGTAGCTATTACATCCTTAAACTCATAGGCAAAGGCATCCCTGTTGCTGAGGAGAAAGAACAGTTTTACCGGCATAGTATTGAGGCAACCGTAACCGAAGCGGCTACAGAAAAAGGAGTCGACCATGTTTGATTTTTCCTCCGCAATTGATTTGCCGCTGATCTGGGGATTGCTGATCGCCACTGCCATTTTCCTTTATGTGTTGCTCGATGGCTTTGATCTGGGAATCGGCATCCTGTTTCCATTCGCACCATCGGATAAATGCCGCGACCGTATGATGAACTCAATTGCG
>DITJ01000092.1 GCA_002422795.1 Alphaproteobacteria bacterium UBA6187 | reverse complement strand
TGCGTATGCGTTTTGGTATCGGTATGAACACCGACCATACATTGGAAGAAGTAGGGCAGCAGTTTTCAGTAACACGCGAACGTATCCGCCAGATTGAAGCGAAGGCCTTGCGTAAACTAAAACATCCAAGCCGTTCCCGTAAATTGCGCGGGTTCCTGAATACTTAATTGCTTTTTAATACACTTAATAAAAAAGGCTGCAATTTCTTGCAGCCTTTTTTATTATATTAATGCCATTTATAGTATAGTGAATTTGGCATTAAATACTGAGGTTAAATAGCCTGGATTGCCATGCGGCTTCGCTGCTCGCAATGACGTTCTTTAAGAATCTGTCAAGTGGCAATATAAATAGGTATTATACCCTTGCCTAATAACAAAAAAATCATATTATCACATTAACTTGTGGATATTCCATGGGCCGTCTGCCGTAAGGTGGGCAATATTGTAGGAGCTAAGCGTTAATGCGCAGCTAACCTACCTTACAGCAGGTTTCATTAACTCTTGTAAAGGAGATGAAATGGACTTGTTAGAGAAGGTAGCCAAGCTGTTAGCCGCAGCTTGGCTGGTCTTGAAAACGATCCTGGATATAATAAAATATATCCATGGCCGTCGTAAGTAGAGATCACACCGGGGATGTTAGCCAATTGGTTAGCATCCCTTACCTACCAATATAAAACATCATCACCATTTAAGTCAATAAATATCAATAAATATAAATATAGAAAAATGACCATAATCACACGTTTTGCACCATCACCAACCGGCTACCTGCATATTGGCGGGGCGCGTACTGCACTTTTTAACTGGCTATATGCAAGAAATATGGGCGGGAAATTCCTGCTTAGGGTGGAAGATACCGATAAAGAACGCTCAACTGAACCTGCAATTGATGCAATACTTGGCGGCCTTAAATGGCTGGGCCTTAATTGGGATGATGTGGAAGTTTACCAATCCAGAAATATCAACCGCCACCAGGAAGTTGTGCAGCAAATGCTTGAGTCTGGTAATGCTTATTATTGTTATTCTTCCAAAGAAGAATTAGAGGAAATGCGCGCGCGCGCAGTAGCTGCAAAGCTCCCTTACCGTTATGATGGCACATGGCGGAACCGAAGTGCAGCGGACGCACCAAAGGATATAAAACCTGTGGTAAGGCTAAAAGCACCATTAGAAGGTGAAACAATAATAGAAGACATGGTGCAAGGCCGTGTGGTGGTAAAAAACACTGAGCAGGATGATATGGTACTGCTCCGCTCTGATGGCACGCCAACCTATATGCTTGCGGTTGTTGTGGATGACCATGATATGGGCGTAACCGATATAATACGTGGCGATGACCACCTGACCAACGCACTCAGGCAAAAACTTATCTATGATGCAATGGGTTGGGAAACGCCGCGCTTTGCACATATTCCGCTAATCCACGGCGCGGATGGCGCTAAACTCTCCAAACGCCACGGCGCACTTGGGGTGGAAAGCTACCGTGATATGGGTTATCTGCCTGAAGCAATGCGCAATTATCTTCTGCGCCTTGGCTGGAGCCATGGTGACGATGAAATTATCTCCACAGGCCAGGCTATAGAATGGTTTAATATCGGCAGTATAGGTAAATCCCCTGCCCGCTTTGATTTTAACAAATTAAACAATTTGAATGGGTATTATATAAGGGAAGCGGAAGATTCACGTTTGTTTGAGATTATCGAGCCAATATTGAAAGAAAAATTGGGCGCAGAACTTTCTGAAACCGCGCAATCACGCATCTTAAATGGCATGACCGGGCTTAAACAACGCGCAAAACTCCTTACCGAACTTGCTGAAAGCGCAATATTCTATGCTATAGATTCTGTGACTAATTTTACTGATAAAGCATTGGAAAGCCTAAATGATGACGGCAAAGGCATAATCCTGCTTATTGTTCCAGAGCTTGAAAAAACCGGCAACTGGAAGCACGATAACATTGAAATGATTTTGCGGGAAGTTTCAACCAATAGCGGTGTTAAGCTTGGCAATTTAATGGCCCCATTACGCGCCGCTATAACAGGCTCGCACAATTCTCCAAGCATGTTTGAGGCTATGGAGATATTAGGCAAGGATGAAACATTGCGAAGGTTGAAAGTATTTGGGATTTAATATCCATTCCTTATTAAATTTTTTAGGAAGCCTAAATCGCGGGATAACAGCTATGTTGTGTTAAATCACTATAAACTCAATTTCTATCAATAGTTTAACACCCATAAAATATCATTTCTTAAAAACCGTTATTTTGCTTAAAATAAAAACTGGATTTTCTATAAATTATTGTTTATACAGACAATCGTTTTACTATATTTGTATATGTGAAGTTAAATACAGGTTCTTATGGCTGAAAATAGCAAAAAAACTGGAGAAACACGCAGGGATTTCATAGTGCTTTCTGCAAGCGCAGTAGCTGGCGTTGGCGCAGCTTCCTTCGTGTGGCCGCTTATAAACTCACTAAATCCTTCTGCGGATGTACTTGCACTTGCATCAACTGAAATTGATATTTCCGCTGTAGAAAAAGGCCAGGCAATCCGCGTTATGTGGCGTGGTAAGCCGGTGTTTGTGCGCCGCCGTACAGAGAAAGAAATTGCCGATGCACGTGATGTAAAAATTGACGAACTACGCGACCCTGAACGTGATGAAGACAGGGTGAAAAAAGACCGTGACGAATGGCTTGTATTAGTTGGTGTATGTACGCATCTTGGTTGCGTTCCACTGGGTTATCAGGGTGAATATGGCGGCTGGTTCTGCCCATGCCACGGTTCTGATTACGATACTTCAGGACGCATCAGGAAAGGCCCAGCGCCAACAAACCTTCCGGTTCCTCCGTATGAATTCCTCAGTAATAATGTTATAAAAATCGGTTAAATATCATGAGCCAAACTAAAAAAACAGGTATAAAAGGCTGGATAGACCATAGGTTCCCAATCTTTACGTTTATGGAGCACCAAAGCGAATACCGCACTCCTAAAAATCTAAGTTATGCGTGGAATTTTGGCTCTTTAGCGGGTATAGCACTGATAATCCAAATTATTACAGGCATAATCCTTGCTATGCATTATACACCAAATTCACAACTTGCGTTTGATAGTGTTGAAAATATCATGCGTAACGTGAATTATGGCTGGTTATTGCGCTATACACATGCGGTTGGCGCTTCAATGTTTTTCATTGTGGTTTACTTGCATATACTGCGTGGCCTTTATTATGGTTCTTATAAATCTCCGCGTGAGATTTTATGGTGGTTTGGTATTTTTATCTTTATTGCGATGATGGCTACTGCATTTATGGGTTATGTGCTTCCGTGGGGGCAGATGAGCTATTGGGGTGCAACAGTTATTACTAACCTGTTTTCAGCTTTCCCTGTTGTGGGTGAAACAATAGTAACATTCCTGTGGGGTGGTTATTCGGTTGACAATCCAACACTTAACCGTTTCTTCTCACTTCATTATTTATTGCCATTCTTATTGCTAGGCCTTGTAGTTCTGCATGTGGTGGCATTACATATCCATGGTTCTAATAACCCTACTGGTGTTGATCCTAAAAGTGACAAAGACACAATACCGTTCCATCCTTATTATACTGTAAAGGATTTCTTTGGGTTCGGGGTGTTCTTTATTATCTATGCTTACTTTGTATTCTTTGCGCCGAACTATCTTGGGCATCCTGATAACTATATCCCGGCTGACCCGATGGTAACTCCTGCGCATATTGTTCCTGAATGGTATTTCTTACCTTTCTATGCAATACTCCGCGCGATACCTGACAAATTAGGTGGCGTGGTAATGATGTTCGGATCGCTGCTTATATTATTTGTATTGCCGTGGCTTGATACTTCAAAAGTAAAAAGTGGTGCTTACAGGCCGTTATTTAAAATATTCTTCTTATTATTTACTGCTAATTTTATCATGCTTGGTTATCTTGGCGGCAAACCACCTGAAGGAATTTATGTAGTGCTTTCACGGTTGGCTACATTCTATTATTTCGCATATTTCCTTCTTATATTGCCTTTACTCGGAAAAATAGAAACACCTGGGCAAGTGCCGGAAAGTATTAGTGCGGCAGTGGATAAGAAGAAGGGGTAATAAATTATACTTTGTAGCACTTATGTCACAATGTCATTGCGATGAGCCGACTGCAAGGAGCGTGACGTGGCAATCCAGTGTTAACAATAAAGAAAGATGGATTGCTTCTTTATGCTCTATGCGGTCAATTCATCGCAATCACATTGCAGATGTTGCCGAATTATCAACGCACCAGTGATTCCTTATTAGAATTATAAACCCCATCCACGCCGTGCCGTGCGGTATCACTTTTTTCTGCCGGTTTTTCTGTGGCAACACTGCTGACGCTTGCTTTTATAGCATCTAATTCCGCCATGGCTTTTTTATCTAAACCTAATATATGGCTAGTGTTTTGCCATTGCTGTGGGTTGTTTGTGCTATTGGCGCAGGAATCATAATACCTATCCAAGGTTCTTTGGGGCGTATGGCCTTCAATACTTAATGTAACTTTTCCATCATCACCAGTTTTTAAAGTTGCAGGAGCATAATGGGCAATAGGTTTAAAATCTGGCACACCGTGTCCGAAGGTGTTATCGCCATGTGCAAAACCTTCAGTTCCTTGAGTAAATAAAATTGGTATTTGAGTTTCCTGAATAAAACTTTTAAACTTAGTATGTCTATCTAGTTTACTTAGGTCAAAAGCTCCACCTGGTTCTGGATAACCTTGCTCTTTAAAATCCTTTGTTACATTTGCTGCACCTTCATAATGCTCCATTACACCAAAAACGATTGCTTTAACATGCTTAAGCTGACCAGCCTCTTGTGCTTTTTGTAACTGCTCAGCCACAAGATCGGGATGCCTATTATCTTCAAGCATTAATATAGTATCTTCTTTAAGTTCTAGCGGGAAGCTGTCGACTAATTTCTGTCCCATCGTGGCATAAACAGGCAGTGGTTTATCCGGCAGGGGAATGTCTGGAAGTGTTAAGCTATTTTCATCTGTTTTTTTATAGAGAACTAATCCTTCATATTTCGTTTCAGGATTTGGTTCTGTAAGAATATCAAGCGCGTGTTCTTCCATACAATCAGAAAGATATGGCCTGGTTACGCCACGTTGCCCCAGTATGTTATGTATATTCATTATATCACTATAGCCAGTCATCGGTATGCCGCGATTCGGCAGGCCATGCATATCACCATTTGAATCCCTGTAATTTTCATCAGGAAGCCTTTCGGTAAAAAAACGTTCTGGAGGCTCTTGTCCTGGGCGAGTGACTTTCCATGCCTCTACTATTTTTGCTTGTGTGCGTTCCCAATTTTTATCATATGCATCCAATAACTCTGCTACTTTAAGGGCGGAATCACCTCCGCCAACTTGTACAATTGCTTCGATAGATGGATCATTTAACATATTTATTAAATGCCTGGCTCGCTCTTCAGGTGTGTTAGAGCAGGAGGGGTTATCAATTGGTGGATCTATGCTATTTTTCGGCAAATATGCGTTAAATCCCTGGCTTGTAAGTTTTCTTTGCAATTTTCCTTGATAGATACCTAATGTTACGGTACGTGCGGTATCATCCATGCCATTTAAGTTCACAGGAATGCCATGCCAGGATGAAGCAGCTATGCCGATCTTTGAGCCTAATTCTGGGTGCTCAACATTCTTCACAAGTGGTGTAAATTCGTTGAATGCCTTCGCTTCTCGCGCATTACCAGACTCAATTGATGCCATATCTAGGCCTTGTCATAACTTCTTGCCAGAAGTTTAGTATATCATGAAAATGTTAACAATTCATTATTAGGAAATGAAATTTGCTAGTTTATAAGAGGCTGTAGCGAATTATAGGATACTGTCATTCCAGAAGCTAGGGAGGATACTCATGAAACTGGCTTCTTTAGCCGTTTTCATGAGTTAGCCGAACTTGCTATCTGGAATCCAGGCACTGTATTATCAAATAAATTAAGAGGTTATGATATATATATACTCATTCTGTTTCAAACATCCGATTATAATGCCTCGTCTTTATTTGTTATATAAAAAAGTTAAATCTTTGAAATAGGGCCACTATTACTTCAGATTTAACTTTTCCCTATAACAAAAAATACTTGATTCTAATCGGTAGTTTGAGACAGAATGAGTATAGAAAACTGGATTCCAGATATTAATAAAACCTAGGATTTACTAAGTGCGTAAATCCAATGTTTTCTAAATTCTGGAATGACAATATCCGATAATTCGCTACAGGCTTTAAGATTTATGTGCTTAAATTTTTCAAAACCATATAAATTAAAGTTATCTAGAAAATAATTGTGAAATATCCTGGAAAGATTTGAATTCAAGAGCATTACCACTTGGATCAAGAAAAAAACATGGTTGCCTGCTCCCCAATTTTACCTTTGAAGCGTATGGTTGGTTCTATTATGAAATCACTATTATTGCTGCGTAATTCTTCTGCAAGTATATGCCAGTCCTCCCATTTTAGTACTACACCAAAATGCCTTACCGGGACTGATTCCCCATCTACCATATTTGCTCTTGTTATGGTTGTTTCTTCTGGTTTTACATGTGCTGAAAGCTGGTGGCCAAAAAAGTCAAAGTCTATCCATTGATCAGTGCTTCTGCCTACTTTGCATTGCAAGATATTGGTATAGAATTTTTGTGTTTCTTCAATATTGTTAATAGGAATCGCTAAGTGGAATGGCTGCATATTATCCTCATTTTATTAATTAATAATTATAATTTATAAGGAATTGCTATTATATACAAAGCAGTTATTCTCACTTATCCATGAGAAAAAATCATAACAAATTATGAAACGCAAATTACCACCCCTGAATGCTATAAAGGCATTTGAAGCTAGTGCCAGGTATTTAAGTTTTACCAAGGCGGCGGAAGAGTTATGTGTTACGCAAGGTGCTATAAGCAGGCAGATAAAGCTGTTGGAAGATTATCTTGGGGTATCACTATTTCAACGATTATCTAAAAATCTTGTAATGACAGAAGAAGCAAAAATTTATTCTAAAGATATAGGTGCTGCATTTGATTCAATACAAATTGCGACTGATAAAATATCATCCAGGTTAATAGATGACGATATGCTTATAATTAATGCTTTACCATCATTCAGTTCATATTGGCTAACGCCTAATATCCAAGACTTTACAAAGAAATATCCGGGAATAAATATTCGTATTGTTACTGGGGATGATCTGGTCACGGATTTTTCTGGAATGAATGCGGATGTTGCAATACGTATTGGTAATCACCCATTTGCTAATGTTGAGAATTATAAGATTATGGATGAGCATATGCTATTGGTATGCAGTCCAGAATTAATTGCAGGTAAAGATTTTACAATAGAATCAATTAACCAATATCCTCTTTTAGAGCATATTGGTCTTCCTGTTGTATGGGATCAGTGGAAAAAGGAAATTGGCATTGATATAACTTTACGAAAAAGAACTCTTGGATTGGAGCATTTTTTTATGCTGCTTGAAGCTGTTAGACAAGGTTATGGTTTTGCTTTTATTCCGGACTTTATTGTGAGGAAAGAATTGCAAGCGGGGCGTTTGATTAATCCTTTAAATATTATCCATAAGACGAAATTAAACTATTATTTACTATATCCAGAACGGATAAGAAACCTTAAAAAGATACAATTATTCTGCAAATGGTTTACTGATCTTCATAATCATTACTTAACACAAAGTAGAAACTCATTATAAGTCATTATCTGTGTATTATACCTGTCTTGTAGTTTTTCTCTATGACCGTATTTAACAAAGCCTTTTTCATCCTTAGTTACAAAAATATCATTCTTATTTTTTAAGTGGGACTCAAAGATTAAAGCATCTCTCAATGTATTTCTTTGCTTCGCAGTTGTTATTTTACTTCGTGTAATTGAACCATTGGCATATATATCATCCACAAACAGCCATTCGAAAGTTAAGGCGCTATAGTTTGAAACAGAATGAGTATAGCTGGACAAATTTACAAAGAAAAATTATTTCCGGCTTATCGCCCGCCAGCCAATATCGCGCCTGCAAAAACCTTCCGGCCAGATAATTTTATCAATAGCTTTATAGGCGTTGCTATGCGCTTCTAAAACCGTTTTTCCACTTGCAGTGATGCCAAGCACGCGGCCACCATTGGCTATAAATTCGCCTTTAGTGTTAAGCTTGGTTCCGGCATGGAATATTTTGACGCCAGTAGTTTTTTCAGCCTCAACCAGATTTTCAATTACAGTGCCTTTTACATAATCGCCAGGGTAGCCCTCTGCCGCCATAACTACGCATAGGGCGGCCTCATCAATAAACTTTATTTCAGTATTGGAAATATCACCTTTTGCGGCAGCAAGGAGTATTTCTACTATATCGGATTTAAGGCGTGCCATAAGAACCTGTGTTTCCGGGTCGCCAAAGCGGGAGTTAAATTCAATTAGCTTAGGCCCTGTTTTTGTTACCATAATTCCGGCAAATAAAACACCGCGGTAAGGCGCGCCTAAATCCTGCATGGCTTTTACGGTTGGTTCTATCATTTCCTGCATGATTTGCTTTTCTAAATTTGTGGTCATAACAGGCGCCGGAGCATAAGCACCCATTCCGCCAGTATTTAGGCCAATATCGCCTTCGCCAACTTTTTTATGATCCTGCGCAGAGCCGAAATATACAGAGCGCGCTCCATCGGATATTGCAAATACGCTGATTTCTTCACCTTCTAAAAATTCTTCAATCACCACTTTATTGCCAGCTGAGCCGAATTCTTTGGTAACTAAAATATCATCAAGTGCCTTTAATGCTTCATCCAGTGTTTGCGGGATGATAACGCCTTTGCCAGCGGCAAGCCCATCAGCTTTTAAAACTATCGGTATGCCGATTTCTTTAATATAGCTGCGTGCTTCATCAACTTGGGCGTCGGTAAATTCTTTATATGCGGCAGTTGGGATATTATATTTATCGCAAATATGTTTAGTAAATGCTTTGGAGCCTTCAAGCTGGGCGCCAACTTTTCCAGGGCCAAACACAGGGATTCCTTCTGCATTTAGCGCGTCCGCAATGCCGTCCACTAATGGTGCTTCCGGGCCAACCATCACAAGGCCGATTTCTTTTTCCCTACAGAATTTTATAACTTCCGCATGGTTGGAAATAGGCAGCCACACATTTTCAGCCAGGCTTGCAGTGCCTGCATTGCCTGGTGCAATATATAATTTTCCACATAACGGAGATTTTTTCATTGCGAAAGCCAGTGCATGTTCGCGTCCGCCAGAGCCGATTAGGAGAATGTTCATTAAATTTTCCTGTTATTCTTAATTTTCCCTATAAAAATAGCGACTGGAATAAAAATAGCAATAGGCTAATTAACTTGAGGAAAATATGGCAGATAATCAGGAATAAGCGCATTTTGAAGTAATTAAAAGACTTGATGAAAATGATGGGGAATATTGGTCTGCCAGAGATTTGGCAAAGTTACTGCAATATAGCGATTGGAGAAATTTTATTGCTGTTATAAATAAGTCTATGGAGGATTGTGAAAACAGTGGAGATCCTATAAAAAACCATTTCGTTGAAATCACCGATATGGTTTCTATCGGCTCTGGCGCTCAAAGGCAGCTAGATATCTATTGCCTTTCACGCTATGCCTGTAATTTAATAATACAGATGCTGACTCGTCTAAAGAAATAGTAGCTTTCAGGCTAACTTATTTTGCTATCAAAACACGTAAACAGGAATTAAGCCAGCAGGAAATATCTGATTTGAATGAGAATCAGAAAAGGTTAATGCTGCAGGCGGAAGTAAAAGAACATAATAAAAAATTGGCAAGTGCGGCTAAAATGAGTGAGTTAAAAAACCTTTGAGTATGCAAAAAGTTCAAATGCTAAAGCCTTTATTTCAATATATATGCCAAAGCGCACCTTGTGATGCTAGATGACAGGTCATAGGTAGCACCTAATACACAAGGCTGATCTGAGAATGTCATGATTTTTCCTCTGTTTGGAATTCCATCATCTATTTTGTCGTCAATAGCCTTACTGTTCTTTGCCGACAAAAGAGAACGCGTCATTCCCCAGGTACCATAATCATTAGGCCATATTACAATAGGGTTTATATTATTTCCATAAGGGCTATAAATTGATGTATAGAAGATCTGCCTATAAATTCCTCTAGTATTTACAGGCGGAATGGGATAAGAATTTGCACTAGCGTTTATTGTAAAACCTGCAAGACGTAAATGGTTCCATACATTCAAACTTTCTTCAATCTTTTTATTCCCATTGCCATCAACAGCTCCACTCCAATAAGCGGATGCATTTTTCATATCTCCAGGCATTGCATTATATTGCAACACGAATGTGTTTATATATAAATTAAACTTGTTTAAATCTGAAATGGTTGAAAGTATTTTAGATTGTTTTACAACTCCAACACCTGCAGAAATACCCGCAATAATAATACTTATTATTACTATCACTATTGATAGCTCAACTAGTGTGAATCCCTTATTTTTATACATGTGTTTGTACTTTGTTCAAATTATAAACTATTATATATTAATAATATAACGAATTCAAATTGATTTGTTGCGCAAATAACTAAAAGTAGAGTTGCATAACACATTGAAGACCTGTAGTTTTGATTTTGTTATGAATCAATACAGGAGGTTTTGGTGGTTACACAACGCATAGGTTATAAAATATTGTACTGGAAAGAATATAACAAGAGTCTTTTAACACATCATTAACAAGCTGGGGTATTAAAGCTGCGGATAAATATATTTATAATATCTATCAAACTTTCCAGAAGCTTGCAAATAATCCCGATATAGGTACTTATAGAAAAAGTCGTTCTATGCCATTCTTAATGTATCCTTCCGGCAGGCATTTTATAATATACAAAAAAGTCCATGAGAAAATAATCATAGTTACTATATTGCATCAGGTTCGTAATATAGAAAATATTCTCTTTGAACTCAGTGAACAAGTTACATCAGAAATTGAAGAAGTGGGCAGGATATCTTAAATGAGCGGAACAACTACCCAGCATCCTGAATTTACCGTCACAGAAATTTCCTCCTACATAAAAATGGCGGTGGAGGGGGCTTTTCCGTTTGTTAGGATACGCGGGGAAATATCTGGTTTCAAGCGCGCGCCTTCCGGGCATTTATATCTTAACTTGAAAGATGCGAACTCAGTGCTAGGCGCGGTGTGTTGGAAAGGCACTGCCATGCGGTTTAAATTTAAACCTGAAGATGGTCTGGAGGTGGTGGCAACGGGAAGTATCACTACTTATGGCGGACAATCTAAATACCAGCTTATTATCGATAATATGGAACCTGCTGGCCTGGGCGCGTTAATGGCTTTGCTGGAAAAGCGTAAAAAGCAATATGAGGCGGAAGGGCTGTTTGATGTTTCAAGAAAGAAATCACTTCCATATTTGTCTGGGGTTATTGGCGTGGTAACCTCACCAACCGGGGCGGTGATAAGGGATATATTGCACCGCATTGCAGACCGTTTCCCCACCCGAGTTATTATATGGCCGGTGCTGGTGCAGGGCGATAAGGCAGCAGGGCAGATTTCTGCTGCAATTTCCGGCTTTAATAAACTTAAAAAAGATGGTGATGTGCCAAGGCCAGATGTGCTGATAGTGGCGCGCGGTGGTGGCTCGGTTGAGGATTTATGGGCGTTTAATGAGGATGAGGTGGTGCGGGCGGCAGTAGATTCCGATATACCGATTATCTCTGCGGTTGGTCATGAAACTGATTTTACCTTACTTGATTATGTGGCGGATTTGCGCGCACCTACCCCAACGGCAGCTGCGGAAATGGCTGTGCCTGTGAAATCTGAGCTGATATTACTTGTGGATGATTTGGCAAAGCGTAGTTTGCGTGGTGTGTTCAGGTTTATAGAAATCCATGAAAATACGGTAAAAGCCCTTGCGCGCGCGATCCCTGATCCCAAACGGTTTATCGAAGAAAAGGCGCAAAGGCTGGATAATATATTACTGCGCATGGAAACTTCTATCCGCAATTTAATAAGGCACCAGCAGCAGCATTTAGATGTTGCAGGAAGATTGTTGGAAAGCTATCACTATAAGCGAGTTTTAGAACGTGGTTTTGCGCTTGTTCGGGATAGCAAAGGCAAAGTTATAAAATCTTCCCTCGCTGTGGAAGACGGCAGAATTAATGTTGAATTTGCCGATGGTAGTATAGATGCTGTTGTAGGCGGGGAAAATAAACCTGCTAAAAAGAAGCCTGTTAAAGAAGGGCAGGGGGATTTTTTCGGGTGATATATTGCCGTGGTTATTTAAGATTTAAGATTTAAGATTTAAAATATCTTCAATCATAAATCTTAAATATTTTTATCCCGAGTAACAAAACAGAGAAGAACTTATGGCCGCATGTGACCCAACCAATGAATGCCCGGAACTGCGAGTGTCCATGCCGTTTAAATATGTGTCATGCGGTGTGCTGGTGGATTCGGCAGGGAAGATACTTATATCCACGCGCCCAAAGGGAAAGGATATGGAAGGATTATGGGAATTTCCTGGCGGAAAAATAAATGAATCGGAAGTGCCGGAAGTAGCGCTTGCACGCGAATTGCAGGAGGAGCTTGGAATAAAAACTTCGCCATCTTGTATGTACCCACTTACATTCGTTTCGCACCGTTATGAAAACTTCCATCTTATAATGTATGTATTTGTATGCAGGAAATGGCTGGGAACGCCAACGCCGCTTGAGGGGCAGGAGTTAAAATGGATAAAGAAAAACGAGCTTTATAATTTCGATATGCCGCCTGCGGATATTGGCATACTTGCGGCGATTATGGATATGTCTTAGTTTACAACACCGGGTCTTCCATCCCATTATCCTTAAATCCTTTTAGCCTGAGTGTGCAGGAATCGCATTTTCCGCAAGGTGTACCAGTGGGTGAGGGGTCGTAGCAACTTGTTGTAATAGAATAATCAACACCTAAACTTAATCCGGTTTTAATAATATCGGCCTTGCTCATTTCAATAAGTGGGGTGTGGATTTTGAATTTTCCTTTGTCTTCAATTGATGCGGCTGTGGCAAGGTTAGCCATATTTTCAAATGCCTGAATATATTCAGGGCGGCAATCAGGATAGCCGCTATAATCTATCGCATTTGCACCTATAAAAATATCAAAAGCCCCGATTGTTTCTGCATAAGCCAGCGCAAAAGAAAGGAAGATTGTGTTGCGCGCAGGCACGTAAGTTATAGGGATATGGGCGGGGTTTACATGCCTCTCTTTCGGAACGTCAATATCCGCTGTAAGTGCGGAGCCGCCAAATATCCTTAAATCAATTTCAGCAATTTTATGACCTGAAACGCCCATGGACTTTGCAACATTTTGCGCGGCAATAATTTCAATTTCATGGCGCTGGCCATATTTGAAAGACAGCGCATAAACTTCAAAGCCAGCTTGCTTTGCAATGGCAAGTACGGTGGTGGAATCGAGCCCGCCGCTGAGGAGTATTACTGCTTTTTTAGTTCGTGGTTCGTGGTTCATGGTTTGTAGTTTATTGTTTGTGGTTATTCTGCTTTTAAAGATCGCTGTAATTGTACAAGCATACGTGAAATAATTTCTATATTTTGTTCAAGATTTACTAAAATTTCATGCGAAAGTATCCCCGCTTTATTCGCAATTATTGCCTGGGTTTGTAACTCTGCAAGAGAACCTTTAGCAATTCCTATAAATTGTATAAATTCACCTTTTGTATTACGCTTACTACCTTCTGCAATATTTGATGCTACTGAAACAGAACACCTTCTCATTTGACTGGTTAATCCAAATAATTCATCTTTTGGAAAGTTTTTAGTAATACTATATATTGAACCACTTAAATCTACAGCGTGCTGCCATACCAGCAAACCCTTAAAACCTTTTACAGTCATGCTAAAACCCATAAACTACGAACTACAAACCACAAACTACGAACTTTTTCCGCTTCCCCTCATCAAATCTTTTTCCAGTGTAATTGTGCTGTTTAGCTCACTTCTATATACCTGGATATTTTCAAGCACCCTTTGCACATAATTTCTGGTTTCGCCAAAAGGTATGGATTCCAGCCAGTCTATAACATCATAGGTGTTATCCATCTCGCGCGGGTCGTTATATTTCTTAATCCATTTCCTGGCGTTTCCGGGGCCTGCATTATAAGATGCGATTGCAAGTATATAAGAGCCATCAAACTGGTTTATAAGTGTATCAAGATAATGGCTGCCAAGGGTGATGTTATAAGTTGGGTTTGATAATAAATTATTTTGCTTATATGGAATGCCAAGGTTTTTAGACATCCTGGAAGCAGTTGCCGGAATTAGCTGCATTAAACCCATCGCTTTTGCAGAGCTCATAACATTAGGATTAAATACACTTTCCTGCCTTATAACACCCAGTGCCAAAGGTTTTTCCACGCCTATTGATTTTGGCATATGCTTTGTTTGCGGCCAGCCATGGCTTACAATAGCAACACCTTTTGAAAGAGCTTCTTTTCCTGCCACTACCGCAAAATTTGTCCTGCCGATTTTAAGGCCAAATTCGCCTATATAAGCCATTTCAGATGGTGTATTGACAGAGTTTATGGCGGCTTTGATAAATCTTTCCGCTTGCCCGCTTTGCCCGATGGCTTCCATTGCATAAGCGGCCATAAGCATCTCACGCACCTTTTTTATATTCTCAGGTAGCAAGCCCATCTCAGGGTTTTTCGGTAAAGGAAGTTTTGCGGATTTGCCATTTACTTTAAAATATGCCAACTGACCATAAAAACTCGTAGTATATTCAGATGCAACTTCATACCAGTTTTGTGCAATATCTGCATTGCGGTTGGATTCAGCCGCCCTGCCAGCCCAATAAGCAGCCCTGGAAAGACTTACCGGGTATTTTACCTGGTTATACATATTGTAAAAATGTTTATAGGCTTCCTGTGGGTTGTTAAGATAGCGAAGCGATATCCATCCTGCCAGCCACTCAGCTTCAGGATAATCACTGCCGCCTGCTTCATTGCCGTGATTTTTGGCGATATTATAGGCTTCTTTGATTTTATTTTCGTCTAGTAATTCACGTACCAGGCGGTTCTTAATCTTCCATAATTTTGCTTGTGAAGGCATTTTTCCGTTCTGGGCAGAAAGAATCTGGTACATGCGTCCATAATTTTCTTTTTCATTTAGTATTTTTAACTGCTCATATATAATCCCGGGGTTATTACGCAAATTTTCGGGCAATTTAGCAATGGCGCTGCTATTTCCTTTCATAATTTCAAGCCGTGCGTGTACAATTTTTTTATGATTGGCACTAAGTAATGGATAAAGGCGCTTTGCCCCATCTTCATTACCTTCCCATAGCAACCTGTCCACACGTTGATAATGGTCTTCTGGCGTTAATATATTCCTATTATCATTTAAAAAATTTTCTTCCGTATCGCGGCTGAAATCGCCCTGTTGCCACGCCTGTTTTAAAAGGGCTATAGCTTCTTTAACGCCAGAGCCGGTTTCCGTTTTAGCCCGAGCCAGCATCCACATGCCATAGCCTGTAACTGGCGGGTTGGCGGTAAAATATTTTATAACGTCTTTTGCAGATTCATTACCTGTTAGCGATAACTCAGCCTTGTTCTTCAATATTTTCATGTTTGGCCAGTCAGGGTTTTTCTCCATGAAGCTCACTATTTCAGAAAAACCACCTCCGGCATGGCCATCCGTATAGCCTATCCATTTAATAATTTTTATAACTATCTTGTCGCTCGCGCGGGTAGCATCTTTTAAGGCTAAATCAATCTGGCCCTGCTTTGCCTTGGCATATGAACTTTTTAATATGGCCTTATCACCTGCCGATATTTTATATTCATAACCTTGCGCAAAAAAAGCAGGAAACATAAGTATGATAACCAGGGCAGTTATCGTGAAGCTGTGTTTTAAAATATACATTTAAATTGAGTTTAACTTAAGGTTTGAAAATTATATTAAATATACTATAGCTAATCTGGATAATTTTCAACAGGAGTACATAAAAGAAATGAAAAAAGCTTTAGTTTACCCAGGCCAGGGTTCGCAATTCGTAGGAATGGGGAAGGAAATCTTCGATTCATTCCAGGTTGCAAGGGATATTTTTGCAGAAATTGACGATGCTTTGAACGAAAAATTATCAAAATTAATTTTTGAAGGGCCAATTGAAGATTTAACCCTTACGCAAAATACCCAGCCTGCATTAATGGCGGTTTCCATAGCTATACAGAAGGTTATTGAAAAAGAAAGCGGCAAACAGATTGCGGATTTATGCTCTTATGTAGCTGGCCATTCTCTTGGTGAATATAGTGCATTATGTGCGGCAGGGAGTATTTCCATAGCCGATACGGCAAGATTACTCCGCATTCGCGGCAATGCCATGATCCAGGCTGTTCCGGCAGGCCAGGGCGGTATGGCGGCATTATTGGGTGTTGATTTTGAAAAAGCTGCGGAAATTGCCAAGTTTGCGTCAAGTGAAGGTGCTTGCCAGGCTGCAAATGATAATGGTGGCGGTCAGGTAGTTATAAGCGGGGTTATGGCGGCGATTGATAAAGCGGTGGCATCAGCCAGCCAGTTTGGTGTGAAACGTGCCGTGAAACTTCCGGTAAGTGCGCCATTCCATTCGACCCTAATGCAGCCTGCTGCAATAGCAATGCAAGAAGCACTTGCAGAAGTTAAGGTATATGCGCCGAAAGTTCCGCTGATTGCCAATGTAACCGCGCAGGAAGTCCTTAACCCTGATGAAATAAGGGATCTATTGGTAAAGCAGGTTACGGGCATGGTAAGGTGGCGTGAAAGCGTTACGGAACTTAAGAATAAAGGTGTTGGCCGCATTATTGAAATTGGCGCGGGCAAAGTGCTTAGCGGCCTTGTGAAAAGGATTGAGGCTGAAGTTGAAACGGTTTCTATTCAGACTCCGGCGGATGTGGAGAGTTTTTTAAATAGCCTGTAATAAATCTGCTAAGGAATTTATGGAATTTTATCATGTGGATAGGCTCGGCACATTATCACCCGGAACCCATAATTTATTTCCGGGTGATATGCTGCTGTTGAGAGGTTCTTTCCGGGTGGGCTAACTAATCACGGCAGGGCTTATATGGGGAATGACCGCTGCTTTGAAAAATTTAATGATTATAATTTATCCACCGAGCCAGTGGTGAGGTTAAAGGATATATTAGCCATACCATTTAATTTTAATAGCGGTTTAGTAAGTTTTAATTCAGATTTGTATGGAGATAAATGTGTTGCTATGTCCTCACATATTATCAATTTGATATTTGAGCTGGTAAGAAAAAGTGAGTTTCCCGATAGACCTTCAAGGTTTCAATCCATGTTTGTGTGGAAAAGCTTAGATGAGGCTGTTTCATTTAAAAATGAGCAAAAAGATTACCATGGTTCCAAAATGTCTATTTATAAGGTAAGCGCGTTAAACTTCTTTGAGGCGGATATGATGTTGCTAAGAAGCGGGGCCAATTTACCTGATATATTAAATTTTGCTTGTAGATACTGGTCTGGGGAAAAATCACAAAACCCTAAAATGGAAATTTTAGCCGGATATCCTATTGAAGTAATCGGGGTAGTTAAAACTGAATAGCCTGCTATAGAAATAAAAACTCTATAAGTTAGTGCTATAATAATTCATAAATAATAATAAACCATAAACGAGGAAAATAATGTTTGATTTAACAGGAAAGACTGCACTGGTAACAGGTGCAACAGGTGGAATTGGAGGGGCTATAGCCAAGGCTTTGCATAAGCAGGGTGCAAGTGTTGTTGTAACTGGCAGGAAAGAAGAGGCTTTGCAAGCTTTGGTAGCAGAGCTTGGCAGTCGTGCTTATGCACTGGTTGCGGATCTTTCTGATAAAGCACAGTTGGAATCGCTGCTTGATAAAGCAGAAGAGCTATCAGGCGGAGTTGATATATTGGTTTGTAATGCCGGTATAACGAAAGATAACCTGGCATTGCGCATGAAAGATGAAGAATGGAATGATGTAATAAATACGAACCTTACCTCATCTTTCGTACTTAATAAGGCGGCATTTAAAAAGATGATGAAGAAAAAATGGGGGCGTATTATTAATATAACTTCCGTAGTAGGCGTTACAGGAAACCCGGGGCAGGCAAATTATGCAGCATCAAAAGCCGGGCTTATCGGTATGAGCAAATCTATTGCATCGGAATGTGCAACACGCGGCATTACAATTAATTGTATTGCACCCGGTTTTATAAAAACCGCAATGACTGATGCCTTAAATGAAGTGCAACAGGGTAAGATTACCAGTACAATTCCAAGTGGTAAATTCGGCCTTCCAGAGGATATAGCAGCAACGGCAGCCTTCCTTGCAAGTGATGAGGCGGGCTATATTACAGGCCAGACAATACATGTAAATGGCGGAATGGTTATGGTTTAAGGGATTTGGGGCGGCAGATTTCAGGTTTTTGGTGGCATTTTTTATCTTTGTGCAACTTTGTTAATCAGTTGATTTATAATCTTTTATAAGGGTGGTGAGTTTCCTAGAACCCAACTGCTGATTTCTGGCACCTGAAAACTATTGACTCATAAGAATTTACAAATATTATGCTCTTAAATTTTGTTTAAACCAAAAGTGGATTGTTACTATGAGCGATATCGAAAACAAGGTAAAGAAAATCGTGGCTGAACACCTGGATGTTGATGAGGGTAAAATTGCCCCTAACTCTAGTTTCATTGACGACCTTGGCGCAGATAGCCTAGACCAGGTTGAATTGGTTATGGCTTTCGAAGAAGAATTTGGCTGTGAAATTCCTGATGAAGAAGCAGAAAAAATCGTTACCGTACAAGATGCTGTAAAGTTCATTAAATCTGCTGCAAAAGCTGCATAGTTTTATATTGATTCCAGATTGAAACCGAACCTGGAGTGCAAGGCTAGAAAAAAATATCGTAATTTCTGCGTGAATTTTCTAAAGCTGGTGCATGATAATATTCGGCGAAGATGTGGAATTGGTATTAATGATTTTTCTTATATTTAAGTAGAAAGCTGCCATCATGAGACGTGTTGTTGTTACAGGTATAGGTCTTGTTACCCCGCTTGCAAGTAGTGCCCCACTTACTTGGAGCCGTTTGCTTGCGGGTAAATCAGGTGTAAGGAGGATCGATAAATTCGATATTTCCGATCTTCCAGCTAAAATCGCAGGTCAAGTTACCTGGGGTGAAGGCGAAGGGGAATTTAACCCTGATTTATGTATGGGCAAAAAAGACCAAAGAAGGGTGGATACATTCATTCTTTATGGTATGCACGCTGCCATGCAGGCAATTGAAGATTCAGGATGGAAGCCGGAAACTGAAGAGCAAAGATACCGTACAGGTGTAAGTATCGGCTCTGGTATAGGTGGCTTGCCTTCTATTGAGCGTGATTCAATTCTAATACACGAAGAAGGCCCTAGAAAATTAAGCCCGTTCTTTATTCCTGGTAGCCTTATAAATCTTATTTCCGGTCAGGTTTCTATTAAATACGGCTTTAAAGGCCCTAACCATGCTGTTGTAACTGCATGTTCTACCGGTGCACACTCTATTGGTGATGCCTCAAGGTTCATCCAGTATGGTGATGCGGATATTATGGTAGCAGGTGGCGCGGAATGTGCGCTATGCCCTATCGGTATTGCTGGTTTTGCAGCTGCACGCGCCCTTTCCACTTCATATAATGATACTCCTGAGCTTGCTTCCCGCCCTTGGGATAAAGGCCGTGATGGTTTCGTTATGGGGGAAGGTGCTGGCGTTGTTGTGCTGGAAGAATATGAGCACGCTAAAAAACGTGGTGCTAAAATTTATGCAGAAATTCTTGGCTATGGCCTTTCAGGCGATGCCCATCATATAACCACCCCGCCAGCTGATGGTGAAGGCGGATACAGGGCAATGAAAATGGCTCTGGGACACGCAAAATTAAATCCTGAGGATGTTGATTATATCAATGCCCACGGCACATCAACACCTGTTGGTGATTTAATTGAGCTTGCTGCTGTAAAAAGATTATTTGCAAATAACCTTGATAAAATATCAATGTCTTCCACAAAATCTTCCATAGGCCATCTTCTTGGCGCTGCTGGCGGTGTTGAAGCGATATTTGCAATACTTGCAATTCAAAATGATATATTGCCACCAACATTAAACCTTGAAAATCCTGACGAAGGATGCGATATTGATTTTGTAGCACTTAAAGCAAAAGAAAAGAAAGTGAAAGTTGCGCTTTCAAATTCATTTGGTTTTGGTGGAACAAACGCTTCAGTTGTGTTCAGGAAGATTTAGTTACTAGTTACTAGTAACTAACAACTAGTAACTATTTTATGAAAAACGCTTCGCTAAAAAGTATTTTAGAAGCCATTTCCAAAGTAACTCTTGCTATCGCAGGAGGGATACTTCCCTTATTATATTATTTTATTATTATTGCTACTATTTCCGGTATTGCATCGGCATTTTTTTCTGTAAGCTATTTAAAGAATCCTGGCCCTTTGCATGAGGATAAAAATGTAATAATTAAAAGCGGCTCATCTGTAATAAAAATATCTAAACAACTTGCGGAAGAGCAGGTTGTTGAATATCCACAATTATTTGCAATCCTTGTAAAATTTGTTGAATCAGGAAAAAGCCTTAAAGCAGGTGAATATGCCTTTCCGCCTGGCATAACCCCAATGGAAGTAGTAAAAAAAATACAAAATGGTGATGTGCTGGTAAGGCAAATAACTATTCCTGAAGGGCTACTCACAATTGAAATAATAACCAATATTATTAATAATCCTTATCTTAAAGGTGAAGTGCCGGATAACATAAAAGATGGCGATTTATTACCGCAAACCTACGATTTCCTTTATGGTGATGCAAAGGCTAAAATAATAAAGCGTATGCAGGATGCAATGAATAAAACCATAGATGAATTATGGGAAAAACGGGCGCCGGATTTAATATTAAAAACCAAGCAGGAAGCCTTGGTACTGGCATCAATTATAGAAAAAGAAACCGGTGTAAAGGATGAAAGGAAGCGTGTTGCGGCGGTATTTATAAACCGCCTGAAAAAGAATATGCGCCTGCAAACCGACCCAAGTGTAATATATGCAATTACAAATGGTAAATATGTGCTGGATAGACCCTTATCACATAAAGACCTTGAGATAGATTCAAATTATAATACTTATAAATATAGCGGCCTTCCGCCTGCACCTATCACAAATCCGGGGCGTGCTTCAATAGAGGCTGCTTTAAACCCTCTTAATACTGACGAGCTTTATTTCGTGGCAGATGGCAGCGGCGGTCATGCTTTCGCCACCACCCTTGAGCAGCATAACGCCAATGTAAGGAACTGGCGTAAGTTTGAGAAGGATGCAAAGAAGGGTGAGTAGTTTTAAGGGGTGGTAAGTGGTAAGTATAATACACGCCTAACCACTTACAACTTATCACTTACCACTACTAAAAAAACTTTGCAACTTAACCAGAATCTTTGTAGTAATATCAACCATACATAAATTATAATTAACCAGGGCACACATGCTTCAATTTCTCCTTGATATTCTTTTAATAGCCGTTGCTTATTTGATGGGTTCAATCCCGTGCGGATTGCTAATTGCAAAATATAAAGGCATTGGGGATATCAGGCAGCAGGGTTCGGGTAATATCGGGGCTACCAATGTTTTAAGGATAGCCGGTAAGAAGCTTGGGGCAATAACGCTTGCACTTGATGTTTTAAAAGGTTTTATCCCGGTATTAATTGCAAAGCAATATGGTTCGGATTGGGCGGCATCTTTTGCGGCGCTTGCAGCAGTGCTTGGGCATGTATTTCCGGTATGGCTTGGTTTTAAAGGCGGTAAAGGTGTTGCAACTACACTCGCGGTTTTTGCAGCGCTCTCACCAGGCTTATTTATATTTGCAGGAATCACCTGGCTAAGTGTGTTTTATATTTCCAGGATTTCTTCCCTATCTTCAATAGTTATGATGATCTGCACACCAATAGTGGCAATATTCTTTTCTAAAACCAGCATAGTATTAGTTTCTATATTACTTTCTGCCCTGGTTATTTATAAGCATAAAGCAAATATAATCAGGCTGATGAAAGGGCAGGAGCAGGGTTTTACTGAAAAGAAAACAGGCTAATATCAGGTTCCATTCTTTGAGCGAGGTTGCCCTTGTATCGTCTTGTAGATTTATTTTTATGTCGTCATTCCTCGAGTTTTTTTCTTCAAAAACTATAGGGGGAATACAGCTTAAAATGGATGGCCCTATAGTTTGCAAGCGCAAACTCAGGCCATGACGAAATGGAACATTCTTAAGTTAAATATCTTGTCTTACTCAAACCGCTTCTTATCCCCATAATATACGCCCAGCACTTTAACTTTACGACAGAAGAAGCCAAGCTCCTCGATTGCAAGCTGTACGTTCCGCTGGCTTGGATGCCCTTCAAAAGACATAAAAAATTGAGCGGTTTGCGATGCGCCGCTAGGTATATAGCTTTCAACTTTAAGCATATTTACCTGGTTGGTAGCAAAGCCTCCAAGCGCCTTATAAAGTGCCGCAGGGATATTCCTGGCTGTAAAAACCAGGCTGGTGATAACCTGCCCCTGGGCGGGATTAGGGTCGATCGGCTCTGCCGACATTGCAATAAATATTGTGGTGTTATCGTGGCTGTCTTCAACATTTTCCTTAATGATTTCAAGGCCGTAAAGATCTGCTGCTAGGCGCGAGCATATAGCTGCTTTGCTAATATCCTTCCACACAGCAACATCTTTTGCAGCGGCGGCGGTGTTTGAATAAGATTCCGCTTCAAAACCAAGTGCTAAAATATTCTTGCGGCACTGCATCAGCGCCTGGTTATGCGAATATACAGTTTTTATGGATTTAATATCCGCGCCTTTTGGCGCAGCCAGATGATGCTCTATCCTTTGGAAATACTCACCAACGATGTAAAGATTTGTATTGGGAAGGATGTTATGGATTTCAGCAACACGGCCAGCTTTGGAATTCTCAGTTGGAATCATGCATAAAGCTGCCTTGCCGGTTTCAACGGCATTTAAGGCATCTTCAAAAGTTGGGCAGGGCAGGGTTTCCATATATGGATAAGCCTGGCGGCAGGCCATGTCGGAATTTGCTCCGGCTACCCCTTGGAAAGCAATGATATTTTTGTTTTTTGACATATTAATATTTATTTAAGTTTCTGGTAGCCTAGGGATAATGTATTAGAAGTAATAGGTAAAGTGATTATTATATTTTTTGGGAAAATTAGTAGTATTTATTACGCAAACCTGTTATTTTCTGCCCCTAAACCTCTAATATTAAGCCTAAAGTTATGAATAACACAAATAATAATGCCAACTGGAAAGTTGATTCGTGGCGCTCATTCCCTATAAAGCAGCAGCCTTTATACCCGGAAAAAACGAAATTACAGGAAGTAGAAAGCGAGCTTAAAAACCGCGCGGCGCTTGTGCATCCTATAGAAATACGTGATTTAAAAAAGAAGCTGGCCAGGGTTTCCGAAGGCAAGGCTTTTTTACTACAAGGCGGTGATTGCGCAGAGAGTTTTGCAGAATTCAGCGAAAAGAACTTGCGCAACTATTTCCGTGTAATTTTGCAGATGACCGTTGCTTTGATGTATGGTGCGGGCAAGCCTGTGGTAAAAGTTGGCCGTATTGCCGGGCAGTTTTCCAAGCCGCGTTCGGATGATTTTGAAGTTCTTGATGGCAAAAGTCTGCCAAGCTACCGTGGTGATATGGTAAACGGCATAGAATTTGATGAAGCCAACCGCGTTCCAGACCCCGACCGCCTGCTTCGCGCTTATAACCAATCAGCTTCAACTCTTAACTATTTGCGTTCCCTGGCAAAAGGTGGTTATGCCTCGCTTAATAATGTAAATAAATGGAACCAGGAATTTGCGCTGGAATCTTCACAAGGTAAGTTATTCAAAGACCTGGTAAGCCGCATTAATGAAAGCCTGGGCTTTATGCAGGCATTCGGTTTAAAGCTGGAAGATATAGGGCAGATACACGAAGCTGAATTTTTTACGTCCCACGAAGGGCTGCTTCTTAATTACGAAGAAGCTTTAACCCGCCTGGATGAAGAAACTGGCGAATATTATAATTGCTCAGCGCATATGCTCTGGATTGGTGACCGCACCCGCGATTTGAATGAAGCGCATGTTGAATTCATGCGTGGCATACAGAACCCTATCGGCATAAAAGTTGGGCCCTCAACCAGTCCTGATGTATTGCTAAAAGTGCTAGATGTGCTTAACCCAAAAAATGAAGCTGGTAAAATCACACTGATAGCCCGCATGGGTAGCGATAAGGTGGGTGACTTATTGCCGCCAATATTGCGTAAAGTAAAAGCTGAAGGGCGTGATGTGATCTGGTCTTCTGACCCTATGCATGGCAACACCGTAAAATCCCCGAATGGCTATAAAACCAGGCCGTTTAACAGGGTGTTATCTGAAGTGCGCAGCGTGTTTGATATCCATAAGGCGGAAGGCACTTATGCCGGCGGCATTCACATAGAAATGACCGGACAGGATGTAACTGAATGCGTTGGTGGCGCCCAGGCTATATCTGAGGTGAATTTGAAAGACCGTTACCACACACATTGCGATCCGCGCTTGAACGCATCGCAAAGTGTGGAGCTGGCGTTTTTGTTGGCGGAAGAGCTTAGAGCAAATTATTAATTTGCGATTAGGTTCTAATAGGAGCCGCGCAATTCCTCACCCCGCTCTTTACGGGGGAGGAACTTTACGGCTCCTTGTTAGACGTCAGTAACTGGGGAGAGGGGCTCTTAATATTAATCCACAACACTCCAACTCAACTCATTGCGGTTCAAGGTAAGGTTATAAGATTTGCCACTTGTGCATGATAATTTATAATATTTATCTATAAGCTTAGGTTCTTTTGTAATAGAACCGCAATTCTTTCCCGCATCACCTAGGAAGGCTGCAAAGCCCTGTAATTCCATTTCTTTATCAAAAGATGTTGTGTAAACCCAGCTTGCAGCGTTTTTACGTCTTTCTGAATATTTGCTTAATAGATTATAGCATTGCTGTTTATACCGCCTTTCCAGCGCATAACATTTTATATAATCAAGTTTTAGGCTGGCTGGTTCTTTTTGTGCGTCGCTAATCGCGGTTTGTTTAAGGGTATTTATTTCGGTTTTGTCGATAAAACTGCACGCTGAAATATTCAAAGCAAGCAAACCTGCTAAAATTTTTCTGGAAGTTACTATCATAAAAAAATTCCCGTTAATTGTTAAATTAGACGGGGTTTTTCAACTGGCACGAAAGGTGCCGGGAGTTCAAAAGCCAAAGATCAGCCGCGATTATTTCCGCAAGCGGTATTATATTCTCGCCCTCCCAGCTTATCGCTGCGAAGGGACTCCTTCACGAATATGAAGTCCTAGTGCATATATCCTTGGGTTTTGAGCCCGTCATGATTTAATAATACTATAAAAATACTGGCAAGTAAAGTTATGGTGTGTTGCTAGTTATTAAGTTTCCCCTTGCATTTGCATAAAAAATATGCATAATGCGTTATATTATAAGATTTTAAAGGTGGGCATTGCCCGCCTTTTCTTTTATGGATTTGTAAAATGATAGCTGATGATAGCGTAGAGATTAAGGTTTTAAGCATAATAAGCCCTTCTATAGAAAGTATGGGTTATGAAATTGTGCGTGTGCGGATGCAAGGAAGTGGCGATGCTAGGGCTTTGCAGATTATGGTTGACCGCAAAGATGGTAAAATGATTGTAATTGAAGATTGCGAAAAAGTCAGCAAGCATGTGTCCGCAGTTTTAGATGTTGAAGACCCTATCCCGGAAGCTTATAACCTTGAAGTTAGCTCCCCCGGCGTGGATAGGCCGCTTACAAGGCTGAAGGATTTCGAAAAATTTGCAGGCTTTGAAGTAAAGATAGATACAAAAAATAAAATTGCCGGACAGGCTAAGTTTCGCGGTAATTTAATCGGCGTGGAAGGTGATGAAGTTCTGCTTGGTCTTAATATAGTAGATCTTGCAAACCCTGAAAAACCTAAGCAGGTAAGGCTTGCGTTTGATGATATAAGAAATGCCAAGCTGGTTTTAACTAATGAGCTGATGAAGTATTTTGAAAAGCAGCTTAAAAAAGAATTAAAAGAAGCTGGCGGGGAAAGCCTGGAGGAAGAAGTAAGAAAGCCGAAAAAAGGTAAGAAAAAGACTGATTTGGAAGTTAAGGATTAAGCGTTGTCATTCCAGAAGTTAGAAAGAATTAGATTTGCACGCTTAGCAAATCTTAGGTTTTCTTACTATCTGGAATCCAGCTTATACCTAAAATGGCATTTTAAGAACTGGATTCCAGATAGCTCGCTTTCCTTACAAAAATTCTAAGCAGAATTTTTGAGGAAATCGGCTTCTGGAATGACGCTAGAATATAAGAATACCAATTGTAAACAAATATTTAACTAATTAAAGGATATATTATGGCTGTTGCTGGTTTTGGCAGTACTGAGATATTGCAGATAGCTGACGCGGTTGCGCGTGAGAAAAACATAACGCGCGATCTAGTGCTGGACGCTATGGCGGATTCAATCGCGGTTGCCGCAAGGAAAAAATATGGTCATTATAAGAATATAAGGGCGGAAATAGATAAAAAAACTGGCGAAATAAGGCTGTTTAAAGAAATCGAGGTTATGGATGATAACTACACGCCTCCTGTAGATGAGGATGGTGAAGAAGATCAAGATGACATGATTGGCAAAATATTGGTTTCTGATGCTAAAGAAAAATATCCAGAAATTACTGTAGGTGAATTTATCCGTGAGCCATTGCCTCCGATTGATTTGGGCCGTGTTGCCGCGCAAACAGCAAAGCAGGTTATTGTGCAGAAGGTTCGTGATGCTGAGCGTGACCGCCAGTATAATGATTTCAAAGCGCGTGTTGGTGAAATTGTTCATGGTACAGTTAAGCGTGTTGAATTCGGCAATGTGATTGTTGATATCGGCAATGCTGAAGCTATCATGAAGAAGGATGCTATGATAAGGGGTGAAAATTTCAGGGTTAATGAGCGCGTACGTGCTTATCTTGATAAAGTTTCCCGTGAAAACAAAGGGCCGCAGATTTTCCTTTCCCGTACTTCACCACAATTTATGGCGAAATTATTCTCCCAGGAAGTGCCTGAGATATATGATGGTATTATCGTTATAAAAGGCGTTGCCCGTGAGCCTGGTTCGCGCGCTAAAATTGCTGTTGCTTCTAACGATTCGAGCATTGATCCGGTAGGTTCATGCGTTGGTGTTCGTGGCGCAAGGGTACAAGCGGTTATTGCGGAATTGCAGGGTGAGAAAATTGATATCGTGCAGTGGTCAGCTGATCCGGCCACATTCCTTGTAAATGCACTTGCTCCTGCTGAAGTTACCAAGGTGGTTATTGATGAAGAAGCGGGCCGCGTTGAAGCAATCGTACCAAACGACCAGCTTAGTCTTGCAATCGGTAGGCGTGGCCAGAATGTTCGCTTAGCGGCAGAATTGGTTGGCTGGAGCGTTGATGTAATGACTGAAGAGTCTGAATCTACCAGAAGGGCTGATGAGTTTGCTAAGTTATCCAGCCTGTTCACAGAAGCGCTTAATATTGAAGAAATTATCGCGCATCTTCTTGTTACTGAAGGCTTTGCTTCAATTGAAGATATTGCGCTTGTATCTTTGGATGAAATGGCTTCTATTGATGGATTCGATGAGGATATTGCAGGCGAACTGCAAGCTCGTGCAAAAGAATATCTGGCACAGAGTAAGGTTGATGCTGGAAAAATAATTAAGAAACTTGGCATTAAGGATGATTTGAGCAAGCTTGAAGGCTTAAATGATGAAATCCTTATTAAGCTTGGTGAAAATGGCATTAAAAACCTTGATGATTTCGCTGATCTTTCCAGGGATGAGTTTAATGAAATTGCGCCTGGTTCAGGCTTAAGTGATGCGAAGATTGATGAGATTATCATGTCTGCGCGCGCTCATTGGTTTGCAGAGCCTGCAAGTGCAGAATCGGCAACCGAAGTAGAAAAGAAAGCAAAGAAAAAGAAGGCGTAATAGCAACACAGGGCTATCTTTTTTGGATAGCCCTGTAATTTGTTATAAACTATAGCATGAATGCTATACCGGATTAAAAACTATGAAAACAGAAGATTTGCAATGTGCTTTAACTGGCAAATCTCTTGTTATCGGGGAGGCGGTTTTTTTGACAATATCGCCGGATGCTGTTTTGCTGGTGGATTTGAATAAGGAATTGCCTGGCAAGCATATTTGCCTTGAGTGTAAAAAAGAGGTGGTAGAGCGGGCAATAAAGCAGGGCATATTACAGGATGTTTTTGGTGTTGATATACAAATACCTACTGGATTTGCAGAAAAAATTTTGCTACGCTTACATAAAAAAGCCTATGATATGCTTTGCATGGCAAAAAAAAGTGGCGCACTTGTTCATGGTCTTGAAAAAGTGATGACAGCTTTAAAGGCTGATAAATGTGATTTTATCCTGCAGGCTTCCGATGGCACAGAAGGCGGGAAACAGAAGGCCGGATTAAATTCTTGGAATTTACGGATTTTTAGTGTATTTACATCGGCTGAGCTTGGCAGGGTTACCGGCAAAGAAAAAGTGGTGCATATGGCTGTATTAAAAAATAATGCTAATATGTCGGCCAGCCTTTCTGCTTTAATGGCGCGAATTGAGAATTTTTAGATAATAAAGAAAAAAGAGTAAATCGATAAATGACTGAAATAAACAACCAGGATAAGAAAGTATCAACATTAAAGTTGAGCGGTTCCAAGCTTACGCTAGGCGGAGTTAAAAGCGGCCATGTAGCGCAGAGCCTTTCAGGCGGAAGAGTAAAAAGCGTAACGGTTGAGGTTAAGAAAACCCGCCGCAGGCCTTTTGGCGCGGAAGATAGCGGTTCTTCAGCGCAAGGCAGCACCCAGGAAGCAAGAGGCAATGAACTGCAAGGCGGAGGCGGCCTTACCAATCATGAAAGAAACCTTAGGATGCGTGTATTGCAACAGGCAACTGAAAGCGATAAGCAAAGCAAATTAGAGCAAGAAATTATCGATAACGCCCGCAAAGAAAAAGAACTTGCAGAAGAGCAAGCCAGACAATTGCAGCTTGAGCAGGAAGAGCTGGAAAAAAAGAAGCTAGCTAAAGAAAGCGCGCCTGAAGTTGTAGTAGCGCCGAAAACTGAGCCTGAAAAATCATATGATTTTGTAAGCCCTATTAAAAGCAGCGAAAGAGCTAGCGTTCCTGTAAAAGAAGGTGTTAAAAAACCTGGAAGTGATTTTGAAGAAGCTAAGGCTGTTAAAGCAAATAAAGCAACTGATGCAAAACGCAGGTCTAATAAACTTACAATTGCCCAGGCACTAAGTGCAACTGAAGAAAAGGTGCGTAGCCTTGCATCAGTAAGGCGCGCTCGTGAAAAGGCAAGGCGCGCTTCAGGATTGTTCCAATCTGGTCCAAAAGAAAAACTTATCAGGGAAGTTGTATTGCCCGAAGTGATTACGGTGCAGGAACTTTCCAATCGTATGGCAGAACGTGTTTATGACGTTGTAAAAACCCTCATGAAAATGGGTATGATGGTTACATCGCACCAGACTATTGATGCGGATACTGCAGAACTTGTTATAAGTGAATTTGGCCATAAGGCTAGAAGGGTAACGGATGCGGATGTTGAGCATATCTTAAAGGGTATTTCAGGTGAAGATGAAGGCCTGATGGAATTCCGCGCTCCTGTTGTTACATTCATGGGTCACGTTGACCATGGTAAAACATCCCTACTGGATGCAATAAGGAAAACTCAAGTTGCAACTGGGGAAGCTGGCGGCATAACCCAGCATATTGGGGCTTACCAGGTTAAAACTGCTGAAGGCGAAAAAATTACGTTCCTTGATACTCCTGGTCACGAAGCATTCACTGCAATGCGTAAGCGTGGTGCACATGTAACAGACGTTGTGGTTCTGGTTGTTGCTGCCGATGATGGTATCATGGCGCAAACACGTGAAGCAATAAACCACGCAAAAGCTGCGGAAGTGCCTATTATCGTTGCAATAAACAAAATCGATAAGCCTGGCGCTAACCCTCTAGCAATTAAAAATGCATTACTTGAATTCAGCCTGGTTTCAGAAGAAATGGGTGGTGATTTGCTGGTTGTAGAAGTTTCTGCAAAAACCGGTGTTAATATTGATAAGTTGCTTGAAGCAATCTTATTGCAGGCGGAGATACTAGACCTTCAAGCTAACCCGAACCGTAAGGCGCAAGGTATTGTTGTTGAAGCGCGTATTGATAAAGCTAAAGGCGCTGTTGCAACATTGCTGGTGCAAAAAGGTACTTTGAAAGTTGGTGATATTCTTGTTGCCGGTACTGCCTGGGGTAAAGTGCGTGCTATGGTTGATGCGGAAGGTAAATTGCTCCATAAAGCTGGTCCTTCTGTTCCTGTGCAGGTGCTGGGCCTTGAAGGCGCGCCTGAGGCCGGCTCTGAAGCTGCTGTTGTAGATAGCGAAAAACAAGCTAGGGAAATTACTGAATACCGCTTGAAATTAATGCGTGATTTAAGAAGCACTGCAAAACGCAAAGGTTCTATTGAAGATTTATTCCGTGTTGCTAAAGATGGCGGCAAAAAGGAATTAAACCTTGTTATAAAAGGTGATGTGCAGGGTTCTGTTGAGGCTATTGTTAGCAGCCTTGATAAGCTTGCAACTGATGAAGTTGCAGCCAGGGTGCTCCATTATGCCGTTGGTGGTATCAGCACATCAGATATAACACTTGCTGGCGCTTCAAACGCAATTATCTTAGGATTTAACGTAAGGGCCGATGCTGCTGCAAAAGATCTTGCTGCAAAAGAAGGTTCGGATATCAGATATTACTCAATAATATATGATTTGATAGATGAGATAAAAGCCATTATGGGCGGAATGCTTGCTCCGGCAAGACGTGAACAGTATCTTGGTACTGCTGAAATCCGTGATGTATTCAGCCTTCCTAAGAAAAGCACGAAGATAGCCGGTTGCTTTGTAACTGATGGCGTGATTAGGCGCGGTGCAGGTGTTAGGTTGCTGCGTAATAACGTGGTTGTATATCAGGGTAATCTTAAAACATTGCGCCGTTATAAAGATGACGTTAAGGAAGTGGGCAATAACTTTGAGTGCGGTATATCGTTTGAAAATTATGACGATATAAAAGTTGGCGACCATATCGAAGCCTTTGAAGTATTTGAAGAAAAACGGACACTGTAAAAGTAGGTTATAGGTTTCAGATATCAGGGAAGTAATATTAATTGAGGCATTTATACCATTAACACAAGTATTTATCGCTTCGTCATTCCCCTATAATTTTACTGCGTAAAATTCGGGTGATGACCGCATACTTGTCTTAATGGTATAAATGCCTTAATTAATATTATTTGTCCTGGTTGTTTTCTGCCCCCTGTTACCTGTCACCTGAAACCTAAGGAATTTTTAATGAGTGATAACGCAGCACCACGCAGCCAAAGGCAGCTAAGGGTAGGAGAGGAAATAAGGCACGCGCTTGCTTCTATTTTTTTGCAAGAAAGCTTTTATGAGCCTAGTATTTCCAGCCTATCTATTACAGTATCAGAAGTGCGTATAAGCGCAGATTTACGCAATGCTACGGCCTTTGTGTTACCGCTTGGTGGCAATGCCCCGGCTGATTTCCTGGAAACTTTAGGGCGCATAACACCGCAAATCCGGCATTATCTTTCTAAAAAGGTGCACATGAAATACCTGCCACAAATTCATTTTAAAATGGATAAAAGCTACGAATACGCGCAAAAAATTGATAGCTTGCTTGAGGATATCAAGCCTGAGTAGATAACTTTACTAAGCGCAATCTTTTTACTTATTCTTGACATTGCACTAGTTTGGAGTTTATAATGTAATTACATGGTAATTACATTGGCGGTGTGAAATGGAAATAGATATAATCAAAATCGGCAATTCCCAAGGTATCCGAATCCCTCATCATCTTCTTAGCCAGCTAGGAATGGAGGGCAAGGTTGAGATGGAAGTTAAAAAGGATTCCCTGGTAATAAAATCGAAAGCCAAAAAAGAACCTAGAAAGAACTGGGAAGAAACATTTGCAAAATATGCTGATGTAAAAGGTGAAGAGCTTCTGGACGGCTATATTCCAAATAAGTTTGATGAAGAGGAGTGGGAGTGGTAGAACCTGTAATACAGCAGGGAAATATTCTCCTTGTAAATTTTAATCCAACTGTTGGAAGGGAAATAAATAAAATCAGGCCTTGCCTTGTAGTTTCTCCTGATGAAATGAATAAGTATCTGCAAACTTATATAGTAGTTCCAATGACTACAAAATCCAAACCCTTTCCTACAAGAGTTCATTCAGCTTTTGACGGTCAAGATGGCTATTTTGTTCTTGATCAAATTAAAACTATTGATGCTGAAAGGGTTATTAAAGTATTGGGTAAATTAGATAGCAAGACTTTTGCTAAAGTTAGAAACTGCCTCTTGGAAATGTTTTCATAAATGTCAAAACTCCCCCTAAACGGTTGGCTTAACCTGCATAAGCCGCTTGGTATAACTTCTGCAAAAGCGGTTGCTATAGTAAAAAGAAATCTCCATCCCATGAAAATTGGCCATGCGGGAACGCTTGACCCCCTTGCATCCGGCGTATTGCCGCTTGCCCTTGGCGAGGCGACAAAAACCATGCAGTTTTGCATGGATACCGATAAAGAATATGAATTTACCGTGAAATGGGGTGAGGCAACCTCAACATGCGATCTTGAAGGCGAGGTTATCCAAACAAGCGATGTACGCCCAACAAAAGAGCAGATACTTGCCGCGCTGCCGCAATTTATAGGGAAAATCAGCCAAACCCCTCCAATATATTCGGCTATAAAAATTAATGGTGTGCGCGCTTACGATCTTGCAAGGCAGGGCGAGGTGGTGGAAATTAAGGCGCGGCAGGTGGTTATTTATTCTCTTGAGGTATCAGGTGACAGGGATCAGGTGTCAGATACCCCTGTCACCTGTCACCTGTCACCTGAAACCTACACTTCTTTCCGCGTCTCTTGCGGCAAAGGTACGTATGTCCGTTCACTTGCCTGTGATATAGCGGCCGCTGTTGGCACATTTGGCCATGTTACGAAGCTGGTGAGGACAAAAGTGGGTAATTTTTCCATAGAAGATGCGATTTTACTAGAAGATGTTGGAAAAACAGTATATAAGGATGCAGATTCAGGATTTTTGTTACCTGTAGATTCCGTGCTAGACGACATCCAAGTGCTGGAATTTACACCTGAAGAGGCAACCAGAATCAGATATGGCCAACGGATTGCGCTTGAAAGCCTGCCGAAGGAACATAGTGTGGTTCAAGGTGTTTTTATTGCCAGGTGCAATGGAAAGCTGGTTGCTATTTGTAACTCTGGTGAGGGCATTATACAACCCTTGCGCATTTTTAATCTTTAATATTAGGAGTATACGATGTCGATTACCGCTACACGCAAACAAGAAGTTATCCAAGAGCATGCTAAAACAGCTGGTGATACCGGTTCAACAGAAGTGCAGGTTGCACTTTTAAGCGAGCGCATTGCCAATCTTACAGGGCATTTTAAAAGCAATGATAAAGACCATCAGTCAAGGCGTGGTTTGTTGATATTAGTTGGTAGAAGAAGAAGGCTGCTTGATTACCTTAAAAGAAGCGATCAAGACCGTTATGAAGCAATTATCGCCAAACTAGGCTTGAGGAAGTAATATTATTTTGTATAAAGTGTTATAGTGGGCTGTGAATCGCAAATTGCTGGATACAGCCCACTAGCACGATTCGCCAGATAATTTGAATCATACGTATATATAGCCCTGAAATGATTCCGGGGAGTTCTGTAATTGCCACACAGGCAGCAATCCAGCACTACTAAAAATATTTTCGCCGTAGAGAAAAGTGGCATATATGTATCCCCGCCTGTGCAGGGAGTACAAAAGAAATAACAAAAGGAATATAGAATGTTTAATGTAGTAAAAAAAGAGATCCAATGGGGTGGAAAAACCCTTACATTGGAAACTGGCAAAGTAGCGCGCCAGGCCGATGGTTCAGTAATAGCAAGTTATGGTGAAACAGTAGTTCTTTGTACAGCAACTGCCCGTAAAGAAGCAAAAGAAGGCATAGATTTTTTCCCTCTTACCGTAAATTATCAGGAAAAAGCATTCGCTGCTGGTAAAATTCCAGGTGGATTCTTCAAGCGTGAAGGCCGTCCATCTGAAAAAGAAACCCTTATTTCAAGATTGATCGACAGACCTATCCGTCCGTTATTCCCAGAAGGATTCTACAACGAAACGCAAGTTATCTGTACTGTATTGTCTCATGATCCTGAAGTTGATACTGATATTATTTCAGTAATTGGTGCGTCTGCTGCACTTGCAATTTCCGGCATACCTTTTGATGGCCCGGTTGCTGCTGCTAAAGTTGCATATATCAATAATGAGTATGTGCTAAACCCATCTTCTGATGAAATGCAAACTTCAGATCTTGATCTGGTAGTTGCCGGCACTGAAACATCAGTGCTTATGGTTGAATCAGAAGCTAAAATGCTTTCTGAAGAAATCATGCTTGGCGCGGTTGAGTTCGGCCATAAAGAAATGCAGGCTGTTATTGCACTTATTAAAGAACTTAAAGATCAGGCTGGCAAACCAGTTTGGACAGTTACTAAGCCTGATACTTCTAAACTTGAAAAACGTGTTGCTGAACTTTCTGAAACTGCACTTCGTGCGGCTTACGCTGAAACTGTAAAGCAAGAGCGTGTTAGCAAAATTTCCGCTGCTAAAGATGTTACAATTGCTGCACTTAAAGCTGAACTTGGTGAAGAGTTCAACGCCCAGAAAGTTGGCGGCGTTCTAAAGCATCTTGAAAAAGATATCGTTCGCAGTGACATTTTGAAAAACCGCAAGCGTATTGATGGACGTGGCGAAAGGGATGTAAGGCAGATTGTTTCTGAAGTTCAGGTTTTACCTCGTACTCATGGTTCTGCTATATTCACACGTGGTGAGACTCAGGCATTAGTTGTTTCTACTTTGGGTACAGCTCAAGATATGCAGATGATTGATGATTTATCTGGTGATTACAAACAGCATTTCCTACTTCATTATAACTTCCCTCCATATTCTGTTGGTGAAGCTTCAATGATGAAATCACCAGGCCGCCGTGAAATCGGTCATGGTAAATTAGCTTGGAGAGCAGTTCGCGCTGTACTTCCAACATTAGAAGAATTCCCTTATACAATCCGTGTTGTATCAGAAATCACTGAATCAAACGGTTCATCTTCAATGGCAACTGTTTGTGGCGCTACGCTTTCTATGATGGATGCTGGTGTTCCCCTTAAAGCTCCAGTTGCTGGTATTGCAATGGGCCTTATTAAAGAAGGCGCTGAGTTTTCTGTACTTTCCGATATCTTAGGTGATGAAGATCATCTAGGTGATATGGATTTCAAAGTAGCAGGAACTGCAAACGGTATTACTGCACTACAGATGGATATCAAAATAAACGGTATCACTACTGAGATCATGAAAGTTGCATTAGAGCAGGCTAAAGAAGGCCGCTTGCATATCTTGTCTGAAATGACATCTGCTATGCCTGCAGCGCGTGAAGGCGTTAGCAAAAATGCTCCACAAATAACTACAATCAAAATCAATAAAGAAAAAATTGGTGAATTGATTGGGCCAGGTGGAAAAGTAATCCGTCAGATTTGTGAAGAAAGCGGTGCAAAAATTGATATCGAAGAAGATGGCACTGTTAAAGTTGCTGCGGTTGATAAAGATGCTGCTGAAAAAGCAATCCAGATGATTATGGATATTACTGCTGAAATTGAAATTGGCAAAATATTCACTGGTAAAGTTATCCGTCTTCTTGAGTTCGGCGCTTTAGTAAATTTCATTGGCAAAACCGATGGTCTTGTTCATATTTCTGAAATTAAGAAAGAACGCGTTGGCGACATTAACGAAGTTATCAAAGTTGGCGATGAAGTTAAGGTTAAAGTAATCAGTGTTGAGCGTGGTAAAGTTCGCCTTAGCATGAAGCGTGTTAACCAGGAAACTGGTGAAGACCAATCTGACCAGTTTGAAGATGATGGCACGCGCCCTGCCCGTAGCGGTGGTGACCGTGATCGCAGACCTTCTCGTGGCCCACGCAATGATAACCGTGGTGGTGACCGCGGTGAAAGACGCCCTCGTGAGAACCGTGACGAAAACCATTCTCGTGACCGTCATGAACCGCGTGCGGAACGTGAAAATGCTCCAGCTCCTAAGCAGGATAATCAGGTTCAGGAAGAGCAGCCAGCTAAAAAGAAACGGTTTTTCTTTTAGTGAATTGCTTTATTTAAGCGAATGTTGATTAATATGGCCGGTAGTTACTACCGGCCATATTTTTTTACATAAATTCCGTCATTGCGAGCGAAGCGTGGCAATCCATACAATATTGCAATAGCGCAATTTTTTGCTATACCGTATGGATTGCCACGCTTCGCTCGCAATGACGGAATAATATGAAAACTCTATAGTAATTTAACTTAAGAATGCCCCGTCATTCCCCGAGTTTTTCTTCAAAAACTATAGGGGAATCCAGCTTTAAGATGGATGGCCCTATAGTTTGCAAGTGCAAACTCGGGCCATGACGAAATGGGGCATTATTAAGTTGAATGACTATAGTATGGGTGGTCGCGCCACTTCATAGCTCACAATTGATGAGAAACACGCCTGCCTAATTAGAATTTGAGATAGCATAGAGCCATATTTATCTATTACTTATATACCCGTCTATACTCCGCATTTCTACGTTACAGTTATTATTCTAGGATTAGACATATACACTCTAACTTCGCATAATTCGGAAAATCCATTTGCCAAGATTTATTATAAGAATTTTAGTTATGGCTATTGTTTTTGTAGTTTTATTGATGATATGGGATTTGTTTTGATAAATGTAAAAATATCCCAGGGGTTATTATGATTATAAAGAAATATACAATATTATCGCTGGTTATTTCATGCATAACCTATAGTTCCGTTATTATACCTGCTTATTCGCAGGAAGAGCCTGCCTTGCCTGGAGACTCCCTGCCACAAGATGCCATACAGCCAAATCCAGATCCAAATAAGATAATAAGGGATGCAAGGGAGGGGAAAATCATTCCCGAACAGATTAAGCCTTTCGACGATGAATGTGCCGACATATTAAATAAATCAGTGTTGGCAAATGGCAGTGCATCCGTTCCAGATGATTACAAACAAAACTGCCCGCAAATGAACCAGCATAAGCAAAAATCGAAACCTTAATTTTCCGGTTACTATAACATATTATCCAGTAGAATCATGTGTATTTAGCTTTAAGTTCTCACGAGGATTAGTCCTGTTCCTAAGAATATCTTCATATAATAGCATGGAATCTCTAGCATCTACGTTAGATTCGATAATAAAAGCATCTCAATATCTTTTTTATCAGACAGGCACAAAGATTCTTTCCCATATTTCTGGATATATTCAGATATTAGACTTCTTCTGCGCACATCTTCAATACAACAGCCATAAATAAAATCTATTTTATAGGGGGAGATATACCATTCTTCTGGAATGTCATTATTTATAATTCTTAAGTAGTTTTCTGCAACATGTTTCGCATTCCAGTTTTTATGCACAAATTCCTGGGCTTGCTTGCCAAGATTCTGCCTAAATTCTTTATCTTCAATTAATTTGATAATTGCTTTTTTAAGTTCTTCTTTAGATGGATATATAAGATAAGAAGGCGGGCGTTTTTCTGCAGGCAGCATTGCATTTATCTTTTCAATTTCATATCCTCCTACAATGGCTGGCTTGCCGTAGAATGCGGCTTCGGTTGCGAAAGCTGCCATTGGGGTATCTGAATATAATTGGTCTATAATAAACTCAGCTTCGCAAATAGCATCAAGCACTTGCTGGTTGGTGCGGTTTATCATTTCGATATATTTAAATTCATATCCCTCAAGCTTTAGCTCCTTGATAGCCTGCCTGATAACATCGGTTCCCTTTGCAGCAGGGTTTGAAGGAGAGTGCAAGATTGTGGTAATTGTATTTTGTGATGAGGTTGTTAAAACATCCTGTTTTTGCGGGATGCCTACACAAAACCAATTAATTATTTTCTGTTCATGGAAGATTCCTGAAGAAGGTGCATCAATAATATAATCAGCATATTTACTGATTTTTACTACATCCTTTTTGGTATTTAAAGTTCTTTTGTATATCTTCTCTATAGGCATCCCAGTTAGCGACCCATTTAAATAAGCCGGTCTACTATCCGAACCAAAGAAAACAAAAATTATTTTTTTACCAAAAAATTTTAATATTGGTAAATCCCAGAAAAAAGGCAGGAATGTTTTTTAAAACCAAAAACAAAAATATCATATTTAATAAGGCATTGAATAAAAAATATAGGAAGAAGAAAAAATCTATAGGAAATGAAAAAAGGAATGCGAAAAAATATCGGCGCCTTAGAAAATAGAAATTTAGAGTTCCATAATATAATTTTTTGGAGAAATGGGATGTTTTGTTCTAATTTATATGCAAAAGCATGCTTGCGGGTGAAAGCTGTATCTGCTTCATAGCCCATTTCTTGAAAACCATTTTTCAGGTACGAGAAATACCCGCAAACTTCTTCGAGGCTTAATAGTATTTTAGGTCTTTTATTCATTAACTTAATAAAAATCAGATTGGAATATTGGATAATCTATATTTAATAGATTTTATACACTGTGCTGGTATTTCTTCTTTCTCTTCTACTATCAAGTTTAATATTTCAATTGCTGTATTGCTTCCACAAGAGACTAATATTGTTTGGGCATTTCTTTGTAATATCTGGCCAGGAGTGCCAAAATAAATCCCATTGAACAGTTTTGTTTTTAGAATCTTTATTTTTCTTTGCAATAGATAAGTATATGCGCACGGATATGGATGGGTTTGCGCCCTAATAAAATTATGTACATATTTTGCTTCTTTATTCCAATCAATTAAGCCATCCGTCTCAATACGTTGTCCGCAAAAGCTTACTTCATGCTCATTTTGATGCACTAGAAGTGCTTTATTAGTAATTAGTGCTTTCCATTTTTTAGGGAGTTCTTTGAGCATTATTTTTTCAATCATGAATAATGCATCGGATATATCATGGGATATTTCTAGTGGAATCTTAATTTGATGCAAGATTTCTCCATCATCCATACCTTCAGTTAGTTTAAAAACGGTAGATCCAACATAATGATCTCCATTTAAAATTGACCACACAAGTGGTGAGCCACCACGATATTTAGGCAGTAAGGAATTATGCATTCCCCACAGGCCATTTTTTATAAGGTTTAAAATTTCAGAATCCAGCAACCAATACCAACCGCAAACAAAACCTATATCAGGTTTCTTTTCATAAATAATATTCCTGGTAACTGATGAAGATTCAGCAACTACAAAATCTAATCCGTTAATTTTAGCAAAGTCCCTAAAAGCATTTATATTACTCCTTGAATCCAATTCATCATTTGGATGAATAATTGTCCATTTTATATTGGATGTAATTTTAAATAAACAGGACAGCACAGATAATCCAAGAGGTTTGGATCCTAAAAAAACAGCACTAGATATATGAGGTGTTTCATCTATGTTTATGGACATGTATTATATCATACAATTACTTATATTATTAAAATATGCATATAGCACAGGATAAAAATAGCAATTATTTTTATCTTGCGCTAGTTATATAAAATCTTTATTGGGATATATTATCTAACATTTTTAGATGTAACATTATAACGCTTTGCAAATATGCTGGAAACTCGACTCATAAAACCTTATATTACCTTTGACGATGTTGAGGAAGATTTTAAGGATATTTTTGCAAGCGGCATATTTACCAAAGGAAAAAATGTCCAGGAATTCCAAAGTGAATTATCGGCATATACCGGCGCAAAATATAGTTTCCTGACAACCTCGGCAACCACCGCACTTTGGGCATGCCTTAAGCTGCTTGGCATAAAGGCTGGCGACGAGGTTATTGTATCTGATTTTTCTTTTCCTGCCAGTTCAAATGTAATCGAAGATTTAGGTGCTATTCCAGTTTTTGCTGATGTTTCTTTGGAAACATATAACATGCTTCCAAGTGATCTTGAAAAGAAAATCACTCCACGAACAAAAGCAGTTATGTTTGTTGATGCCCTTGGTAATCCTACTGGAATTTCAGCAATAAAAGAAATATGTGCGCATCATAATATTCCACTTATTGAAGATGCAGCATGTGCCATTGGAAGCTCTGAAAATGGAATACGTTGCGGATCTATTGCGGATCTTAGCTGTTTTAGTTTTCATCCGCGCAAATTGTTGTGTACTGGCGAAGGCGGTGCAATTACAACAAATAGCGATGAGTGGGCAAAGTGGTTGCAAGTGAAGCTAAACCATGGCGCTGATGGAATGTTAGGAAAGGCATTGGATTTTCCTGAATATGGTTATAATTTCCGCATGTCAGAGCTTCAGGCTGTAATGGGTAGAAAACAAATTATAACCCTGGATAAAATTATTGCAGACCGGAATAGAATAAAACAGGATTATGTTAAAAATCTTGCACCATTAGGTTTTGAAATTCAAAAAATTGGTGATAATGTAAAGCACAATGTACAATCTTTAGTATTTACAGTGCCTGCAAATATTGCAAGAGATAGCTTGATGGAATTTCTAAAAGAAAATGGCATTGAATCCTCAATCGGAACTTATGCTTTAAGTTCGACAGGTTACAATAAAAATAAATATAATTGTATTCAGCCGAATTCCAGAATTTTATTTGAAAGAACTATAACACTGCCATGCTACCATGAAGTTGATGTGAGTTATGTTGTAAAAAACATAATTGAATTTATGTCCAATCAAAACAAATAATTTAGTAAGAAATGTCAGAAACTTTCATTCATAAAAGTGCTTCAGTATCAGATAAAAGTTACATTGCTGCTGGGGCTAAAATCTGGATAAATGTACAGATACGTGAGAACTCGCACATAGGTGAAAACACCATTATTTCAAAAGATGTGTATATTGATCATGCAGTTAAAATCGGAAAAAACTGTAAAATTCAGAATAGCGTTTCCGTATATAACGGAGTAACAATAGAGGATGATGTTTTTGTTGGCCCAAACGCCTCATTTACTAATGATAGGGTTCCCCGTGCTTTTAATACTAACTGGGAAATAACTCCAACTCTTGTTAAAAAAGGCGCAAGCATTGGCGCAAACGCAACAATTATTTGTGGTGTTAATATCGGGGAATACGCTATGGTAGCGGCTGGAAGCGTAGTTACAAAGGATGTGCCGCCATATACATTGGTAATGGGCAACCCGGCTCGCGCTGTAAGTAAGATTGATAAAATGGGTAATAAAATTACGTAACTCACCGTAAGCTATTATTGGTGAGTTATACTTAAGGAGTCTTTCAGTGGAAAAGCCTGCAATAAAACTTGGATTAATCGGTCTTGGAAGAATGGGGCAGAACCATTTGCGCGTACTATCAATGTTAAAATCTGTGGATCTTAAATTTATATTTGATGCAGATTATAAAAAGGCTAAAATATTAGCTGAAAATGCCGATACATCTGCATATGAAAATCTAGAGGAAGGTTTGCACGCTGAATTGGATGCTGTTGTTATATGCTCACCCACTTCGACCCATGCTGAATATATAAAGAAAGCGTCTGAATATGTAAAAAACATATTCGTTGAAAAGCCAATGTCTGCAACACTTGCAGAAGCAAGGGAGATATTGGAAATTACTAATGCAAAGAAATTAAATTTACAAGTTGGATTTATCGAGCGCTTTAACCCTACTGTGCAACAACTGAAAAATATTCTGGATGCATCTGGAAAGGTAATAAATATTGATTTTACGCGCACGAATAAGCTTTCACGCATAACAGATGTTGATGTGATTTCTGATCTTATGGTGCACGATATAGACTTGGCACTTTATTTAAATGGTCCGGTAGAAAAAGTTTCTGCCCATGGCGCTATTGATAATAATCTTATCAGTTTTTCTTCTGCAATCCTTACACATAAGAATGGTAAATTTTCACGCCTGCAGGCTAGCCGAATCACAGAGAAGAAAATGCGTAAAATTGAAGCAACATGTGAAGATATTTTTGTAGATTGCGAGTTACTCAGAAAAGAAATAATTGTGATTAAACAATCTGAAACACTCCAAGAAGAAGGTGCGCCTTATAAAATAAGCTCAACCAACGAAAATATTGAAGTAAAACAGCAGGAGGCTTTATTGCTTGAGCTTCAATCATTCATTGCCAGTTGTTATGGAGAAAAAAATCCCATCAACCCATCAGCAGAAGATGGCCTTAGTGCAATTTTAATTTGTGATCAAATCCAATCTGGAATTTATAAATGATAAGAAAAACTATAAACGGACAAACCATCATGGTAACTGGTGGAGCCGGTTTTATCGGTAGTCATTTGGTGGATCGCTTACTTGCTGAGGGGGCGCACGAAGTTATTGTTGTGGATAACATGTTTTTGGGTTCTGAAGATAACTTAGCGGCAGCCTTAAAGGATTCCAGGACGTTTCTTTATAAAGACGATATAGAATTTCCAACTAGTCTGGAATATATTTTCAGCAGGCATAAAATTCACACGGTATTTAATTGTGCTACAAAAGCATTGAATTATTCTTTTATGAATCCGGCAAATGCTTTTTCTACTAATGTGACTGGAATATTGAATTTGCTTGAATTGCAACGTCGTGGTTTATTTGAAACACTCTGCCATTTTTCTACATCGGAAGTTTATGGCAGCGCTGTTTACGAACCTATGGATGAAATGCATCCAAAAAACCCAACAACAACCTATGCAGCAGGAAAAGCCGCTGCTGACCTGGCTGTGGAAAGCTACGTGCGTATGTTTGGTCTTGATTCTTATATAATAAGGCCCTTCAATAATTATGGCCCACGCCAGAATTATAAAGGTATGTTAGCTGGCATTATTCCTATTACAGCCGCGCGTATTTTAAATAATATATCACCGGAAATACATGGCAGTGGCAATCAAAGCCGCGATTTTATTCATGTGAGCGATACTGTTGATGCTGTTTTCAAGCTTTATAACGTGATGCCAAAAGGTGAGTCTGTAAATATTTCAACGGATAACCAGATTTCTGTGAATGAATTAATACCAAGAATTTGTAAAGAGATGGGGTATGCTGGAGAAATTCTCCGTAAACCGGAACGGGCTGCTGATGTTGAATGTCATAACGCATGCAACAAGAAAATTCACAATTTGATTGATTTTCAACTTACATCTTTTGATTCTGGCTTACGTGATACCATTGCGTGGTATAAAGAAAATATTAAGATATCTCACGGAAATAAATAATTTTATTGGTATCCTGAAAGCATAAATATCCATACTCACGGCCGAAAAATGTCGCATCTATAAGAAGATTAATTGGTTTTGCAGGTGGAGAATTTTGCACGCCCTCTGCTATAAAAATCTTATCGAATTCCCGGATAAGCGTGGGATAGGATATATCCAATTTAGTGGCCATTTCTTCAAGTGTGCGGTGCTTGAATAACCAGTCTTTATAATGATTGATATAATTCGTTCGCTTGCCACATTTATTGTGCCATTGGTGCAAGCATACGTTGCATCGGTACTTTTTCTTACCTCGGGTGCTGCCGTTGTTCTTTACTGAATAACTACTGCATTTCTTGCATCTTTTTTAGGCACTAATATAATCCTTTTTTATTCATAACATATAACATGCTAGTTTATATGAATAAAACCATATTATTAGCACCACAGTTTTTTAATTATGCCTAATTATTCCACTGTAACAGATTTGGCCAGGTTTCTTGGCTGGTCTACGTCCGTACCTTTTAGTACCGCTGTATGATAGGCAATCAACTGGATAGGAATTGCATATAATATTGGCGCTACAAACGGGTGAACTTTTGGCAGCTCAATGGTTGTGGAGGAAATATTGCTGAGGCGTTTTATGCCTTCACTATCACTTAAGAAAACTACCTGGGCGCCGCGTGCGGCTACTTCCTGCACGTTAGATGCGGTTTTATCAAATAAATTATCATATGGTGCAATTACTATTACAGGCACATTTTCATCTATAAGTGCAATTGTGCCGTGTTTTAATTCCCCGGCGGCAATACCCTCGGCATGGATATAGGATATTTCCTTGATTTTAAGCGCCCCTTCCATAGCAATTGGGTAGGAAGTGCCTCTTCCTATGTAGATTATATCCTTTGCTTCAATAAGTTTCCGGGAGAGGTTTTGCAAAGATTCATCATGGGTTAGAACCTCAACCGCGCGTGAAGGAACTTCGGAAAGTGCGTGGGAAAGTTCAAATATCTGCTTTTCGCTTATTGAATTTCGCTCTGATGCTGCGGCTATTGTAAGGCTTGCCAAAGTAACAAGCTGGGTGGTAAATGCCTTTGTGGAAGCAACGCCAATTTCAGGCCCTGCGAGTGTGTGCAGCACCACATCTGATTCCCGCTCCATTGAACTTTCATGGGAATTTAATATAGACATTATATGCTGCCCATTTGCCCGCGCATAACGGAGCGCGGCAAGCGTATCGGCAGTTTCACCTGATTGCGAGATAAAAATTGCCAGGCCGTTTTTAGGCAGGATTTTTTCTGCATAACGGAATTCGGAAGCAATATCTACATCTGTAGGTATACGCGCAATGCTTTCCAGCCAGTATTTGGCGGTAAGCCCTGCATAATATGATGTGCCGCAGGCAACTATTGTAATGCGCTCAATATCCTTAAAAGAAAATGGCAGTTCAGGAAGTTTAATTTTTGATTCAACCGGATTATAAAAACTATTTAAAGTTTGCCCGATTACAGATGGCTGCTCATAAATTTCCTTAAGCATGAAATGGCGGTAGTTGCCTTTTCCGAAGGTGGCTCCTGATAATGCAGTAAGTTTAACCTCACGCTCAACCTGGTTATCTTCGCTATCATAAATAGTTACAGATTCGCGGGTGATTTCAGCCCAATCACCTTCATTAAGGTAGGTGATTTTTGAAGTAAGCGGGGCAAGTGCGTAAGCATCTGATGCAATATACATCTCACCATCACCATAGCCAATAGCAAGGGGTGAGCCACGCCTGGCTGCGATTAATAAATTATCATTTCCGGCAAATAATATTCCAATGGCAAATGCACCTTCTAAACGCTTCAACGCCTTTGCAACTGCTTCATGTGGAGTTTTGCCTTCATTTAAATAATGCGTAAGCAGTACCGGGATAACTTCCGTATCTGTCTGGCTATGGAACACGTGGCCAAAGCTTTCTAATTCAGCACGCAGGATACTGAAATTTTCAATAATACCGTTATGAATTACACCGACTTTATCAGTAACATGCGGATGTGCGTTATTGGTTGTTGGCGCGCCATGAGTCGCCCAACGTGTATGGCCTATACCAACTTTGCCAGATAACGGCCTTTTTTCAAGTTCTTTTTCAAGTTCCTTTAACTTACCTTCCGCGCGGGAAATTTGTAAGCGGCCGTTTGTTAAAGTGGCAATACCTGCGGAATCATATCCTCTATATTCCAGGCAGCGTAAACCTTCAATAAGCAGGTCTGCTACTTCATTTTTGCCAATTATTCCGATTATTCCGCACATAGGTTCATTTCCATAAAGCTTTATAAATCAAAGACAGCCGCTAGGCAATGTCTACTGTTACATAGTAACTCACTAGTAAATAAGGAAAGAATGTCATTGCGATGAGTCGAGCTTCGTTGCGTACGAAGGAGCAATCCATTTTTAACAACAAAGAAAAGATGGATCGCCACCTCACACTCACTAAGGGTTCGGATCAAAGCGATGACGTTGCACCTTAAGTAATCAATTGCAAAAGTAGACGTTACCTAGAAAATAACAACCATTACTATAAAAACAACTAAATATTTGTTACAATTTATTACGTAAGCCTATCCATACTGACTTCCAGTTACCGTTTGCTTTTAAAAAACCCAACCAGCAAATCAGAGCATTCTTTTTCCAAAATGCCGCCGTAAACCTCAGGCTTATGATGACAGGAAGATGATTCCAGCACCCTTGCCCCATGATCCACCCCGCCGCTTTTAGGGTCGTATGCGCCATAATAAATACGCCTTATCCTGGCGTTGCTTATGGCTTGGGCGCACATTGCGCATGGTTCCAGCGTTATATAAATATCGCAATCATCAAGGTGGGTAGAAAGCTTTTCCCGGCAAGCAGCTCGGATAATGTTTATTTCCGCGTGAGCTGTAGGGTCGCTATCTTCTATAACCGTATTGCTGCCGGATGATATAATTTTATTATTCTTGTAATCCACCAATACCGCGCCAACAGGCACTTCATCCCGCAGGATTGCGGATTTTGCCACTTGCAGGGCTTTTTGCATGTAAGCTGCTTGCATTTTTTACTTATGGGTGATAGGTGTTAGGTGATGGGTGTTAGGGAAGTAATGAACCTCCCCAGCACCTATAACCCAACACCTATAACTTAAATGCTTTCATATTTCAAATATTTTGCGGTAATGGCTTTTCTCTTAGTTGCGCTTCTGGCCTTCTTTGCAGGAGTCTATTTCAGGTCTTTTGCGGCAAATAAGGTTATACGTGGACCCATAGAGCAGACAAATATCACCATTATTGAAAATTATACAAAAAACATCTGGTGTAAATATGAACCTTTTTTCCGGGAGTTAGCAACAAAACCTGCTTCAGAATGGGAAAAAGATGAGAATTTTGCTAAGCTGGCAAGAGTCAGTAAAACAATCTTTACTTCTTCACCTGCATTTAAAATCAGTTTTTATCCCACCTCCAAAGAAGAAATATTTACGACAAACGACGCACAAATAGTTTTCTTTGATGAATCCGGAGAAAAAAACGGTTTAATGCGTGCGTTTGCCGGAACTACTTCAAGCAACCTGATTCCGTCCATGGGATACCACGACAAAGCCGGAAAATTAATAAAAGGTAGTTTTGTCCAATCATATATACTCCTTGATACAAAAAACTGCGCTGAGAAAACTGAAAATGCTAAACCAGCAAAGGTTGCCGTTGAAATATATACTGATGTTACAAAGCCGTGGGATGAGCTTTATTTGTTCCAACTTGTTGTAACACTCGGCATAATAACAACATTTATCCTTTTATATCTTGCTCTGTTTATTACCTCGAAAAAAGCAGAAAAGATTATTAACAAGCAGCATGAAGAAAAATTAAAACTGGAAAAGGCAAAAACTTCCGCAGAGGCGCAAAACCAGCAAAAATCCATGTTTCTTGCCAATGTTAGCCATGAACTTAGAACTCCCCTTAATGCTATCATAGGATTCTCAGATATTATCAAGGACGAAGTTATGGGGCCGGTTGGGCATCCGCAATATAAGGAATATATAAATGATATAAATTCCTCAGGTGTGCATTTGCTTAGCCTTATAAACGACATTCTTGATTATTCAAAAGCAGAAGCCAGAAAACTGGAAGTAGAATTTGTTGATATTGACCTGAGCAAAATCGGGCATAGCTGTATGCGGCTTGTTGAAACCCGCGCAAGGGATGCTAAGGTGCGATTGGTTGAGCATGTACCGGAAAAGCATATTATACTTTCTGCAGACCCGAAGCGCATGAAGCAGGTTATACTTAATTTATTATCAAATTCGATAAAGTTTACACCAGAGGACGGACAGGTTTCCCTTGCTATTGAAGAGGATGTACTAGGTGGTGAAGTGAAGGTTATAGTGATGGATAATGGTATAGGTATTGCGGCAAAAGATATATCAAAAGCACTAGCTCCGTTCGGACAGATTGACAGTTCCTTAAGCCGCAAGTATGAAGGTACAGGACTTGGATTGCCGCTTACAAAGAAACTTACCGAAATTATGGGCGGGAAATTTGATATTAATAGTGAAGTTGGCCTTGGTACTACAATTACCCTTTCCTTCCCTATAATATCTACCCAGAGGCTTGAAGAGCAAAAAAGTAAATTTTAAATCTAAGTTTGTATAGTAAATAACTGGCAAACAAGGAAAGAACGTCATCGCGACGAATCGAGCGAAGCGAGCATGAGGTGGCGATCCAGTGTACGTATGGCACAAAAGATGGATTGCCACCTCGCACTCACAAGTGTTCGGCTCCTCGCAATGACGTTGCATGGTAAGTAACCAATTGCAAAAGCAGGCGTCACCGTAGTTAAGAAATTCAATAATAGTTACCAGCAACAAACTATGACAAAAAGAATTACAATAAAAGATATACTAAACCAGAAAGGCAAGCAGCCAATAGTGTGCCTTACTGCGTATACAGCCCCATTTGCAAAGGCAATGGATAAGCATTCCGATATATTATTGGTAGGTGATTCCGTAGGTATGGCGCTATACGGAATGGATTCAACCTTGCCTGTAACACTGGATATAATGATAAACCACGGCAAAGCGGTGGCGCGCGTCTCCAGCCATTCATGTGTAATTGTGGATATGCCGTTTGGTTCTTACCAGGAATCACCTGCCCAGGCCTTTGCGGGCGCTGCTCGCCTTATGGCAGAAACTGGTTGCCAGGCGGTAAAGCTTGAAGGCGGCGTTGAGATGTCGGATACGATAAAATTCCTTACCCAGCGCGGTATTCCGGTTATGGGGCATGTGGGGCTAATGCCGCAGCATTTTAACATTTATGGTGGCTATGGCCATCATGGCAAAACAAAAGACACACAAAATAAGATAATGGAAGATGCGATTGCGGTTCAAGAAGCTGGCGCTTTTGCATTGGTAATTGAGGGTGTTAAGGAAGAGCTGGCAGAAGAAGTTACCAAAAAATTAGCTATAGCTGTAATCGGCATAGGCGGCTCGCCTATGTGTGATGGGCAAATATTGGTAAGCGATGATATGCTTGGCCTGTTTACAGATTTCAAACCTAAGTTTGTTAAGCATTATGCAAACCTTGCGGAGCAGATTGAACAAGCAGCCGCGCAATACGCAAAAGATGTGCGGACTCGGAAGTTTCCCGGGAAGGAACATTGTTTCTAGGTTCTGCTAACAAAGCCTAATAGGGTTTCCTTATCAATTTATCTGGGATAATTAATTCTTCATGGGTGATTTGCTATAAAACCAGCAAATCCCTGTTGCCGCCAATGGCGGAAATATTATCTGTAAAGCTACGTTCTGTTGCAAAGCGAAGCAGGTAATTAGGGCCGCCTGCTTTTGGGCCGGTGCCTGATAGGCCTTCACCACCGAATGCCTGCACGCCAACCACAGCGCCAATCATGGAGCGGTTAACATAAACATTTCCAACGCGTATATTTGCGCGTATGTATTTTATGCGGCTGGTGATACGGCTATGTATGCCAAAGGTTAGCCCGTAACCTGATTCATTTATCTCTTCAATAATTTTCTCCAGACCATCTGCCTTATAACGGATTATGTGCAACACCGGGCCAAATATTTCCCCAGGAAGGTCTTTTATCGAATTAATTTCAAAGGCAATTGGTGGAATAAAGAAGGAATCAGAAAAAGAATCAAGAACGCTGGAATCCAGGATTAATGAACCTAACGGCTGAGTTTGCTTTGATTCAAGGATTCTTGATTTCAAATTATCTTTTATATAATCACTAAGGTTTTTATAAGCCTCCGCGTCAATTACGGGGCCTATATCAGTTTTAAAATCACCCGGCATACCAATTAGTAGGTTTTCCATGGCGCCTTTTAAGGTTTTTATCAATTCTCCAGCAATTTCTTCCTGTACATATAAAACCCGCAGCGCAGAGCAACGCTGCCCAGTGCTGCCGAAAGCAGAGGTGATTATATCGTCAACAGCCTGTTCTATAAGGGCGCTGCTATCAATAATCATAGCGTTAAGGCCACCTGTTTCCGCTATAAAAGGCACAATAGCGTCTTTGCGCTTAGCTAAGGTTTGCTGGATTATATGCGCAGTATCTGTAGAACCTGTGAAAACTACCCCGGCAGTTTTAGGATTACCAAGTACCTGGCTTCCGATGCTGGCGCCGTCCCCAGGTAATAAACTTACTACACCGTACGGCAAGCCAGCTTTTAGAAGGAGCTTAACAGCATAAGCAGCGATTAGCGGTGTTTGTTCGGCTGGTTTTGCAATTACGGTATTGCCACTAACAAGCGCTGCAACCACCTGGCCTGTAAATATTGCAAGTGGGAAATTCCATGGACTGATGCACATAAACATGCCCCGGCCATGCAGGGAAAGCTCATTTAATTCACCTGTTGGCCCCTTCATTATTTTTGGGTTTGCGAAAAGCTCCCTTGCCCTGGCTGCATAATAACGGCAAAAATCTACAGCCTCACGCAGTTCTGCAATACTATCGGGAATCGTTTTTCCAGCTTCCTTTATGCATAAAGACATTATCTCGAAACAATTTTCTTCCAGTAAATTCGCAAATTTTTCTATTATTTTAGCGCGCGCATTAACATGGGTGGCGCTCCATTCTTTAAATGCTTTTGCAGTTATATCAATTGCTGATTTAATATCATCAGGCGAGCTTGTGGTAACGGAGCCTATTTTCAGTTTAATGTCATAAGGCGCAAAAACTGCACTGGTGGTGTGCTTGCACTCCCTGCCGTTTATAATAGGGGCGGCATTCCATTCGGTATTCTTGAAGTTTTCCAGGCCTGCTTTTATCTCTTTTAAATGGCTTGCATTGCCAAGGTCGAATCCGCTTGAGTTTTTTCTATCATCCCCATATAGATTAGGAGGTAACGATAAGCCTTGTGGTAAGGCCGCCCCTTTAGCAATTAGTCCTGGTTTTGCAGGCAGGGCAAGGGCTGGGTCTTTAATAAGTTCTTCAATATTAACTTCCTCATCAACCACTTTTTTAAGGAATGAAGTGCTGGCGCCATTTTCAAGAATGCGACGAATTAAATAGGGCAGTAATTCCTTATGAGTGCCGACTGGAGCATAAATACGGCATGCCACCCCTTCCATCTGGCCATAAATTCCTTCACCCATGCCATAAAGCCTCTGGAACTCAAAATTACGTTTATTCTCCGCCATCATCCTGATACTGGCGATAGTAAGCGCATTATGGGTTGCAAATTGAGGGTAAATTACATCAAGGTTTTTTAGCATTTTATGCGCGCATATCAGATATGAAACATCTGTATATTCTTTGCGCGTAAATACCGGAAAGCTGGAAGTGCCTGCAATTTGTGCGGCTTTTATTTCAGAATCCCAATATGCACCTTTTACCAGGCGCACCGGGATGTGCCGTTTATTTGTTTTAGCAAGTTCTATAATAAAATCTATTACATGGATTGCGCTTTTATTATATGCCTGCACAGCAATCCCTATGCCGTTAAAGCCTTTAAAATCCTTGTCGGATGTTATTGCGGCGAATAATTCTAAGGATAAATCAAGGCGTGATGATTCTTCAGCATCAATAGTAACGCAAACACCAAGTTCTTTTGCCTTCAGGATTATCTCTTTTAAACGCGGTAGTAGCTTTTCAAAAACCTGATCTTTATTAGTGAGTTTATATTTAGAATAAAGTGCGGAAAGTTTTACTGAAATGCTCGGGCGGTCATAGAAAGATTGCGATTCTTTGCTACTGGCGGCAACTTCCCTTAGCCCGTCTAAGTAGTTCTTCAGGTATTTTTCAGCCTGTTCTTCATCACGCGCACCTTCGCCAAGCATATCATAGGAAATAGTATAGCCTTCTTGTTCATATTCCTGGCCTTTCTTTATGGCACTTTTGGTAGTTTCCCCCATTATGAAATGATTACCCATAAGGCGCATGGATTGCTTCATGGACTGGCGGATAACAGGATCGGCCATGCTGGTAACAGTTTTTCCCATTTCTGTTAATTTGCTGGCCAGTTTTAAACCAAGGCTTGAAGCTTTTACAAGGGAGGATGTGCTTTTAGAATTCTTGGATGACCATTTTGCGCTACTTAGTTTATCACGTATAAATGCATTTGCAGTTTCCGCGTCTGGAATGCGCAAGAGTGCTTCGGCAAGCGACATAACCGCAAGGCCTTCATCAGTATTTAGCCCATACTGGCGGAAGAACTCTTCTAAACCGAGATTTCCATTATATGCACGGAAATTTCTTATATATGCGCGGGCAATTTCTGCTGAGGCTTTATGGCTGTAACTTATTTTATCCATTTCCTCCTTTAACCGCGCAACAGAAGAATCTTCGTTTTCTAAACGAGTGGCGCTGATTAATGCAAGATGTGTATCAATAATGTTTTTAGCCATTTAATTTATTCATTTATTTTTAAATACTATACCATTCTTACCAAAAAAAAGTTAAGCTTTTATTAAGGATAATGAATAATATTAGATATAGTATTTTTCATTTTCATTTTTGCGTCGTTATTCTTTGGTCTCGTAAAATTCACGTAGTAAGTCTACGCTAAAATTTTACTCCCCTCGAATGCCTAGCAGAAATGNNGCTACCACCTTAAATAGGAGGGCTTTAAAATGCCAAACCAGATAATTACCAGAGAACTTAAATATTCAGCGCATAATTATGCACCATTGCCCGTAGTGCTGGCGCGCGGCCAAGGAGCATTATTATGGGATGAATCGGGCAAGCAATATATAGATATGATGAGCGCATATTCAGCGGTAAGCCACGGTCATTGCCACCCAAGGATTGTTGGTGCCTTAAATAAGCAGGCACAAACATTATGTGTTATATCCCGCGCCTTCCACTCGGAAAAACTTGCACCTTTCATGGAAAAATTATGCGCCTTATCCGGTATGGATATGGGATTACCGATGAATAGTGGCGCAGAAGCGGTAGAAACCGCAATAAAGGCGGCGCGTTTATGGGGTTATAAAGTTAAAGGAATAAAGAAAAACAAGGCGAAAATTATCGTTGTGGAAAATAATTTCCATGGGCGTACCACCACGATTATCAGCTTTTCAAGTGAAGCCGGGTATAAAGAAAATTTCGGGCCACTTACCCCTGGTTTTGAAACTATCCCTTATGGCGATGCTGACGCGCTGGAAGCAGCAATTGACGAAAACACCTGCGCTTTTCTGGTGGAGCCTATCCAAGGCGAGGGCGGTATAATCATTCCAGAAGATGGTTGGTTAAAGAAGGTGCAGAAAATCTGCAAGAAAAATAATGTTTTATTCATATTGGATGAAATACAAAGCGGCCTGGGGCGCACCGGGAAAATGTTTGCCTTTGAACATGAAATAGATGCGCCGGATGGGTTAATCTTAGGCAAGGCACTTGGCGGCGGTGTTATGCCGGTTTCAGCATTCCTTGCAAAAAAAGAAGTGATGGAATTATTCAAGCCCGGCAGCCACGGTTCCACCTTTGGCGGAAATCCGCTTGCCTGCGCGATTGCTATGGAGGCTCTGGATATCTTAGAAGATGAAGGATTGGTAGAAAATAGCCAAAAGCTTGGGGAATACCTGCTTGAGCGCTTGCAAAAAATTGATAGCAAACTGATAAAAACCGTGCGTGGGCGCGGGCTATGGATAGGCATGGAGATTGATAAAAAATACGCATCCGCACGGCATGTATGCGAAAGGCTTATGGAAAATGGCGTACTTACAAAAGAAACCCATGAAACAATAGTTCGCCTTGCCCCGCCTCTTATAATTACAAAGGAAATCCTTGATGAGGTTTTAGAGGTAATTATAAAAACTTTGAAGGAAGTGGAGGCAGAGGGATAAAATGCAAAGAATCTCCCTGATACCATATTCATGCGGCTCTGGTGCAAAGAACCAGTCTTGCAGGGATGCGCCCGGTTATTTGCGTAGGTTAGGTCTGGCAGAAGCACTTAAATCTGATGAATTAGAGGCGCGGTGGCTTGATGATATAGAGGTTAAGGGAAAGAATCTTGATGATATATCAAATGTAGTGCAGCACTGTTTTAACCTTAAAAACCAGGTGCAGGATGTGCTTAAATCCGGTGGGTTCCCAATAACAATCGGTGGTGACCATTCCATGGCAATCGGAACATGGGCTGGGGTTGCCGATAGTTTGCATACGCGCCGCAAACTTGGGCTTATATGGATTGATGCGCATATGGATTCGCATACATCCGAAACCTCACATAGCAGCAATGTGCATGGTATGCCTATTTCGTATTTATTAGGTTATGGGAATGATGTGCTAACCGACATAACCCTTGGAAAGCCTGTAATTGTACCATACCAGCTTTGCCTTATAGGTGTGCGTAGTTTTGAGGCGGAAGAAGCGGCATTGCTGGATAAATTAGGCGCTAAAGTATTTATGATGGATGAAGTGCGTGCGCGTGGTTTAAATAATGTTATGCTGGAGGCTGTGAAAATAGCATCTGCTCATACAGCAGGGTTTGGCATTAGTATCGATGTTGATGGGTTCGACCCTGCAGATGCGCCTGGCACGGGAACGACGGAGGCTGGCGGTATTCTTAAAAATGAATTTATAGAAGCGGTGCAAAGCAGCCTTTCCGGATATAAAGAAAGCCTGCTTGCTCTGGAAATAGCCGAGTATAACCACCACCTTGATAAAGATAATATCACGGCTTATCTTATAAAAGATATTGTTGCGGCTATCCTTAGGTGTTGTTAATTATAGGTTCCGGGATGACAATACTTTAGAGTTTTCATAATTATGTCCAGATGTAAAGTCAAACTGCTATATTCCTAACCCTTACCGAAAGAGCATGCGCGCCTAATCCCTCGCTATCTGCCAGGTTAGCAGTGTGAGTGGCAAGACGTAAGAAAGATGCTTGCGTGCATTCAATTAATGATACGCGTTTTAAGAAATCATAAACAGAAAGACCCGAAGCAAAGCGCGCTGTTCCAGATGTAGGCAATACGTGACTTGGGCCCGCGGTATAATCCCCGATGGCTTCAGGTGTATAGCGGCCAAGGAAAATCGCCCCGGCATTTGTTACCTCTTTTGCCATTTCTTCGGCATTATCAACGGCTAGTTCAAGATGTTCAGGTGCAATATGATTAATTAACCTTATGGCATTGCTAAATCCTGGGTCTATTATTACCACACCCTTATTTTCCCAGCTTTTCCTGGCAATGACTGCACGTGGCAGTGTGGCAAGATGCTCTTCTGCTGCCGCAATTACTGCATTTGCATAATTTTCATCATCGGTAATTAATATGCTTTGTGCATTTTCATCATGCTCGGCCTGTGAAAGCAAATCGGCGGCAATCCAGGCAGGACTGGTTTTATTATCAGATACCACCAGTATTTCTGAAGGCCCTGCAATCATATCTATGCCAACAACGCTGGAAAGCTCACGCTTTGCAGCAGCAACATAAGCGTTTCCTGGGCCCACTATTTTATCGGCAACTGGCAGGGAATTGCCGGGAAGGGCTAAAGCTGCAATGGCTTGCGCCCCGCCAATTTTATAAATTTCAGTAACCCCGGCAATTCTTGCAGCCGCAAGTACCGCAGGGTTAAGCAGGTTATCTGGAGTTGGCGTTACCATTATAAGCTCTTTCACCCCTGCAACGCGCGCAGGAATGGCGTTCATAAGCACTGAGCTTGGATATGTTGCTGTGCCGCCGGGAACATATAATCCGGCAATGCGCAGTGGCTTCCATAAATTGCCAAGCCTAACCCCATCATCATCAATATAATCAAAATCAGCAGGCATTTGTTTTATGTGGTAAGCTTCTATGCGTTTTGCTGCAAATTCGAGAGCCGCAATTAAATCTTTAGAGCAGGAATTAAAAGCTGCATTTATTTCTTGTTCTGTAACTTTAAGCTCTTCTATTGATTTAATATTCAGACGATCGAACTGGTTTGTATATTTTATTATTGCGGCATCGCCATTTTCTTTAACGTCGCTGATGATACTGCGCACGGAAGCTGTTGCATTTGTAATAGCCGTTGTGCCAAGGGTATGCACCACATCCATTATAACATCTAGCTTTGTGGATTTTGTGTTGAAAACTTTTACCATTACAAAGCTCCCCTGAATGCTTCGATAATAGGGCTTATTTCATTTGCGCGAGTTTTAAAGGCGGTGCGGTTTACTATAAGGCAGGAAACCACATCGGCAATTTTTTCCATTTCAACCAGACCGTTTTCCTGCAAAGTGCGGCCACTTGATACTAAATCCACTATTCTTCGGCATAACCCAAGTTTTGGTGCAAGTTCCATTGCGCCGCTAAGTTTTATGCATTCGGCCTGTATGCCATGTTCGGAAAAATATTTCCTGGTGGTGTTTGGATATTTTGTAGCAACGCGCACATGGCTCCAGCGCGAGATATCTTCGCTTTCAGCGATATCGCGCGTGGCTGCAATAGACATGCGGCATTTGCCTATACCAAGGTTTAGCGGTGCATATATTTCCGGGCTATCGAACTCAGCCAGCACATCACTGCCCGCAACCCCAATGCTTGCTGCGCCAAAGGCTACAAAAGTGGCAACATCAAAACTGCGCACCCTTATTATATCCAGGTTCTTATGGTTGGTTTTAAACTGTAATAAACGTGAGTTTTTATCAAAAAAGGCTGCTTCAGGTATAATATCTGCTTTACTCATAAGCGGGGAAAGCTCTTCGAGTATTCGTCCTTTTGGTACGGCTAATATAATTTTTTCTGACATTTTCTTAGTCTATAATAATTTTTAAGATAATCATTTCCCGGTCATCTTTATTTGATAATCCGAATTAATCCAGTTTAAGTGAGTCGCGCATCTTACACAACGCTACGATACCTCCTTTTTGAGGCAACCTACTTATTGCTAGTATTATATATAGAAAATGTATTTGAATGGCAACAGGTCATGGTAATCCAGACTAAATAACAACAAGCCGTATATTTCAGTAATATTTTCTGGATTGCCGCGCAACGAAGTGGCTTGCAATGACGGACGGTTAGATAATTATAAAAGAAAAGTTTTAAATGTAATTGCCATGGGCAACAGGTAGGTATCAAAGCTTCAATGCCGCATAGCCTTTAAGGCTGGCGGCATTGAAACTATAACTATATTATACGCTTGCTAGTTTCTTACTTTCAGATGCGTTTGCTTTATTAGAAGAATCTTCACCGTATTCCTCTTTTTCAGCTGAAAGCGATTTCATAAGCGATAGAATTTTTTTGCGTACATTCGAATTGGATATACCATAATAAGCACGTACTAGTGATAATACTTCCTTATTATCAAGTTCTTCGTATTCAAATGGCGCGTTTCCTTCAGCAAGTGCTGAACTTTCCGTATTGCCGCTAGCGCTACGACTGCTTTCTTCAAAGCCTTCAAAAAAGTAAGACACGCTAATACCAAGCAAGTTCGCAAATTCATATAAACGGCTTGAACCAACCCGGTTCATTCCGCGCTCGTATTTCTGAATTTGCTGGAAGGTAACCCCCACGGCTGTCCCAATCTCTTCCTGGCTTTTGCCAAGGAGAGTCCGGCGGGACCTTAGTTTTTTTCCTACATAAATATCTACAGGATGCGATTCCATAATAACTACAACATTCTTAATTAATTAATAAAAATATAACTTGATAAAGTTTCTCAACATTAACCATTTTACATTGTGGTTGCGCAAGTGAAATTTTCACAACTCTTAATGCGGAGATCAAAACCAAGTTAATAATTAATTAATTTACATTATTATTTATGATTAGTCATTATTAATATAGGCCTGAAAAGTATAATTGCGTCAAAATAATACAGCTAGCATAGATGGATACTCCTGTCGGCTTATTTGAGATGCAACCAATGCTACTTTTAGTATAATATTCAAATTCACTATACTAATTCTTAGCCAAATAATCATTCCAAACATTCTTGAATAACTGCTCCATATCCTTAGTGAATTGCTTAGTATTAAATAATGGATATGTAGCTTTATTCTTAAGTAACTTGTTTTTAAGCCTTTTAGCGGCACCTTTTGTAGTTGCTATTTTTACTGCTAAATCCTCATATTCGTCCAGCGTATTTGTGATAAGCTCAGGCATTCCGATTGCCGTCATTATACTTGCGGCCATTCTGGAAGCAAAGTGGCCGCCTTTAATGGTTAATACCGGAACTCCCGCCCATAATGTCTGGCTGGTTACGGTTCCGCCGTTATATATCCTTGTATCCAGCGCCAGATCAGCAAGCCCCACGCGCTTTAAGTGCTTATCTATGATAATGCCTTCCACAAATATAAGCCTTGCAGGGTCAACACCTGCCGCCTTGGCATGGCTAATTAAATTTTCTTTGGCAAGGTTATCTGCAAAAAATATGCTGCCTTTATAAATCCATAATACGCTGTTATCCACGCGTTTTAATATATTCATCCATCTTTGGAAGAGTACAGGCTCGATTTTATATGTCTGGTTAAAGGAACAAAATACGAAAGCTTTTTCCGGCAGGCCCTGCTCAGCCCTGGTGGTTTCTATATCTGATATTTTTAAAGTATCATCATTTGCTTGGTAGCAATTTGGCATATAAAGGAATTTTTCAGTATAAAACTGCTGCTGGTCTGGTGGCGTTACAATTTCATCGCAGATAACATAATCAATAAAATCTGCTCCCATGCTGCCTATAAAACCTATATAGCTGATTTGCACCGGGGCTGGTTTAAGGGCAAGTGCTTCAAGCCGGGAAAGTCCGGTATGTCCATTTAAATCGATTATAATATCAATCTGGTCGTCATATATTTTCTTAGCGACATCAATATTAGATGTGTTCCTGATATCTATAACATGCTCAAAGCAAGGTAATATATCTTCACGGTAGCCGCTTTTATCATTAGGATGGATTTCACTGGATGTATAAAGGAATGTTTCGAACTCCTCTTTGTTATGGTGCTTGAAAACACCGCGCATTAAATGTGCAACCGGGTGGTCTTTTATATCAGAAGATAAATAACCTATCCGGATTCTACCATTATGCTGTTTCCTGCCTTCATGGCTATATCGAGTATTAGCTGCCAGAATGCCTCTAGATAGGAAATTCGTATATCTTATAGCGCACTCAAGATTTTCTTTTGGATTTATGTTTCTTTGGATATTGCCCATAGGCGGGGTTACTTTTAATTCATGCCCCGAGGCAAGCAGCGTATCAAGTTGCTTGGTTAATTCCGCATATTTATCCCAATCACAGACAGCATTACATAATTCCGCATATTCAAAAATTATCTGTGCATTGCCAGAAGCATATTTATAAGCCTGTTCATAACAGCGCATAGCATCTTTTTTATTACCCATAGCGGCAGAAATTACAGCGGCATTATTATAAGGTTGGTAATCCTCAGGCTTGGATTCCAATGCTTTATTAATTGCCTTACAGGCTTCTTGTAACAAACCAAGTTTTTTATAAACCAGTGCAATATTATTATATATATAATAAGGAGCATTACCAATACTTACAATTTTATTAAAATATTCCAAGGCCTTAATATTATTCCCAATTTTATTATAAATATTGCCCAGGTTATTTAGTGCAGTAATATGATTGGGATTTAGTTGTAACGTATTCCTATAGGCTGCAATAGCCTCTTCCATTTTATCTTTCTTATCGCACACAACGCCAAGGTTGCAGAATAATTCTGCACTTGTTTTTACAGTTCTTAAGCAATCCTTAAATAAATATTCAGCTTCATCGAGCATATTAAGCCCAAGGCGACAAAGGCCAGCAAGATATTTAAGATCGGTATTATCAGGGTATAATTGCCTTAGGGCGCGCACGCGGGGAAAACATTCAGCAATTTTATTTTGCCTGTATAATGCAAGGCAGGCTTGATGTTCGGCGGTGAGATTATTTTGCACGGTTATATTCATATTTTTTACTTATAGTTTTCAAAAGCCTAATACCATTTCCTTATCAATTGATCCGCTAGGAGTGCAAGGCGAGGGCGCGCGCAGCGTATTAAACATACGTTAGCACACCGAGACCGCAGAGCGACGAAGCGGGCAATTAGATTAAGAATAGTATGAGATTATATAAATAATAAAGGCAGGGCAAGCACATAAATACAATTATGAGCATTGCCCCGCTTAAAACCTATGCAGCCGCACCTTGTTTTTCTTGCGCAGCATCTTTATCGATAGCTTCCCTGGCCTTTGGAGAAAGCATAATATTAAGTTCGCGCAGTTGCTTCGGGTCTACAACACTTGGTGCGCCCATTAATATATCTTCCGCCCTCTGGTTCATTGGGAAGGCAATTACTTCGCGGATGTTAGGCTCGCCAGCTATAAGCATAACCATACGGTCAATTCCAGGGGCAAGGCCGCCATGCGGAGGCGCACCAAATTTAAAGGCACGGATCATGCCCCCAAAGCGTTCATCAACAACTTCTTTGCCATAACCGCAAATTTCAAAGGCTTTATACATTAAATCAGGCTTGTGGTTACGGATAGCGCCGGAAGAAAGCTCCACTCCATTGCAAACAATATCATATTGGAAGGCGCGTATTGCAAGCAAATCTTCATTGGTTTTAGCATTTTCAAGCGCTTCAATTCCGCCTTGCGGCATAGAGAATGGATTATGGCTGAAATCAATTTTCTTATCATCCTCATTCCACTCGAAATAAGGAAAATCCACAATCCAGCAGAATTTGAATTCATCATCACTGATAAGCTTTAATTCCTGCCCTAAATGGGTGCGTACATGTCCTGCAATATGCGCAGCTTCCGCGGCTGTGCCGCTGGCAAAGAACACCGCGTCGCCATTTTTCACGCCTGTTAGCTCACGAAGTTGGGCAAGCCTTGCTTCATCTAAGAATTTCGCAATAGGGCCTTTGGCAGTGCCATCTTCTGAAAACACTATGTAACCCAGGCCTGGCGCGCCAAGTTCCTGCGCAAATGCAATCTTCTTATCGAAGAAGCTGCGCGGCTCGGAAGCCACGCCTGGTGCTGGAATTGCGCGGATAACCCCGCCTTTGGCAACTATGCCTGCAAATATAGAAAAGCCGGAGCCCGCAAACACCTCATTAACCTGCGATATTATAAGTGGATTACGCAAATCCGGCTTATCATTGCCATATTTCAGCATTGCATCATCAAAACTAATGCGTGGGAATGGGGTTTCGGTAACTTTTTTATCAGAAAATTCAGTAAATATTCCGGCAATAACAGGCTCAATAGCTGCAAACACGTCATCTTGCGTTACGAAGGACATCTCCATATCAAGCTGGTAGAATTCGCCCGGGGAGCGGTCGGCGCGCGCATCTTCATCACGGAAACAAGGCGCTACCTGGAAATATTTATCAAAACCAGAAGCCATCAACAACTGCTTAAATTGCTGCGGCGCTTGTGGAAGTGCATAGAATTTACCAGGATGAACTCGGCTTGGCACCAGATAATCACGCGCGCCTTCTGGCGAGCTTGCGGTAAGGATTGGGGTTTGGAATTCCATGAAGCCTTGCGCTGTCATGCGGTTTCTAAGTGAGCTGATAACTTTAGAACGCAGCACTATATTATTATGGATTTTATCGCGGCGTAAATCCAAGAAGCGGTATTTAAGGCGGGTTTCTTCTGGGAATTCCTTATCGGAATTCACTTGCAAAGGCAGCACATCCGCTTCAGATTCAACAGCAAAGCTTTCAACTTTAATTTCAATTGCGCCAGTTGGAATGTTGGTGTTGATAGTCTCCGCGCTTCTTGCCAGCACCTCACCTGTTATTGTAATAACGCTTTCATAGCGCACTGATGTTGCAATTTCCAGGAAGCTGTCATCGCTGGTTATAACCAATTGGGTCAGGCCAAAATGGTCGCGTATATCTATAAACATTAAATTACCATGGTCACGCTTTCTGTGTACCCAGCCGGATAATTTCACCTTCTCGCCGATATTTTCTTTAGTAAGCTGGCCACAGTTATGAGTTCTATATGCGTGCATTTTTTGTTCCTTGGAATATGAGAGTGTTAGAATGTAAGAGTGTAAGAGTGTAAGGATATTAAGTAAGGAGCTAATCTCTTCTTACATTCTCACATTCTAACACTCTTACATTCTCTAACTTCTAATTATGTTGCTTTATTTCCGATTTATATATAGGATTAGTCTGTAAATTCCAAGTTATTTAGTATTAGCTGCCAGCTACTGGTTCCCAGTGATTAGCAAATAATACTGGTAGCTACAACCGCCACTAGTAACCAGATATTTATGACATTAGTCACCGACACCGAAGTCCTGCAAGGTATTTGCACGCATCTACATCAAGCAGAGTATATAACTGTTGATACAGAATTCATGCGGGATAAATTTTATTATCCTAAATTATGCCTTATACAGGTTGCATGGGAGGGAGGCGCTTATGCGATTGACCCGCTTGCAGAAAATATCAGCTTAGCGCCCCTTTTTGAAGTATTCGCTAACGATAAAGTTATAAAAGTATTCCACTCAGCGCGCCAGGATATTGAAATAATTCTTGGTCTTTCTGGAAATGTTCCCTACCCGTTATTTGATACGCAAGTTGCGGCAATGGTATGTGGTTTTGGCGATACCGCAAGTTACGCAACGCTTGTAGAGCAAATAGTTGGCGATGTTGTTGATAAAAGCTCGCGCTTTACAGATTGGTCACGCCGCCCCCTTTCCGAAAAGCAATTTCTTTATTCTTTATCCGATGTAACATATTTGCGCGATGTCTATAAGAAATTAAAAGCCATGCTGGAAGAAAATGACCGCATAAAGTGGCTGGATGAGGAAATGGAGGATCTTACAAATCCCATTAATTATACAATTGACCCCGATGAAATATGGAAACGCATAAAGGCACGCGGCAATTCCCGCAGGTTCTTTGCTATAGTAAAGGAATTGGCTAAGTGGCGCGAACTAACTGCAAGGGAGCTTAACCGCCCCAGGAATTTTATCCTGCGCGATCAGCCATTGCTTGAAATTGCTGCGCATGTTCCTAAAACTGCTGCAGAAATTAAAAAAATACGCGAAGTTGGCAAAGTGGCCATATCTCAATCTAAGGAAATACTGGCGATTATTGAGGCCGCAAATGCCCTGCCGGAAGACCAGCTGCCGCCACTTAAAAAGAAAAGCAAGAAACCGGAAAGTTATGATAAAGCTATGGCTGAGCTTTTGAAAGTTCTGCTGAAAATGAAATGCGAAGAGCATAATGTTGCGGAAAGGCTGGTTGCGGATAGTAGTGATATTATTTTAATAGCAAGTTCAGGTAGTCCTGAGGTTCCGGCAATGCATGGATGGCGGTATGAAATTTTCGGGAAATATGCAATAGCGCTGAAAGGCGGTAAAATCGGCCTTACTGTAAAAAATGGCAAGATGCAGATGGTGGAGTTATAAAGCGAGAGTGAGATAAGCATGCTCTTTAGAGCCTGTAGCGAATTATTGGATATTGTCATTCCAGAATTTAGGGAGCATTGGATTTGCTGCTTGCAAATCCTAGGTTCTCTTAATATCTGGAATCCAGGTCTTCCTAAAATTAAGAGCTGGATTCCAGATAGCAAGTTCGTCTAACTACTGAAAACGGCTAAAGAAGCCTGTTTCAGTAGTAGCCTCTCTAGCTTCTGGAATGACAGTATCTGCTAAATCGCTATATATTCCGTAAGCACTATTTCTGCTGGGATTCATGGAAAATGCGCTCAGATTTTTTGCTAGCATTTTGAGCGTCCATAGCAGCTCTTTCTGCGGCTTCACGCGCAGCTTTTGCTTCTGCAAGGGCAGCAGCAGATTGCGCAGCAGATTGCTCAGCCAGGCTGCGTGTATCCATTAAAAGCGCACGGTCCTGAGGATCAAGTTTAGTTGTGCAGGCGGAAAGGCCGGCAAGAACAATAGTAGCAAGTATTAATTGGCGCTTCATATTTAATCTCCAAAAGTTATTTTCATGCCATGATTGGCAATATATTGTGGTAAAGTAAACTAAATTATGCTTAGTTGACAACTATCAATTTCATAAAATTACCATATTAACAAATATACCAGTTTTTTAAACAACAGAACTCAAGTAAAACCAAACCACGCACTAAAATTTTATTTTTAAATTCAAGTATAGTATTTTTCATTTTCATTTTTGCGTCGTTATTCTTCGGTTTCGTAAAATTGGCGAACCTTCGTTAGATAAAATATAAGCAAGCTTTATTTTATCTAACTTCGGTTTCACGTAGTAAGTCTACGCTAAAATTTTACTCCCCTCGAATGCCTAGCGGAAATGAAAAGCAAAAACACTATAAAGATAAATTCAAAATGATTAGCTTAAATTTTTAAATAAAAGCATTGAAAGGGCGGGGATTTTCGTTTATATCCGCTAATATATTAGCGTTTGGTTATTATCACACCCAAGGTAAAAAATGTTGGACAAAATGCCCTCAAAAATAATGCCTTCCACAGGCGAAATGCACAAACAAATGGCTAACGCTATCCGTGCACTTGCAATGGATGCGGTAGAAAAAGCTAATTCCGGCCATCCGGGAATGCCTATGGGCATGGCAGATGTTGCAACAGTTTTATTCAGCAAATTCCTGAAATTCTCTCCTGAAAACCCGAAATGGGCAGATAGGGATCGCTTTATCCTCTCCGCAGGCCACGGTTCAATGCTTTTATATGCATTATTCTACCTTACCGGCTACGCGGATGTTACTATTGAAGATATAAAAAGCTTCCGCCAGCTTCATGCAAAAACTGCCGGTCACCCGGAATATGGGATGCTTGCAGGTATTGAAACCACCACCGGGCCACTAGGCCAGGGCTTAGCAAATTCAGTTGGCTTTGCTATTGCTGAAAAAATCATGGCAGCGCGTTATAGTGATGAAATTGTAAACCATTATACATATGTAATCGCAGGTGATGGCTGCCTTATGGAAGGCATCAGCCAGGAAGCAATTTCCCTTGCCGGACATTTGAAATTAAATAAATTGATCGTACTGTTTGATGATAATGGCATTTCAATTGATGGCCCAACTTCCCTTACTACCTCTGAAAACCAGCTAATGCGCTTTAAAGCATCCAACTGGAATGCTATAGCGATTGACGGACATAATCCACAAGAGATAGAAAAAGCTATTAAACGTGCAAAAAAATCCACTAAACCAACTTTAATCGCCTGTAAAACCACAATTGCCTTTGGCTCGCCAAATAAAGCTGGCAGCTCAAGCTCACACGGCTCACCGCTTGGCAAGGATGAAATCACGAAAACTCGCGCGCAACTTGGCTGGGAGTATTCCCCATTTGAAATTCCTGCGGATGTTTTATCTGCATGGAGAAAAGCTGGACAAAAATCTAAAGGCGCACTTGCTAAATGGAATAAGCAGTTTAAAGCCTTGGATAGCGCTAAACAAGCAGAATTTAGCCGCGTAAATAAAGGTGAGTTACCAGCAAATATTGATGAGGCGTTTGATAATTTAAAGAAAAAATACGCAAGCGAAAAGCCGTCTTGGGCAACGCGCAAATCATCAGGCGAAATTTTAAAAGATATCGTTAAATTCGTACCTGAAATGATTGGCGGCAGTGCCGATTTAACAGGCTCTAACCTTACTAAAACCGATGCACTTAAGCCAATAACTGCGGAAGATTTTTCTGGTCGTTATATGTATTATGGTGTGCGCGAACATGCCATGGGCGCTATTATGAACGGCATGACGTTACATGGCGGCATCATTCCTTTTGGCGGCACATTCCTGGTTTTCTCTGATTATTGCCGCCCAGCTATCCGTTTATCAGCTCTTATGAAACAGCGTGTTGTTTATGTGATGACCCACGATTCTATCGGTCTTGGCGAAGATGGCCCAACGCATCAACCTGTTGAGCATCTGGCGTCGCTCCGCGTAATTCCGAACTTACATGTGTTCCGCCCGGCAGATGCCTGCGAAACTGCGGAATGCTGGCAGATTGCGCTTGAATCTGCGGAAACTCCAAGCCTGCTTGCATTAACCCGCCAGAACCTTCCTGAAATACGTGAATATTCAAAGGAAAATCTTTCTAAGCGTGGTGCATATATTATTTCTGAAGCACAAGGCGATGTGCAGGTTACAATTTTTGCTACAGGTTCAGAAGTTTCCCTCGCACTTGAAGCGCAGAAAACTTTGCAAGGTAAAAATGTCGGTACAAGAGTTGTTTCAGTTCCTTGCGCAGAATTATTTTTTAAGCAGGAAAGTGAGTATAAAGTCAATTTACTTTGCAATAATAGCATTAAGGTGGCGGTCGAAGCGGCCGCAAAAATGGGCTGGGAAAAATTCATTGGCCCGCATGGCATATTTATCGGCATGAATAGCTTTGGCGAATCTGCCCCTGCTGAGGAATTATATAAGCACTTTGGCATTACTGCTGAGAATTTGGTAGCAAAAGTTATTGGTAAGATTGAAGCGAGAAATAAGTAACTATGACAGTAAAAATTGCAATTAACGGACTTGGCAGGATCGGGCGCTGCGTACTGCGTGCAGTTACAGAGCTTGCGCGTGATGATATTGAAATTGTTGCGGTAAATGGCCCTGCACCAACTGATACGCATGTGCATCTTTTAAAATATGACTCCACCCACGGTGCATTCCCACATGTTAAAAAAATTAGTGAAGATGCAATCGAAGTTGCTGGCAAAATCATTCCTATTTTTCATGAGCGCGATGCCAGTAAATTGCCTTGGGGCAAATTAGGTGTGGATATTGTGCTGGAATGCACAGGCGTTATGAAAGGAAAAAAAGAGGCTATGGCGCATATAAACGCAGGCGCTAAGAAGGTTATAATTTCCGCCCCTGCTGATGATGCAGATGCTACTATAGTATATGGCGTAAATAACGATGCGTTAAAAAAAGAACACCAGATAATTTCAATTGGTTCATGCACGACCAATTGTTTAAGCCCTGTTGCAAAAGTTTTGAATGACACAATCGGCATTGAACATGGCTTCATGACCACAATTCATGCTTATACTAACGACCAGAATATATTGGATGGAACCCACAAGGATTTACGCCGCGCAAGAACTGCCGGAAGTTCAATGATACCAACGTCAACTGGCGCTGCAAAAGCAATTGGTATTGTAATTCCTGAACTAAAAAGCAAGCTTGATGGCGTTGCGGTGCGCGTGCCTACCCCGAATGTTTCATTGATTGACTTAACCTTTAATTCATCCCGCACTACAAATGCGGCAGAAATAAATGAAATTATTGAAAAAGCTGCAAATGGTGCAATGAAAGGAGTACTTGCATATTGCACAGAGCCGCTTGTATCAATTGATTTTAACCATAACCCGAATAGCTCTATATTCGATGCGCTAGGCACAAAAGTAGTAGGTGGAAATTTCTGCCGCGTGGCCGCGTGGTATGATAATGAATGGGGCTTTTCGGTTAGGATGCTGGATGTAGCTGCAATTTTTAAATAGGGTATTAGGTGCTGGGTACTGGGCGCTAGGGAATTCTTTCCAGAACCCAGCACCTAGAACCCAGTACCAATAAGAATCATATGGCAAAGTTAAAGACATTATCAGACTTAAAAGGCAAACTAACTGGCAAAGTAGTCCTCTGCCGTGTGGACCTTAACGTACCTATGGTATCAGGCAGGATTGAGGACGCAACACGTATCCGCAAAATTATCCCTACAATCAAAGAACTTATCAAGCAAAATGCCCGCGTGGTAGTGCTTTCGCATTTTGGCAGGCCAGATGGAAAGTTTGAGCGGGAAATGTCACTAGCGCCGCTTACAAACCATTTGAGTGAAGCGCTAGATGGGCTTGAAGTAAAATTTGCCCTGGATTGTATTGGGGATGCCACAAAAGAATCAGTAAAAAACCTTAAAAATGGCGAAGTGCTGCTACTGGAAAACTTACGCTTTCATGCGGGAGAAGAGGCTAATAACCCAAAATTTGTTGAAGAGCTGGCAAGCCTGGGCGATTTCTATGTTAATGATACATTTTCATGCTCACACAGGAAACATGCTTCAATAGTTGGCATTGCTAAAAAACTTCCTTCTGCTGCTGGACTGCTTATGCAGGATGAAATTGAAAATCTGGAAAGAATCCTTTCTAATCCGCAAAAGCCTATGGCTGCGATAGTTGGCGGCTCGAAAGTTTCTACAAAACTGAAATTGCTAAATACTCTAGTAAAAAAAGTTGACCTTTTGGTAATTGGCGGCGCTATGGCCAATACCTTCCTTAAGGCTGCGGGTTATAAAATCGGCAAATCATTGCATGAAGAAGACCTTGTAGATACAGCCGCCCAGATAATGGAAAAGGCTCGCAAATATAATTGCGAAATTTTCCTGCCGGTTGATGTTGTGGTTGCTGAAAAATTCCAGGCAATGGCTGAATGCCGCATTCTGCCTGCAAATAAAATTCCGGCAGCGTCTATGGTTTTAGATATTGGGCCATTATCAATAGCAACACTTACTGAAAAATTATCAAAGTGTAAAACCGTAGTATGGAACGGCCCATTGGGCGCATTTGAATGCCGCCCGTTTGATGTTGCAACTATAAGCCTAGCTCGCACTGTGGCATCGCTTACAACAAGCGGTTCGCTTACAAGCATTGCTGGCGGCGGCGACGTTGTTGCGGCTTTAAATGTTGCGGGTCTTACGGAATCATTCACCTATATTTCAACTGCCGGCGGAGCGTTCCTCGATTGGCTCCAAGGCGATGGGCTTCCAGGTATTGATGTACTGAAGGAAATAGACCAAGCTGAGTTTTCTATCGGCTCGCTTGCGGTGGCTAAGTAATAATATAAAATTATATCCACTACATCTTGACATATTCTTAAATTGCTATACTATATGTTCTTAAGGCTTCTGGTTGAACATCCCACTTTGCACTCCCTTTGTATCTCCCTTGCGTTCAAAGTTTTAACCAGAAGCCTTCCTCATCTTCAAGGCTTACTATAGCATTTCCGCTTTTCATTTCTGCTAGGCATTCGAGGTGAATAAAATTTTAACCTAGTAAACCTAGGTGAATTTTGTGAAGCCGATGAATAACGACGCAAAAATGAAAATGGGAAATGCTATAATAATTTTATCCCCACTTGCAAAAGCCATGCATTCTTTATAAAACAAATACGGAACATCCGTAATTTGTAAATTAAAATAAAATGACCATTAGCGAAAAAAGTGAACCAGTTCAAAATCCTGATATATTCCGCTTAGCAGGGCGGGAATTTAAATCGCGCCTATTGGTTGGTACAGGAAGATATAAAACTCTGGAAATAACCAAGTCTGCCATTGAAGCAAGCGGGGCGGAAATAGTAACTGTGGCGCTTCGGCGCGTGAATCTTGCAGAAAAGGAAGGCAAAACCCTGGGTGATTATATCAGTCCGCAAAAATATACTTATCTTCCCAATAGTGCAGGCTGCTATAGTGCAGATGAAGCCGTGCGCACATTGCGCCTTGCCCGTGCGGCAGGTGGCTGGGGATTGATAAAATTAGAAGTTATAGGTGATAAAGCCAGCCTTTACCCGGATATGGTGGAAACAATAAAAGCTGCTGAAATATTAGTAAAAGATGGCTTTGATGTTATGGTTTATTGCACTGATGATCCCATTATGGCAAAACGCCTGGAAGAAATCGGCTGCGCGGCAATTATGCCGCTAGCGGCTCCCATCGGTTCCGGCCTTGGTATCCAGAACCCGCTTAATATAAGCATGATTGTGCAAAATGCAAAAGTGCCGGTTTTGGTTGATGCTGGTGTTGGTACTGCATCTGACGCGGCAATTGCAATGGAGCTTGGCTGCGCAGGTGTATTGATGAACGCTGCAATAAGTGATGCGCAAAACCCTGTGCAAATGGCAAGGGCGATGAAACTTGCCGTTCAGGCAGGAAGGGAGGCGTATCTGGCAGGGCGTATGCAGAAGCGCACATTTGCCAGCGCCTCTTCGCCAACCATGGGAATGGTTGGGCAGGATGCCACAATTAGCTAATATATTTTCATATATTTGACGAAGGTTCTCGTGCACGGGTCTTTCAAAATTAGCGAACCTTCAGTATAATGAAATATAAGTAAACTTTGTTTCGTTATGCTTCGCTTTCACCTAAGCTAAATTTTGTTTGCCTTGCACTCCTACTTCGTCTTTGATATGGAAATGGTATCACTTAAAAATCCTCATTATGCAGAGGTGTTTAAAATATAGGTGAGTAAAATTAATATTTACTATGATTTTCAAATGGCCACCATTGCAAAGCTAAAATGATTTACCAATAAAAAAGCCCGGGAAGTTTGCACTTCGCCGGGCTTTTTCTGTAGCTCACTAAAATTATAGGGCGAATGCAATTGTGCATGTAGCCGTGGTGGCACCAAGTTCATAAGTACCAGATTCTTCGCATTCTGCTAAATCCGCTACAGCTCCACCATATATGGAACCCCTTTCCGCATTGCCATCATCAGCTTTTACATCTAATGAAGAAGCTTGCGCAGGTAATAAGAATGCTGCACCTGCGTATGTAGAGGCAGCCGCTGCGCCAAATAACGCAATATTCTTATTAATTGCAATGCCTGTTAACTGGTTAGTATCATAACCAAGAGTTATACCGGCTTTTGGAAACTTTGCAGCAGGGATTGTGGTGCCGATTATGCCTGTAATATCTCCAGCATCTGCAGCAGGAATAGTAAAGGTGCCAGGGAAAACTCCAGCAGCATTTAACTGCCACCAAGCTATGTATCCTTCTGGCTGTTCATCGGTATTTTTTAAGTCAGTTCCTATTTTCTTATCCGCATTACCATCGCAAATTCCTGTAACTCCGCAGCCAGACCAATATAAGGAGCCATTATTTATATCTCCAGGAAGGCCGCCATATTGCGATTTAAAAGTGTTAACCGCTGTTCTTATCTGATCCGCCTGAGTAAGGATAGCGCGAAGCTGGGCTTGCTTCACCAGGGTTTGACCGGCAGTTACACCTGCGATTATAAGCCCCACTATAACTATAACTATAGATAACTCGACAAGCGTAAAGCCTCTGTTACTAGATTTCATTGCAGTTCTCCAAAATTTTCTTTAAATCTTTAAATATATGTACAAATTGTTAATAGGTAATTAGCGTATGATACAATTCATGATAGCGATTTTATCGGTTACTACTCCCCATTTTATTAAAAATGACAAAATGGTAACCATTTTCTAACCTTAAAAACTTTAAATAGCAAAATAATGATTGTTTTAATACCTGAAGTAGGCGGTCTCCCGCTAATAACTCGCGCTAAAGAAATTGCAGCAAGATTAGGAATAGATGTTGAGTATTATGGGCAAAATCAATTTGAGCTTGTAGATGTAACCATAATCTACCTTACTGTAGCAGGTATATCAATACAATTACCGGGAAAAAGCAATGAAAAGCCGATTTTTATTGATTTTGCGAGTAGCAAAATGCAGTACCGGCAAAAAAACAGCAGCACAAGGAAGGAATTGATAGCCAGGGCGGTTGGGCTTAAATCAGGGCAATCGCCTTTAATACTAGATACAACCGCCGGATTGGGTGGGGATAGTTTTATATTGGCCACACTTGGCGCCAAAATAACCATGCTTGAGCGCAACCCATTTATCCATTTGCTGTTAGAAGATGCATTAATGCGCGCATCATCGGATGATAGACTTGTAAATATAGTAAAACGCATGGAGCTTATAAAAGCAGATGCCGTTGAGTTTCTTGATGATATGGCTATAACGCCTGACATTATATATATGGATCCGATGTTTCCCGAAAGAAGTAAAACGGCATTAAATAAAAAAGAGATGCGCTTATTCCAGGAAATTGCAGGCCGTGATAGTGATGCCGGCTTTGTTCTTGCTAAAGCACTTACAAAAGCTAAAAAAAGGGTAGTGGTTAAAAGACCGCAAAAATCGGCGTATCTAGATAATATTAAACCAGGATTCAGCATGGAAGGTAAATCATGCAGATTTGATATTTATATCATTAACAGTTAATGGAGTGTTTCAAACTTGAAATGCCAATTCTATATTTCAACTTATATAGAAATATAGCTATCATCGAAATATCGATTGACATAATAACGAATATTATATATATGTACCTGCATTGAAATTTAACAGGGGCTTTGTTATGATTATTATACTTGTGATACTTGCTGGAATTCTTCTTCAATAATTAAGGTTGTCCGTCATTATGAGCGAAGCGTGGCGATCCATACGAAATATAGTAGTTAGAGTAATTTTACTTTAAAATGCTCCATTATTTCGTTATGTGGCACGTGTCCCCGCGCAGGCGCACTACTGTCCGGGGAAAATAATTCTCCTGTTAAAAAGTAAGAAACCCTCACCCCTTGTACTAGAAAAAACAGTACATAGGTACTGTTTTTTCGGTCTACAAGCCTCTCCCAGTGGGAGAGGGGATTCACGGGTGCCGCGCTCCCACTCTAGGTTTTAAGCAAGGTATCCGTATAGTTCCCTCTCCCACTGGGAGAGGGTTAGGGTGAGGGGCGCTTCCTTTTCAATTTTAAGTTATATTTAATCAAAACTCCACCAAACATACTGTATGTCTTAACTTCACGAGGTCAATAAATCTTTTACCGGACAGTAGTGCGCCTGCGCGGGGATCCAGTCCTTTATGTGTAACCAGCTGTATATTTCGAATAATCCTTCTGGATCCCCTTCTTTCGCGGGAACGCGCCCTATTCATAATTTGAGTATATAATGAGTAATTATTAAGTGGAATTACTAGATAGCAATATCGCATGAATTGCCACGCCCCTTCGGGGCTCGCAATGACGGACAGCCTACATTGCCATGCAGTTTATTCCTCCCTAAATGCACGGTGCATACTATCCATTATAGGGCTGAACAGATAATTAAGGAATGAGCGCGAGCCTGTGCGGATTAACACATCGGCAGGCATTCCAGGGTATAATTCTATATGTTTTGTAGTATTAAGAAGGATATTTTTATCCACCTCCACCAGCGCTACATAATATGAATCCGGTGGGCTGGATTGCGTATCATTTATTCTATCCGCCGATACCTGAATAACCCTGCCATCAATTCTTGGTGTAGAGCCAGCTTTATATGCAGTGAAAATCACCCTTGCATTAAGCCCGGCGCGAACCACATCTATATCACCCGGCCGCACATGCGCCTCGATTATAAGCTGGTCATTTTGCGGGATGATATCCATAATCGGTACTCCCGGCTGGATAATGCCGCCGATAGTATGATGTTTAAGCCCGTTAATGATTCCGCTTGCCGGTGCGGCTATTACTGTACGCTCTGCAACATCCTGCGCCGCGCGCAGTTTCTCCGTTAAATCAGCAACTTTTGCCTGGGATTCGCGCAAGCCATCAGATATGGTTGTTTCAAAATCGCTTGCCTGGCTGCTTAGGGTCATTTGGGCTTCGGTAATGCCTTGCTGGATTTTTGCAATTTCAGCATCATATTGCCCTAAATTCCCTTCAAGTTCCATTTGGTTGCGTTGCACGGTGGTTAAGTGTGTTTTCGTATCAAACCCGCTTTCAACCAGTTTTTCAATTGAAGCAACATTCTGCTTTAGTATTTCCAATTGCGAGGCGGTGCTATTCTTTTGGGCGGTTTGTCCGTTTATCTGCTCACCTGCCTGGATGATGCGCTGTTTTAGGGCTGCCATCTTTGAGCTTTGCGCAGATACCTGAGAATCAAAAAGGCGTATTTGCGTAGCCATGATTTTATTTATGGCTTCATTATTTTTGCTTCCGGCAACTATATCCTGCGGAAAGTGGATTTCCGTAAGCTGGTCGCGCATGGCGATGAAACGGGCTTCGCTTGCACGTTCTTCATATAACTGGCTTTGCAGTATATCGCGGTTTGCAGTTGGTACTGTATCGCTAAGTTTTATTAAAGAATCGCCTGCTTTAACTGTATCACCATCTTTTACATAGATTTTTTCTATCATCCCGCCTTCTAAATGCTGGATAACCTTTTTGTTGGAAAGAAGGGTAACAGTGCCTTTGGCAACAGCCGCGCTATCAATGGGCGCTAGCGTTCCCCATATAAGAGTTACACTTGTTAATATAAGGATGCTCCAGAACCCCGCAACAAGCGGCATACGCACGGCTGCAATCGCCGGGTTTTTGCATTCATAATGCCTGTCCATCATGAATTTACTGGCAATATCCATTTGCATAATGGTGCGGGCAACACGAGGGCTTAAGTAAGCCTGTGATTTTTTATAAGCAGGTGATGCCTTTATTTTCTGTACGGAAGTAGAATTGCGAAGTAGAATCGGGCATACAGTGCGCAAAAATTGCCATAAATGCTTTGCCTGTTTTTTGGCTGTGGCTATTTCCTTGCCGAAATGTTTGGTGATATAGGCATTACTTTCCTGTAATGCCTGGTTGGCTAATTTAACCGACATGCGGTTAAAAGTTTTGATTGTTATATTGTTCAAGTTTTTCTCCTTATATTAATCGTGATCCCTCTCCCTCAGGGAGAGGTGCCTACGCAACCTGTCCCTGCTTCTCCATTGAAATGGCATTATTATTCATTGCCACCATTACCTCTCTTGTTGGGCCGAATTTTGATATCACCCCATCTTCAAGGACTAATAATTTGTTAAAATACCTAAGCATATTGGTGCGGTGGGTAATAACTATTGTAGTAATTTTACTTTCCATCGCCATACTTAGCATGTTTACTAAAGCTGCTTCCCCTTGTGAATCCAGGCTTGAATCCGGCTCATCCAGCACAAGCATTTTAGGGGTTCCGAATACCGCACGTGCCAGCCCGATGCGTTGCCTTTGCCCCACGGAAAGAGCCGCGCCACCAAGGCCAACATCAGTATCGTAACTATTTGGCAGCGACATAATAAGTTCATGCACGCCAGCCATTTGGGCAGCCCGGATAATTGCCTCATCAGGCGCATTATGCATCATGCGGGCAATATTGTCTCTTATTGTACCTGCGAAAAGTTCTAAATCCTGTGGCAGGTAGCCTACATATTGGCCAAATTCTTCGCGCTTCCAATGGCAAACATCGCAGCCATCTAGCCTTACTACACCGCTATAGGGTTCAAAGGCGCCTGTTATAAGTTTACCCAATGTAGATTTCCCGGCAGCGCTTGGGCCTATTACCCCTAGCACATCCCCCGCCTCCAGCGAGAAACTAATGCCCCTTAGTACCGGTTTATCCCTTCCTGGAACCAGATGCACAAGCCTATCTACAAGCAAATGCCCTTCTGGTACTGGCAGGGAAATTCCGGTTACCCTTGTATCCATGGTATTAATGCTATCATTAAGGCGGTGATATGATTTCCTTGCCTCAACTAAAACTTTCCAGGTGGAAATTGCTGACTCAAATGGTGCAAATGCGCGCCCTGTAAGTATCGATGCAGCTATTATCGCACCCGAGGTAATCTGGTTATGCAGGGCAAGGTAAGCACCCCATCCGATAATTGCAATTTGTAAATCCAGCCGGAAAAATTTTGTAAACCCCTGGATGATAGCGGAGCGGTAACTGGCAACACTTTGCAAGGCAGTTACTTTCTGATTTACTATACGCCAGCGGCTGGCAAGGGTTTCTGTCATGCCCATTGCTTCGATTGCTTCTGCATTGCGCATGGCGATATCTACCTGCTGCAAGTTATGCACATTATGTTCATTGGCTTCATCAAGCGGTTTATGCATAGCAATTTCATTAAGCCAGGCAAGACCAAGTAATATAAGGCAGCCGATTAAGGTAATATGACCCAAATCCGGGTGGATTAAATAAACTACCAGAATGAAAATAATTGACCACGGTGCATCAAAAAGTGTTATGAGGCCTGAACCTGTAAGGAAGCTTTTGATGGTAGCCAAATCACGCATGTTCTGGGTGCCGCGCACTCCTGTGCTGGAGGCGTTGCTGATTCCCATGGCAAGCAGCGGCGTACTTAAGCTTTCATCTATCCATTCCCCTGCGCGTATGAGCGCAAAAGAGCGGAAGGATTGCAGCAGGCTGGATACCAGGAATGCTATCATCATAATCACGGTAAGCCATAATAATGTTTCCATACTTCCTGTGGAAAGCACCCTATCTAGCACTTGCAATGAATAAACCGGTACTACCAGCATCAGCAGGTTTATAAAAAGGCTGAAGATGCCTATATATAAAAATACCGGTTTTGCTGTGTGTAGTATGTTTGTTAGTATGTTTGTTTTGTTCATGGTTTTTCTGTTTGTTTGTGATTTTAAGAAATCCTCCTACTCTCAGGGAGTGGGTATACAGATATAGTGCACTTGTTTCGGACGAAGAATTCTGCGTTTCGTCATGGCCCGAGTTTGCACTTGCAAACTATAGGGCCATCCATCTTAAAACTGGATTCCCTATAGTTTTTGAAGAAAAAACTATAGGGAATGACGGAAAAATAAAAAACGCCTGGCAATTAAAGTACATCTTATATCGCCAGGCGCTACTCTGGGAGGAGTATCGTTGTTCATAAGGCCTGTCATTCCAGATAGCAAGTTCGGCTAACTAATGAAAACGGCTAAAGAAGCCTGTTTCATTAGAAGCCTCCCTAGCTTCTGGAATGACGGCACGTTGCTATACAATCTGGAAATCGGTAGCATTAAGCCCGCTGGAAACCCCTGCGAGTGTTACCGTGTTATCCCCATCCAGATGTATTACCGCATTGCCGCCGCTATAAGTTATATTGCTGAGCACTTGCGCTGTAGTAGAATAAATATCGGACGAAATTTGGATGACATCCCTTTCGGCAGAAGCATAAGTATGCATATGGAAGTCGTTCAGCCAATCATTGCCAGCGCCTTTCATAAATACAAATTTATCTGCTCCGGCATTTCCTGTAAGGCCGTCACTACCAGCGCCGCCGATTAATGTATCATTACCTTTGCCACCGAATAAATAGTCGGTTGAAGCGCCGCCATTGATAACATCATTTCCATCACCGCCTTCAATATAATTAATACCACCATTACCATAGATTGTATCATTACCCGCATTTCCATAAATAAGGTCGCGGGTAGCAAGGCCGTTAATAGTATCATTACCAGATGTGCCTTTCATTACATTATCACCATTTGACGAGGTGGAAGAAGTTACCCCGGATGATGTTCCTCCCGATGGCGCTGGTGTCGGTGTTGGAGTTGGAACCGGGGTAGGCGTCGGAGTTGGTGTAGGTGTAGGAGTTGGTGATGTGCCAACAGGAGCGCCGCTTGCAGGATCAATTATCTGGAAATCCGCAGCAGTAAGCCCGCCTGAAACTCCAGCAACTGTAATGGTATTGGTTCCATCAAGCTTTATTGTCGCATTGCCGCCACTATAAGTAATATTGCTTAGAATTTGCGCAGTAGTAGAGTAAATATCCGAAGCAATCTGTATTATATCACCTGTAGCGCTGCCTGCACCCTGAAAGTCATTCACATAATCATTGCCGCTGCCTTTGTAAAATACGAATGTATCATTACCGGCACCGCCAGTATAACCATCCGAGCCAGCACCACCGATTAATTTATCATCGCCATTGCCACCGAACATATAGTCAGCATCATTGCCGCCTTTGATGGTATCATTACCGTCTCCACCTTCTATATAATTGATACCGCCATTAGCGTTGATAATATCATTGCCTGCGCCTGCATAAATAAGGTCGCGGGTAGCAAGGCCATTAATAGTATCATTACCCGATGTGCCATTTATTACATTATCCGAACCTGTTGAAGGCGCCGGAGTTGGGGTAGGCGTAGGCGTAGGTGTTGGGCTAGGTGTTGGCGCTGGTGCAGACGAGCCACTATCTAATAATGAATTATATGCATTAGATGGAAGCCTATCGAGTATCTGGTAATTTGTAGAGTCTACCTGACTTAACGCTGTATTACCTATAAACGGGATAAACCCGTTAGCGAGAGCTTTATCAATATAAGCCAACTGTGCGGATTCACTAGATGGATAATCTATTGAAAATACAACTTTGCCAGCCGCAGTGAAATTCTTTATGTATGCAAGGTTTGACGAACTCCAGCTAGGTATGGAATTATCTGATAGATAAAATGTACTTTCGGCATTAATACCATCAATTTTATTTAAATAAGCAGTGTTGAGCGGGCCTGAAGCGCTAGCATTAGTGGTTGCTAAATCCATACCATTATTAGTGATAACGTTAAAATTGGGATTAACAGCTTTAACTGCATCAGAAAGCTTGCTTATGAAGCTTATCATGTCGGTGCGCGCCTTTGCCTGGCCGCCAGCGGCGCTATAAACCTGGCTATAATTATAGACGTCTACAACATCCAGAACAACGCCGCCATAACCTTCTTTCGCCATGGCAACTGCCCTGCCGATAGTAAGGTTCTGCCAGGTTGGGTCCCAGAATTTCACGAAGTAACTGCCCCATAACGGATCTTGCCCTAGTATATAGCTGGCATTAGGGTCCCAGTAGCTTCTCCATGGCTCCGCCTGTCCAACGCTTAAATATGAGAATACCATTTTTCCCTGCCCTTCAAGGGCGCTGATCTGCGAGGAGGTGAGTCCTGATGAATCGTCATCGACAACCGCAACTTTAAAATTGGTTGAAGATAAGGCTGAATAATTATTAGCACCTTGTAATTGATATAGATATGCGAGTGTATTGCTAGCCATGTCTGGCCTCCTGTGATGTATAAAATTAAACTTTAGCAGGTCCCTTCTGTAACTTATATTTATTGTGAATTGGAAGGAATCGCTTGCTACTGAGGAAAATGCTATCAGAAAAAATAGCGTGGTGCAACCCCCATTTCCCAAATAATGTTATCGGCATTATATGGGAAACAACATAAGGGCTTGAAATTCGGTGGGTATATATCGCTTATTTTTCTTCATTTTTTATGTATAGAAGCTTTATATAGCCTAGGATAATGTAGGTTTTGTACATAATGCCATCTGGTTTTCGAAAGGATTCTTTACTGGCTTATGTCAATGGATGGGGCTGTATTATACGTACTCTGGCCAGATTTGAGTTAATTATGATCGGCTTTATGCAAAGCATTCTTATGCTTATGAAGCCAGATGTTTGCGTAATTATGGCCCCTCTATTATTGCTTCTATGGAGATTAAAGAGCAAAGCGGGTTGCTTGTTCAGCGGCCTTTCCTGCTAAGCGGGTGATAAATAGGATGGGCGCTTTACTTTGTTTTTCCAACTTTGTGACGGGCGGCAGCGGCTTTGCTGTTTTCCTCAGGTAGTAAATATCCCGTTACTGAGCTTTTTGAATTGAAAACTTCTTTAGCAGCAGCCTGCACTTCTTCGCGTGAAACCTTGTTTATATTATTATCCCAATTTTCAACATATTCCGCGCCAAGACCAAGCGCGGCGGCAGCGCCATACATATTGGCAAGGTTCTTAAGGTCTTCCCTGGCATAAATAGATGCGGCCACAATAGCTTTTTTGGCGCGGATAAGATCGGCCTCATCCACCCCATGTTCAAGGACTTTATTAATATTGGCATCAAATGCAGCCTCAATTTGTGCCAGGCTAACACCATCGGCAGGTGTGGCGCTTAATATAAATTTAGATGGCCCCATATTCAAATCATCATAATAACTGCCCGCGCTTACAGCTTTTTTGTTTTTTACTACCATATCCTGGTACATCATGCTGGTATCGCTGGCGCCTAATATGTAAGATAGTACAGCAAGTGCGTATGCATGTTCTTTTTTGCCGTAAATAATGCTTGGGGCAAGGTAGTAACGGCTTACTTCCGGTTTTTTAACCTGGCTATCTTTGAATTCTATTTTGCGTGCGGCAACGTGCTTAGGTTCCGTTATAAAATTATTGCGTATGGCTTTACTGCCTGCAGGTATTTTGCCATAATATTTCTCGGCCAACGGCTTTAATTCATTTGCGGTTATATCACCGGAAACTACCAATATGGCATTGGCAGGGTTATAATAATTCTTATACCAGGCTTTGGCATCTTCCACGGTAAGGTTTGCTATTTCGTGATACCAGCCTATTATAGGACGCATATATGGATGATTTAAAAATAAAGTTGCCCTCATTTGTTCTGCAAGCAAGGAGCGCGGGCTGTTATCAATGCGCATGCGGCGCTCTTCTAATATTACATCACGCTCTTTTAACACTTCTTTTTCATCAAAAAGAATATTCTGCATACGGTCTGATTCCAGCTCCATAGCTGTTGCCAGCGCTTCTTTCGGGATATTCTGGTAATAAGCGGTGTAGTCGCTGTTGGTAAAGGCGTTGTCGTTACCGCCTGTTTTGGCGATTATTTGGGAAAATTCTCCGGCTTTATAATTCTTTGTAGCCTTAAACATTAAATGCTCAAGGAAATGGGCAATGCCGCTTTTGCCAAGTTGCTCATCCGCAGCGCCGATTTTATACCACACCATATGCGATATTACCGGCATTTTGGTGTTAGGGATTACCACCACTTCCATGCCGTTCTTTAATGTAAAGGTTTCAGCTTTTGTTACTCCATCCGCATTGGCAAGGAAGGGAAAAAGCAATAATACCAGCAGTAAAATCTTCATAGCTTCTCCTTTGCTTTTTCCACCAGGGCTTTAACAATTAAAAAGCTTGGGTCGCTATTATCTGTAATGAAGAATTCCGGGTGCCACTGTACACCAATTGCGAATTCTTTATTTCTTACTTCTATTGCTTCAATTGCGCCATCTTCCGCAATGCCGCTTACCAGAAGCTTTTCGGAAAGCTCTACTATTGCTTCAGAATGCGCTGTATTTACAGGAAAATTTTCTTTGCCAGTGATTTTATATAATAAGGAATCTTTATTTACTTTTACTTCATGGGCGAATTGTTCCGGCTGCGCGCTTCTGTGGTCTATAGAGGTGCTTAAATATTTATTCACATTGGGAGTCATTTTTGCCCCAAGGGAGGCTCCCATAATTTGCATTCCTGCACATATGCCAAGCAGTGGCATGTTTTTATCCAGGGCTTTTTTGATTATAGCAATATCAAATTCCAGTCGTTTGGAAGGTGGATAAGGCTTATCCTCATCGGGGTTTACATACCAGTCCTTTTTAAAGGCAAAATCCCCGCCCGGCACTACTAAGCCGCCGATTCGCTCCAAATAATCATCAATTGCGTCATGTATATAAGGAATGGCAAGCGGTAGGCCGCCCGCTTTATAAATTATATCGAAATAACTTTCCCTTAAGGCATAATATGGCCTTTTGGAAAAGGTGCCTTGTTCTTCCCAGTCTAGTGTAATGCCAATAATTGGGCGCATGGTAATCAGGAGTTAGTGGTTAGTGGTTAGGGTGTGGGATTTGGGATTTGGGATTGGGTTATGCCCAGCCTTCCCTAATCCCTAATTCCCAATCCCTAACTTTAATATCCAAATACTTTATTAAGCAAGCCGCCGGAAGATGGTTGTACAGATTCAACTTCGCCTTCATTTGCAGGTTTGCCTTCTTTTTTATTTTCAGCGATACGGTCTTTTTCTTTTGCAGAACTTACTACAGGATCCGCTTTATCACCTTTAATATTGGCGAAAGAGGCCACTTTATCAAAGAAACCCTTTTTCTTTTCAACAGTTGTTGCGGCAACTTCCTCTTGCTCAAGTAGATGCTTTATTTCAGAGTTTGCGCTTTGTGCATCTGCCCTTGAAAGAAAAATAGATTCGCTTTTTGATACGCCAGCCGCGTTAGATTGCGCGGAAGAATTAAACAATACATCTCTCGCCTGTTGTTCCAGGTTTGTTTCCTGCGGCCTTTTTGCGCCAGGCATAGGTGGGCGCAAGGTGAATTCCGGCGGCATTGCAAGTGGCGCATTAGATAAAACCCTGAATTCATCCGGTGCATTCTTTTTCAGGCCTATAGACTCCCGAACATTGCCACCGGAACATGCCGCAACTGCAAGTAGTGTTAATCCTAGAGCGGTCTTGTTAATTAATTTTTGCATTTTTATCTCCCTTACCTGTGAAAAAACTTTCAAGCAATATCATTGCAACGCCTATGAAAACTGCGCTGTCTGCCAGGTTAAATGCCGGCCAATGATACCCACTTATATGGAAATCCAGAAAATCTGCTACCGCTCCATAAAGTACCCGGTCAATTATATTACCAACCGCACCGCCAATTATCAAGCCCAGTGCGATAATTAAATAAAGTTTCTTCTCCCTCCACATCCATATAAGTAACATTAGTGTTATTATAATGGCGATTGCTGATAATATAAGTGGCCCGTAAGATATATCGTTAAACATACCGAAACTTATGCCATAATTATGCACCACCACCAGATTGAAAAATGGTAATAATTTCATTTCATTGTTTTCAGTTTTCATCAGCATTGCAAAGACATAATTTTTGCTTAGCTGATCGAGAATCGCTATTATTGCGGCAATTATTGTTCCAATTATAAAGTTTTTCACTCAAATATTTCCCTTATTTTTACGCAGTCTTCCGCTATCTGGCTTTTAAGCTCATCCAAGTTCATGAATTTCCTTTCGGGTCTTATATATTCTATTAGCTCAACCTCTACGTTATGCCCATATATATTTTCAGAAAAATCAAAAATATGCACTTCCAGTAATTCTTCTGTGCCGCCTAAAGTTGGTTTTACACCAATATTTGCAGCGCCATAAAGCCATCCCGGTCTGTTTTCTATATATATTTTAACGGCATATACACCATAAGCCGGGCGGATATATTCGCAAAGTGGAATATTAATTGTGGGAAAGCCCAGTTCACGACCTTTTTTATTGCCTTCCTGCACGGTTCCTGCAATGAAAAAGTTCCTTCCCAGCATTTGGGCGGCTGAAAGTAAATCAGCTTCCTGCAGGCTTTTGCGGATAAGGCTGGAGGAAAAAACGCAAGCTTTATCCCCAACCGGGCGCACTCTGGTATAGCCGAACTTATGTTTTTTAGCGGCCTTGCTAAGCATCTTCCTGTTGCCTTCGCGTTTATGCCCGAAAATGAAATCTTCACCAGTTACAATATGGGCGGCTTGTAATTTATTTACCAGTATCTCTTCGATAAATTCACCGGCTTTTATTTCGGAAAATTCCTTATCAAAATTTATAATAAATAAATTATGGATGCCGCGGCTTTGGATGATGCTGGTTTTTTGCTCTTCGGTGGTTAGGCGAAAGGGTTTTATATCAGCTTTTAAAATATTTAAAGGGTGCGGCTCGAATGTAAGCACTGAGCTTTTCAACCCTTCTTTTGCAGCGATTTCACGGGCTTTTTCTATTACAGCAAGATGACCTTTATGCACCCCATCAAAATTACCCAAGGCAATAACGCTGCCTTTGCAGATAGTTGGGCAATTATTATAATCCCGTATTATTTTCATTTTACCAATTCCATTTCTTCACCTAAACATCAATATGCGTAGGGCTGCGAATATGGCACGTGTCCCCGCGCAGGCGGGGATCCAGTGCTGCAATAATTTAGCAAGTCCATTTTATAGTCATATAATTAAGGCTGGATCCCCGCCTGCGCGGGGAAACGTGCCATATTCCACTATTCTTCAATTTTATTCAAGCTAGAACCCTATTTCGAACTGGAAGTGGCATTCGCAGGCTCGCCGCCATCACGGCGTAAATTAAAGAAAATCAAGATAGGCGCTGATATATATACGGATGAATAAGTACCTATCAATATACCGAAGAAAGTGGCAAGACTAAAGCTTTTCAGCACTTCTCCTCCGACAAGTATTAAAGTTAGTATTGCTACAAGCACGGTTGAAACGGTTAATATGGTACGGCTTAAAGTGTCGTTTATACTTGTATTTAAAAGTTCAGCCATCGGCATTTTCTTAAATTTGCGTAAATTTTCACGGATACGGTCATAAATTACTACGGAGTCGTTTATTGAATATCCGATAATAGTTAAAATTGCCGCAATGGAAGAAAGGTTAAATTCAAGCTGGAAAAGGCTGAAAAAGCCTATTGTAAGCCACGCATCGTGGATAAGAGCAAGAATGCCGCCAAGACCATATTGCCACTCGAACCTGAACCATATATAGCACATAATTGATGCAAAAGATAGCAGCAGGGCAATAATTCCACCCTTTATTAATTCGCTTCCCACTTTAGGACCAACATAATCCACCCTTCTATATTCAACATCTTTGCTGATATTTTCTTCTATCTTAGATTTTACTATATCTACTATTTTTCCGCGTGCGCTTTCTTCCACGGCAGCCTGACCTATCCTTATCATAACATTAGTAGGCTTGCCGAAAGTTTGCAATGATACATCGCCGATACCGGTTTCCTTTAGTACAAGGCGCATTTCCGATATATCAGGAGCGGATTGGAATTCAGCTTCAATAAGGATGCCACCGGTAAAATCTATACCAAAATTAAGCCCTCGCGTGAAAAGCAACACCACTGTAAGTATCATTAACGCGCCGGAAAAACTGAAAGCCAGCCATTTTTTTCCAAGGAAATCTATTTTTGTATTTGAAGGGATAAGTTGCATGATAACCTGATTCTAATTAACTTTATACCAATTCTATATCTTTAACGAAGGTTGTCGTGCATCAGTCTTACAAAATTCACGTAGTAAGTCTACGCTAAAATTTTGTTCGCCTCGCACTCCTACTTCGTTTTTGATCTAGAAATGGTATTTAGAGCTTCATTATCATAGTTCTTCCGGGATGTCATCTTTGTTGTTAGAGAAATTCCTTTGACTCATAAGCAACTATCTTTTATCTTTGTAACTTGAGGGGGCTGTAATCCCCGATAAGCTGCGTTTGATTATTTATAGGCTCGTATCAGGAAGCTTCGTTTCTGCGCGCATCTGCGCCGGGAGGGGGCTGAATATAACACCCGTTTTACGGGAAATAAGCCCGCGCCCGTTTATCGGTGATTACAACTCCTGGCTCTCATTTTTTTGAGAGCCATTTTGTTTAACATAAACAATGGAGTTAAATCATGCGAATAGCCCACGCCGAACAGAAATTAATGCACATTACCATGAAGTTAATTGGGCAGAATATCAATTCTGCTAGAAGAAGCCGTAATTACACTTTAAAAAAACTATCCCGTCTTACTGGCATAACTATAGAAAATCTGGATCGCTACGAACTTGGTCGCGCAATAAATATAGAAATTCCGGTATTAATGAGAATTTCCACCGCCCTTGATATAAATCTAGAAAAACTTATGGCGAACCTATAGCCATTATAGTGTTTTCGCTTTTCAATAATGATAGGAAATCGAGGCGATGTGTAGGTGAACTACATGAGACGATGATTGACGAATCATTATTGAAAATGGGAAATACTATACTTAAATTATCCCCGGGAAAGCACGTAGTGCCAGGCAGTAACCTTCCGTGCCTAAACCGCAAATCATGCCCACGGCAATATCAGATATAAATGAATGATGGCGGAAATCCTCGCGCTTGAAGATATTGGAAATATGCACTTCAATAACAGGCAGGTTGGCGCTGAGCAGCGCATCCCTTATAGCAATTGATGTATGGGTGTATGCACCGGCATTTATTATAATGCCTGCAAATTCCTGCGCGGATTCCTGTATCCAGCCGACTATTGTGCCTTCTTCGTTGCTTTGGCGGAAATCAACCTGCAAATTCAGCTCTTTTGCAAGCACTTCGCATTCGCTTTTTATATTATCAAGGGTTTTGCTGCCGTAAATTCCAGGCTCCCTTTTTCCAAGCATATTTAAGTTTGGGCCGTTTAGTATAAGAATTTTTTTCATAAGTTTAGTTGCTGGTTATAGGTTACTATAGTATTTTCAATTTGAAATGACGACAACATTGTTGTCATTTTAATATTTATACCAGCAACCGGCAACTAGCAACCAGTAACTAATTTTATGAAAATTACTATTAACGGCGATATACGCACTATAGGTGAAGGCACATCGATTGCCGACCTGATGACCCAGCTACAGCTTGATCCGTGCAAAGTTGCCATAGAGCAAAACCTTTGCATAATTCCCTTGCATGAATATACATCCACTTATTTAAGTGATGGCGATATATTGGAAGCTGTGCAATTTATCGGGGGTGGGTGAGGTGGGCAAGAAGCCGGAAGTGTACGAATTATATGAGCATATTGCTGATTGGTTTGATAGTGTCCGCAACAGGGATTTGATAGAGAAGGAATATTTAAATATTGTTTCATCCAATCTTAAAGAAAATGCACAAATATTAGACCTCGGTTGTGGTGCGGGCGAGCCGCTTGCTAAATTTTTTATAGAAAAAGGACATCATGTAACAGGAGTTGATGGTTCATCCAATATGCTTGCAATGTGCATACGCCGTTTTCCCGAAATGGAATGGATTCGGGGTGATATGCGCACTATTTCCCTAAAGCGTAAATTTGATGCTATTATTGCATGGGATAGTTTTTTCCATCTAAGCCATAAAGACCAGCGCGATATGTTTCAAATATTTCATGATCATATTAATGTGGGCGGAGTGCTGGTATTCACTTCCGGCCCGGAATATGGCGAGGTTTATAGTAATATGGAGGGGCATGAATTTTATCATGCCAGCCTGGATGCGCAAGAATACATAGAACTGCTGAATAAATATGGCTTTGAAGTATTAATTCATAAAATAGAAGACCCCGATTGCGGGGAACATACAGTTTGGGTAGCAAAATGCTTGAAAAAACATTAACAAAATCGGTAACGGGGGCACAGTGGCAATTAAACGATGCGAATGAACGCATGGTGCTTGCCATATCGCAAAAATTCCGCCTGCCTGAATTGGCAGCAAGGGTGCTGGTATCCAGGGGTTTTGATGCTGAAACTTCCGAAGATTTCCTTACCCCTACGCTAAAATCATTGCTGCCCGACCCATTCCATTTTATTGATATGGAAAAAGCGGCAAGCCGAGTGGCTGCCGCAGTTATAAATGGTGAAAAGATTGCCATATTTGGTGATTATGATGTGGATGGGGCAACGTCAAGCGCGCTGTTAAAAAGATATTTGCGCGATTGTGGCAATAGCCCGTTAATTTATATCCCAGACCGTATTGACGAAGGCTATGGCCCCAATGTGGAAGCCATGCTGGAACTTGCCGGGCAAGGCATAAAATTATGTATAACGGTAGATTGCGGAACACTTTCCTTTGAACCAATTGCCGCTGCAAAAGCTGCCGGAATGGAAGTTATTGTTATAGACCACCATCTTGGTTCGGATATTTTGCCAGATGCTTTTGCTATAGTAAACCCTAACCGCCTGGATGAAATATCCGAATACCGCTACCTTGCTGCTGTGGGCATGTGTTTTATGCTGGCAATAGCAGTGAATATGAAGCTGAGGGAGGCGGGATGGTTTGGAAGTGTGAACTTAGAACCTGGAGCCGGGAACTTAGAAGTTCCAAGTTCCAAATTCCAGGTTCCAAATTCACCTCCCGACCTTCTCTCCCTACTCGACATAGTCGCCCTTGGCACTGTTTGCGATGTTATGCCGCTAACCGGGCTTAACCGCGCTTTTGTAACGCAAGGGCTAAAAGTTTTGCGTAATAGAAAAAATGTCGGACTTGCCGCGCTTAGCGATGTTGCGGGAATTGATAGCGTTCCGGGCACTTACCACCTTGGTTTTGTGCTTGGCCCAAGAATAAATGCAGGTGGGCGGGTTGGAAAATCAGATTTAGGTGCAAGGCTGCTTTCTACAGAAAATTATGATGAAGCCTTTAAAATTTCGCAGGAACTTAATATTCTTAATTCTGAACGCAAAGCCATTGAGCAATTTGTATTGGAAGATGCGCTAAACCAGGTGGAGAAAAATTATTCTAACCAATCAGTGATTTTTGCGCAAGGTGAAGGCTGGCACCCAGGGGTTATCGGGATTGTTGCAAGCCGCCTTAAGGAAAAATATAACCGCCCTGCGGCAGTTATCGCCATTGATAATGGCATTGGCAAAGCTTCTGCGCGTTCTGTTTCAGGGGTTGATCTTGGCGCTGCAATTCTTTCTGCGCAAAGCCAGGGAATCCTTATAAAAGGTGGTGGTCATGCAATGGCGGCTGGTTTTACCGTTGATGCAAATAAAATTAATGAACTCCATGAATTTTTATGCACGCGCTTTTCCGGTAATGAAAATATTTTCTCCGCTCGGAAATTTAAATTTGATAGTTTCATTACTGTTTCCGCGCTAAATACCCAACTTGCAAAAGCGCTTGAAAGAATAGAGCCGTTCGGTTCGGGCAACCCTGAGCCGTTATTTGTAATTACCAATGCTTTTATTAGCAAGGTAGATATTATCGGCAATGACCACATACGCTGCATGATAGGCGATGGCCGCGCAGGAGGGAAGGGTGGCACTATAAAAGCTATGGCGTTTCGCAGTGTTGATACTGATTTAGGCCGCTTCCTGCTTTCAGGATCGGGCAAAAACCTTAGCCTTATAGGTAAAATCCGTATTAATAACTGGCAAGGATATGAACGCGCTGAATTTTTAGTGGAAGATGTTGCGGAAAGGTGATAATAGGTAGCTGCAGCCTTTTTCCTGAAACCTGAAACCTGAATTCTTTATGAACAGCCCTTTACACAAACAAAAAAAATCTAAAAACTATGCCATGCTAGTTATATTATTGGTAATGGTTGCCATTTTCTTTGCCATAGGAATGGTGAAAATGGCTGGCAAGATGTAGCTTATGAATAAAAACAAAAAAACTGCCGTAACAATGTTGATGATGGCGCTAGGTATGTTTGCCTTTGCCTTTGCCGCATTCCCTTTATATAGCCTGTTTTGTAAAGTTACCGGCTATGGCGGCACGCCGCGCATCGCTGCGCAGGAAGCCCAGCAGCTTGGGCAAAAAATTATAACTGTGCGGTTTAACGCGGATACTGCAACTGATTTACCCTGGAAATTTTTGCCTTTGCAAAAACAAATGCAGGTTCACACCGGTGAAAATAAACTGGCATTCTTTACTGCGGAAAATACCTCAGATCAGCCAGTTACTGGGGTTGCCAACTTCAATGTAACACCTAATGAAGCCGGGCGGTTCTTTAACAAGGTTCAATGTTTCTGCTTTAATAACCAGACTTTACAACCGGGTGAAAAGGTGGAAATGCCAGTTTCATTTTTTATTGATCCTGCAATTGAAAAGAATCTGGACTTAAAAGATATAAATACCATTACACTTTCATATACTTTCTTTAAGACGGAAGATAAAGTGGCGGGGGCTGATTAGTGCGAGAAGTGTCGAAAATGATGCGTATTTGTGGCAAATCCCCTAAAGCCCAATCCACAACCATCTATCCCCTTAATATAATAGTAGATTTTTATTATTAAGTTTTGTAAAAAGCTCTACAATAGATAAATTAACTAAAAGGCTTTAAATTATGAGCGAACACAAAAAACATGATTACCACCTGGTTGATCCGAGCCCGTGGCCTATACTTGGTGCGTTTTCTTCCTTAACCTTATTTACCGGGTTGGTTTTCTTCCTGCATAATTACCAGATAGGCAAGATACTCCTGCCAATAGGCTTCCTTATGGTAATATTCACCATGTTTGTTTGGTGGAAGGACGTAGTAAAAGAAGGCGTAGTGGGTAAGCACCACACCAGCATTGTAAGGCACGGCCTTAGGCTTGGAATGGCGTTATTCATAACTTCAGAAGTTATGTTTTTCTTTGCGTTCTTTTGGTCTTTTTTCAAGTTCTCATTAATGCCTGAACTGGTTTTTGACGGTGCGCATATTTTTGAAATTGGTAAAGTGGTAAAAGAAGGTGTTTGGCCACCTGCAGGCATTAAAACTTTTGATGCATGGGATTTGCCGCTTATTAACACCTTGATATTATTACTTTCCGGCACAACGGTTACCTGGGCGCATTACGCACTTTTGAACAATAACAGGCGCGACCTTATCCGCGGTCTTGCTATAACAGTTGTTCTGGGCATAAGCTTCACATGCTTACAGGCTTTTGAATATCACCATGCACAATTTGGCATGAAGGATGGTATTTATGCATCTAACTTCTTCCTTGCTACTGGTTTTCACGGTGTGCATGTTATTATCGGGACAATCTTTCTTGCAGTTTGCCTTATAAGGGCGATACGCGGACAGCTTTCTCCTGAAGGCCATCTTGGCTTTGAATTTGCGGCATGGTACTGGCATTTCGTAGACGTTGTATGGCTGTTCCTGTTTGCATTCGTTTATGTATGGGGAAGTTAATAAGTGGGGATTGGGGATTGCTAAATTCAACTGGTAATGCCCATTCTCAATCTCGACTTTTAAGGTTTAAACATTGATAAAGAACAATATATCACTCTTATGCGCAGCTCTATCCCACAAGTGCCCTGCTTGTGGCAAGGGTGATATATATGAAAAGCTGCTTGAGGTGACGCGCCGTTGTGAAAAATGCGGTCAAAACCTTCGGGAGTATGATTCTGTGGATGGTCCTGTAATATTGAGCATGATAATTTCCGGGGTTATAATCGCGGCATTGGCGCTACTTGCGGAAATTTATCTTATGCTGCCACTTTGGCTGCATATAATGCTGTGGATTCCGGCTGCAATCGGAATCGCTATTTTGCTTTTAAAAATTATAAAATCCTACCGCATAAGCCTGAAATATCGGAATTATGTTGATAAAACTAAGGGCCAATGAAAACAAAATTGCCATTAATTCCAACGATTTTTACCATAGCTGCAATTATTGTGCTGCTAACCTTTGGCACATGGCAGGTACAAAGGCTTGTGTGGAAGAAAAACCTGGTTGCACAAATAGCTGAGAAAGTGGCGCTTGCTCCTATTGAGTTGCCTGATAATATTGATATCGAATCCATTAAATACCAGAGAATATTGCTTGAAGGGCATTTCCTGCATGATAAGGAAATTCATTTATTCACCGGTCCTCATAAAATGAATGGTGAATCCGGTTATAATATTTTTACGCCTTTAGAAACAAAGAATGGCAAAGTAGTGTTAGTTGACCGCGGCTGGGTGCCTGCAAAACAAAAGCAAAGTGCAAACAGGCCGGAAACACTGATAGAGGGGGAGGTCGCATTAATAGGGATGCTACATGCCGGGGAGCACCAAGGCAGATTTACCCCAGATAATGATATTGAAAAGAATTTATGGTTCTGGATTGACATACCGGCAATTGCTGGTTTTACTGGTAAACAGCTTGATAATGTGTATGTTAGGGCGCTTGATACGGATGGCGTGGAAAATATTTTGCCTGTAGCTGGAAAAGCTACGATAGAGCTAAGAAACGATCACCTGCAATATGCTATAATATGGTATAGTTTTGCGGTTATTTTGTTAATAATTTATATAATATATATCAGGGGATTAGGTTTCAGATGTCAGGTTTCAGGGAAGAAAACTGATAACTGACACTTGATAACTGACACCTTAATCAAAAGAGAATAAAGAGAACAGAATGGAAAGCTATAAAACACTAGAAAAAGTTTGCCGGAAATTAAACGACATTAACCAGGCGAAAGCTGCCCTTCATTGGGATATGTCTGTTACAATGCCAGCAGGGGGCGCAGAAGCACGCGGCCACCAGCTTGCCACTTTAACCAGCATCCATCATGCGATTTTATCTGATGATGGAGTGGGTGAATTAATTGCCAAAGCTAAATCTGAAGAAAATAAACTGGATGATTGGCAGAAAGCTAATTTATATGAAATCGGCAAAACCTATAACCATACCGCTTCTGTGCCAAGAAAGCTTGCCCATGAGCTTACAAAAGAAGGTATTGCTTGTGAAATGGTGTGGCGTGAAGCGCGTGCGGCCAATGATTTTAATATGCTGAAACCTCGCCTTGAAAAAGTAGTAAAACTGGTTAGGGAAATAGCTTCTATAAAAGCTGAAGTGTTTGGATGTTCGCCTTATGATGCTATGCTGGACCAATACGACCGTGGCCGGAAATCTGCACAAATTGATGAAGTATTTGATAATTTGCAGGCATTCTTACCTGATTTTATCAAGGCTGTAGTAGAAAAACAAAGTTCCCAGCCAAAAATTACCGAATTAAAAGGTTTATTCCCTGTTGAAAAGCAAAAGCGCTTAGCGCATAAAATGCTGGAAACTATTGGCTTTGACTTCACACGCGGCCGCCTTGATGAAAGCCATCACCCGTTTTGTGGCGGTTATCCTGGGGATGTGCGCATTACCACGCGTTATGATGAAAATAATTTCCTCAGCGCAATTATGGGTGTTCAGCACGAAGCCGGACACGCTATGTATGAGGCTAACCTGCCGCAAAGATGGCTCAGCCAGCCAGTTGGTGAGGCTCGCGGTATGAGTATCCATGAAAGCCAATCGCTGCTTTTAGAAATGCAAGTGTGCCGCAGTAAAGAATTTATGGAATTTGCAACTCCGCTATATAGAGACACATTGGGTGGCAAAGGCAAAGCCTGGACTCCTGAAAATCTTTATGCCATTTGCACGAAAGTTGGCCCATCTTTAATCCGCGTTGATGCTGATGAAGTAACTTATCCTGCGCATATATTGCTGCGTTATTATATTGAAAAATATATATTATCGGGCGATATGGAAGTTGCAGACCTGCCTGATGCATGGGCGCAAGGCATGGAAAAATTCCTTGGCATTAAACCTGATAGCGATAAAAATGGCTGTATGCAGGATATACACTGGATGGATGGATCGTTTGGTTACTTCCCAACCTATACTTTGGGCGCTATTTATGCCGCGCAGCTTTTCAAAGCAGCAAGGGAATCAAGCCCGGCTATAGTAGAAGGAATCAGCGGTGGTGATTTTGCGCCGCTAATGGGATGGCTTAAAACGAATGTGCATGAGCATGGCTGCCGTTATTCATCCGAAGAGCTGGTACAAAAAGCAACCGGAAAAGGTTTAGACGTAGAGATTTATAAGGAACATTTAAAGGCGAGGTATTTGGGTTAGGTGCTAGGGGTTGGGGACTAGGGATTAGGGATTGAAGATTTAAGATTGAAGATTGAAGATTTAAGTAAGAATAAGATTCTTTAAATCTTCAATCTTCAATCTTAAATCTTCAATTCTTCCCAGCCCCTAATCACTAATCTCCAGCCCCCTTCTTATGCACTACATCAGCACGCGCGGACGCGCACCAAAGTTAGGTTTTGAAGATGCGGTAATTGCTGGTCTTGCCAGTGACGGTGGCCTTTATGTGCCGGAAGAATACCCAAGTTTTACACCTGCGCAAATTGCAACTTTTGCCGGGCTTTCCTATGAGGATTTATTCCTTGAAATCACCCGCCCATATATTGATGGCGCAATTCCAGAAAAAGACTTAAAAGAAATTATCCATGCGTCTTACGCGGGTTTCCGCCATAAGGCAATTGCGCCACTGAAACAGATTGGCAATAACGAATTCGTACTGGAATTATTCCATGGCCCTACACTCGCATTTAAAGATTTTGCCTTGCAGTTCCTTGGCAGGGTGTTTGATTATATCCTGATCAAACGGAAACAAGATGTTGTGATTGTTGGCGCAACCTCCGGGGATACCGGCTCAGCAGCGATAGAAGGTTGCAGGCATTCGAAGCATGTGCAGATATTTATAATGCATCCGCATAATATGGTATCAGAAGTACAGCGCAGGCAAATGACCACTATTTTGGCTGATAACGTGCATAATATCGCACTAAAGGGCAATTTTGATGATTGCCAGCATATTGTTAAAGAGCTGTTTGCAGACCAGAGCTTTTTAAAAGGCAAGCAGCTGGTTGCTGTAAATTCAATCAACTGGTGCCGGATAATGGCGCAAGTGGTATATTACTTCTATGCGGCTTTGCAACTTGGCGCGCCAGCAAAATCTATAGCATTTTCGGTTCCAACTGGTAATTTCGGTGATATTTTTGCAGGTTATATCGCTTGCAAAATGGGCTTGCCGATTAAGCAGCTTATCATTGCAACTAATAAAAATGATATTCTGCACCGCAGCCTTGAAAATAACGATTATTCCAGGTCGGATTTGCAAAATTCACTATCCCCAAGTATGAATATACAGGTATCTAGCAATTTTGAGCGTTTATTATTCAGCCTTTATGATAATGATGGCGCGGCAATATCCGCCCTTATGGATGGCTTTAAAAATGGTGGGATTAAAATAGATTCCCATAAATTGGAAAAAGCACGTCTGTTATTTTCCAGCCAGAATGTGGATGATGAAAACACATGCAAAACTATCAAGGAAATATTTGATACGACTGGAGAGCTGCTCGACCCGCATACTGCAATAGGTGTGTATGCAGCGCAAAAGAAGCGTAAATATACTAATATCCCGATTGTAACGCTTGCAACTGCACATCCAGCAAAATTCTCTGACGCGATAGAAAAAGCTGGACTGAAAAATGCATCCCTGCCAGCGTCCTTGCAAGACCTGCTTTTACGCGAGGAAAGATATCAGGTTGCTGCAAATAATATTGAAGAGATTAAGAAGATTATTGTTGGTTAAACTGCTTACGTCACTATAAAAAACCCCGCTTTAGGGGGTAGCGTGATTTAACCCATAAAACTTCCCTCACCCATTCGTTAGAAATTTTATGCCCAAGTTGCATTCTTTGAGCGAGGAGGGGCTGGTTTTATCGTTGAGCACGCAGTAAGCCTACCCTCGCCGAAACCCCTCTCACTCAGACTTGTTCTTGGAATACAACTTGATATTATTAATCTACCTTTTTATCATCACCTTCTTTAAGTTTTTTGCCTTTTTCATCTAGCTGTTTTATTTCATTTTGTAGACGCTCTTTACGTTTTTCAATGCTGCGTTCGCGAATCTTCTGAATATTAGCATGCCTGATTTCATTACATTTCTTCATATCTTCGTGTTTTTGCGCGGAATTTACGCAAGTGATAACTTTATCAAGACCTGCTTTTTCTTCATTTAAGTCTTTTGCCATTTGAGTTTTGCGCTCTGCAAAGTTTTCTTCCTTGCTTTTAGCTTCTTCGGCAAAAACAGAAGTGCCGGATAATAACGCTAAAGCAAGTGTCAGGATAGTAAGTTTCATTTTCATTATAGGCTCCTTAAAATTATAAATAGATATATAGCCATATCACAACAAACAGTTGAAATATGCAAGCGGTTTCTATCGGGCTTTTAATGTTTTCTTGCCGCGCTTTAATCCTTTTTTCAATCTTTCCTGCAACCTTTCCATATAAAGGTAAATCACCGGGGTTATATAAAGGGTAAGGAGTTGTGAGGTAAGCAAGCCGCCAACCACCGCAAGACCAAGTGGCTGCCGCAGTTCCGTGCCTGCGCCGTAACCTATAGCAATTGGGAGGGTTCCAAAAATAGCTGCCATTGTTGTCATCATAATCGGCCGGAAACGTAAAATACATGCCTGGAAAATAGCCTCATCCGCCTTCATACCTTCTTTTTGTGCGTTAACTGCAAAATCTATCATCATAATTGCGTTCTTCTTTACTATACCTATCAACATTACAATCCCGATAACAGCTATAACACTTAAATCCATACCGAACAGGCGTATAGTAATAATCGCCCCTAGTGCCGCAGATGGCAGGCCGGACAAGATGGTTATAGGATGAATGAAGCTTTCATAAAGCATCCCTAATATTATATAGATAACCAGCACCGAAAACAGCAGTAGCATTCCCTGCCCGCCCGCAGAACTCTGGAACGCCTGCGCGGAACCCTGGAAACTTTTACTTATTGTATCCGGCATGCCGATTTGCTTTTCAACAACACTAATGCGCTGTACCGCTTCACTAAGAGAAAAATCTTTTGCCAGGTTATATGAAATAGTCACCGCAGGCAATTGCCCCTGATGGTTTACCGATAATGGGGCGCTTGATTGCATTACGGTTACAATGCCGTCCAGACTTACCAGCTTGCCGTCCCTTGAACGCACATAAAGGTTTTTTATATCGTTAATATTTTGCTGGAATTCAGGCGCTACTTCTAAAATCACCGCATAATCGTTAGATGGGGTATAAAGAGTAGCAACCTGGGCAGTTCCAAACGCGGAATAAAGTGTCTTGCGCACATCGTCATAATTCACCCCGAAACTTGCGGCTTTTTCCTGATCGATTGATACCAGCGCCTGCAAACTTTTCATTTGCAAATCAGATGTCACATCAAGGAATCCTTTTTCCTTTGCAAGTGCATCATTTAATTTTTCCGACCAGTTATAAAGCTCATTTAAATCACTGGCTTGCAATGTGTATTGATATAGGCTTTTGCTAAGCCTTCCGCCAATCTGGATGTTTTGTATAGGCTGCATAAATACATTCATGCCTTGCAGCCCTGCAAGGTTTTTACGCATATTCTGGATTACTTCGTTAGCCGAAGGCCTCTCGCTTCTTGGCACCAGCCCGAAGAAAATACGCCCTGCATTAAGCGCCCCACCGCCGCCGCCAATTGCGTGGAAGCAGCTTGCAACTACCGGGTCTGAACAAACAATCTGCGCCGCCTGTTTTTGCTTTTCTAGCATCGCATCGAAGGAAATATCCTGCGCGCCTTCGGTAAATGCAAAAATAAAGCCTGTATCTTCTAAGGGAAAAAAGCCTTTTGGTGAGGTTATAAATGCAAAAATAGTGACAAATAATATGGCTATAGTAAGCATAAGGGTTATGAATTTATGGAGCAGGACTGTTTTTAAAGTTCCCTCATAAAAATTAAGCAGGCTATTAAAGGCATTTTCCAGTTTTTGGCCAAAAGCACTTTCTTTTTCATCCTTATGCGGCTTTAAGAAGCGGCTGCAGAGCATTGGTGTTAAGGTTAAGGAGATAAACCCCGATACACAGATTGCAAAACTGATTGTCACCGCAAATTCACGGAACAGCCGACCAACAATCCCGCCCATAAACAATACCGGGATAAACACCGCAACCAGTGAAAGGGTGATCGACATAATAGTAAAGCCAATTTCCTTGGAGCCTTTAATAGCAGCCTCAAAAGGCTTCATACCCTTTTCAATATAGCGGATAATATTTTCCAGCATCACGATAGCATCATCCACCACAAGGCCAACGCATAAGGTTATTGCCAGCAATGATATGTTATTTATGCTAAAACCAAACAAAGCCATTCCGCCATAGGTAGCTATAATAGAGAGTGGCACGGCAAGTGCCGGAATCATGGTTGCTGGTAATTTGCGCAAGAATAAGAATATCACCAGTATCACCAGTATTACAGTAAGCTTGAGCGTAAACTGCACATCATGCACAGATTCTTTAATGGATAAGGAGCGATCAAATAACGGGGTGATAGTAATTGAAGGCGGCAATTGCTGGCGAAATACTGGCAATAAATCCCGTATTTTCTGTACTACATCTATAGTATTTGCATCAGGCTGGCGCTGTATTGCTATCACGATAGCCTGCTTGCCGCCAATAAAGCCTATTGAACGCTGGTTTTCCACTGAATCACTTATAGTGGCAATATCCTGAAGACGCACTGGCGCGCCATTTCGCCATGTTACCACTAGCGGCCTGAAATCTGCAGCATTTTGCGGCTGGCCTGCCACATTCAGGTTAAATAACTGCTTACTTCCGCTTATAACACCCACCGGGGTTTGCGAAGTGGCGTTTGATATGGCGCTGCTTACCTCATCAAAGCTTATATCATGGGCGGCTAGCGCTTGCGGGTTCACTTGCGCCCGCACTGCATATTTCTGCGAGCCATATATCTGCACCTGCGCCACACCCGGCAATGTTGAAATACGCTGCGCCATTAATGTGTCGGCATATTCGTTCACTTTCGATATCGGGATTGTATCAGAAGATATTGCGATGAATAATACAGGCTGGTCTGCCGGATTAACCTTGCGGAAGGAAGGCGGCGTAGGCATTTCCGGTGGCAGGCGGCGGAGCGTTGCGGAAATGGCGGTTTGCACATCAAGCGCGGCGCCATCAATATTGCGGTCAAGATCGAATTGCAATGTAACGTTCGTAACCCCCAGGAAGCTGCTGGATGTCATGGAGGTAATGCCAGATATAGTAGAAAACTGCCTCTCCAGCGGCGTTGCCACCGATGATGCCATGGTTTCCGGGCTGGCTCCGGGCAGGTTTGCTGTAACCTGAATGGTCGGGAAATCCACGCGCGGCAGGGCGCTAACTGCCAGGCTGTTATATCCGGCAAATCCGGCAACAATCATAGCGCATGTGAGCAGGGTTGTAAAAACGGGACGCCTAATGCAGAATTCTGAAATGTTCATGGTTTTAATTCTCTAAATACCTTCCCAAGAAGGGATGTTTTTGAATTGACATATTTCACAAGCCCCTTTAGTTAAGGCTCTGGCAAATATCTTCAAGATAATAAAAAAAGTAGAAAAAGACCAGCCGCGATCATGATACTGTATTTAGGAAATAATAAAAGTATTACTTAATTCAAAAGACCTCTGCATAACAAAATAACTCAAGCGAAAGTAACAATATTATGCATATTTAGATAGAAGGTTTTTTTGTTCAGGCGTTCATCCTATTTGTTGTCCACTTTGGGAAGAAAGGCTGCCGGATAGGGAGTCTGCCTCTTTCTTTGTATCATCCATAAGGCTGGATATGCCTATGACTGCTTCGGCATGTGGGATTATTTGTGCTGCGGTCAAAATCGCTGAATGCGCGTTACCTATATGTACGGTAGCTTTGGGAGTGGCAATATTTTCAGTTTGGGGCTGTGTGAAAATGCCCATTACATCCTTGGGGTTTTCCCTGGTGAGCATATCGGCCATTAATTTATATAAAAGATTTGGATCTCTCCCCGGCACTTCATTTCCCGGGGTTGCCTCGCCTGTTAAAAGGAAGGGGGCGTGGCCATTTGGATCTTTTGAGCGAAGGTTATCTAGACTTAAATAGCCAAGGATTTTATCTTTTAGGCTATCTTTAGAGGATTTCACTTCTTCATCAAGTGAATCTGGCAAGCTATGTCTAATCATATCCTCCTGGGCTTTTTCTTCCTGAGTTGGCTTTTTCCCGGGATTGTAAACTTCAAGAGCCAGTTTCTGATAAACCTTTATTCTGTGGTCATCAATTGTAACTCTACTAGTATGTATGTGGTCTTCTGGCAGCGCGGGTATTCTACCCCCTATATAATCTTCAGCAAATTTATCATTAGAGCCTTCAAATATAACTGTACTCGGAAATATGCCGTTTTCATGAGTTCCGGCTTTTGCCATGTTTGGGGCGTCAATGCGGCGCATATTCTCAACCCCGGCCCTGATGGTTTCTTCTGGAATATCTAGACCGCGCATCATGTTAACCAGTGCATTTGTCTGGCAGTTTGCTGTGACGGTGCCAAAGCTAGGATTGTAATTCCTGGCTTTAGATAAGTTACCAATAATTTGTTCATCAGGTAAGGGAGTGCCGCTGCCATCTGGCGCAATGCCTGCTGTTGTTATTAAAGGCCCATACATTAACCTTGCCTGTTCTTTTGTATAATCAGTTGTAAACCCATTGCCATCTATTCCGGCAGTATTTTCGTTATGTGATCTTATTAGATCCATATTTGGCCTGCCAATTGTTTGGTTTAAGGCAACTAGATATTGTCGATCTTCGCTTGGGATGCCTACTTTTCTTACGCCTCGTTCAAATATTTTGGCTTCGAATGCTATAGATGTTAAAGCAACGTCTTCCATTTCCTTTCTTTTAGAAGAAAATTCCGGGTTTATAATATCGTTAGCTAATTTTTCTTGGAACTCCTGATTTCCCGGGCCGTTTCCCGGGTTGATAATAATAAATGGCTTGTCCTTATCTAAGCCACCGCTTTCTTGTTCCCATAGTTTGTAGTTGTCCAATTTTGTGGCAATAGGAGTGAGGTCTGGAGTGAATGTTACCTTATAAAAAACAGGAATAGTGGATAAGGATGCTTCTGATGGAGGTAATCCAGATAAATCTTTTGACATTTTGAGCTCCATTTTTGGTAAAATTACCTACTTGTGTCCATTATACCACCTAAATATTAAAGATTTATTATGATAACAGAAAAAAGTTTCGCAAATAATCTATTGAAATATAACGATTAGTGTTTTTTCTTTAAACTTTTTTGCATTTTTTGTAAATTAGTGCTTTACATACTCGGAGTATCTGCGTATAAATGCCCTCCCGACGCACTGATGAAATAAGCGGAAACGTCGGATAGCTCTTTGAAATCGTGAATAATTCTAAAGACATACGAATACTAAAACTAACAAATTTGTATGAGTTGATTTGGAGAAATATGAGTATCGCAAGATATAAAATATTTTTTAATTAATGTGAACAATTACAAGCTTAGTTCTGTATACGACATCGTAGGATAATAATAAATGATCTCTTTTTAAATATAAAAAGGGCATTTGGTGGATGCCTAGGCATTTGCAGGCGAAGAAAGACGTGGTACGCTGCGATAAGTTTCGGGGAGTTGCGAACAAACTTTGATCCGAAAATTTCTGAATGGGGCAACCCACCGCGCAAGCGGTATGTTACACTGAATACATAGGTGTATCAAGCTAACCCGGGGGAGTGAAATATCTAAGTACCCGGAGGAAAAGAAATCAACCGAGATTCTGCTAGTAGTGACGAGCGAACGCAGACCAGGCCAGTCGTCATTTTATAAGTTACCAGAATAACCTGGAAAGGTTAACTATAGAGGGTGATAGTCCCGTAGGGGAAAACTTATTTAGTGATGCTTGAGTAGGGCGGGGCACGTGAAA